>JBCCIR010000011.1:0-62299 GCA_039028175.1 Verrucomicrobiota bacterium
CCTCCCTACCTGTCGCCTCCTGACTTCCGAGACCCCTGCCTCAAACTGCATCATTCAAAATTCCGTGTTCAATATTCATTGTTCACTCCCCCCGCTCCCCCCCACCAACCGCTCCCCCGCCGGCACCCCCAACTCCCGCTCCAACCGCCCCAACTCGGTCACCAAGGTCGGCAAATGCTGCTCCTCCCCCTCCAAATACAAAGCCCGTAACATCTCCAACGCCTCCGCCTCCTTCCCCTCACACTTCGCCAACATATACGCCGCAAATCGCCGCGTATACCCCGGCCCCCCATAGGCCGCCGCCTGCCCGAAATACTCCGCCGCCGCACAAAAATCCTTCAGCTTGTCCCGTAACAACTCCGCTTGTCGCAAATACAAAGCATAGTCCTCCGGATTGTTCCGAATCCCACGGTCCAGAACCTCTCGCGCCGCCTCCCCCGCCTCGTCCGCCAACTCCCGCCGCAAACCCGGTTGCAAACCCTGGTGATTCAAATAAAACGATCGCTCGTTCCACCCCCGATGCCACGCATACTCCTCCCAATAACTCCCCGTGCGCGGCTGCAAGGCCACCACCAAATCATACGTCTTCCCCAATTGCGTATACTCCGTGTTCTCCCAATGAATGTGCGCCTTCAATGTCAATATACTCGCCACCAAGGAACGAAACCCGCCTAACGCAGCAACATAACTCATCTGCCCGATCTCCTCCCGCATCCCCAAATCCAAGGCCGGCCCCCGCAAATGCAAACGCTTCCACTCCGCCTCCATCCCCGTCTCCAAGGGCACCCGCACAAACCCAAATCCCAACAACACCCCCGCCGCCAACCAGTATCGCCATCGCCTCATCGTCCCCACCCCCTCACAGCTCCTTCTCCGCAAACACCAAATACGCCACCACGGTGTATATCCCCACGTAAAACGCCGTCAATCCCGCCAACTTCAACATCGCCCCAAACGGAATCCACTCACCCGACACCACCCCGTCAATCACGTTGAACAACTGATAGTCCGGGAAAACCAAGGCCACCAAGGCACTGAACAACTTCGCCACCACGCCGCCCCCCTCCACATCCACCCAATACGTCCGCGCCAAAGCCTGCACATGCCCGATGAAAAATACCAGGATCGACACAATAATCGTAAACAACGACGTCGTCGCCACCGTCGAAATCACCATCGCCGATGCCGTCACCACGCAGGACTTCATAAAGATCGCTCCCGTCGCATTCACCAAATTCCAGGTCACCCCCTGCTCCCGCACCCGCTCCGCATAATTCTGCACGTCCTCCTCCGACAAATCCGCGCGCTCCGCCATCATCGCCATATCGTCCGCCAACAACATCTCCTGTCGCGCATACAACACCACACTGAAAAAAATGTGCATCGCCGCCAAACTCACCGCAATCACCATCAGCACCCCTAACAGTTTACCGATCAAATACTCCACCCGCGGGACCGGCTTCGCCAGGATCGTGTAAAGCGTCCGGTCCTCCATGTCGCGCGGAATCAACATCGCCGTCGCCACGATCCCGAAGATCGACGCAAACAACGACATCGCCCCCAAGGACACATCCTTCACCAGCTTCATCTGCTGCTCCGCGTTGTATGCCATGATGTTCAAGGAACCCGCCAAGGCCACTAACCCGCAGAAAATCAAAAGGAAATAAAAGGTCTTCATCCGCACCAACTGCGTGAAGGTCGCTCCGGACAATACCCAAATCCGCCCCAGGCTCCCCATCACTCGCCCCCCCTCTCTCGACCCTCTTCTCCCCCCGTCTCCCGCAAAAACAAGCGCTCCAAGGTCGTCCGCGGATGCCCCATCCGCACCAGCCGCGCCCCCGACCCATCCACCTTCGCCCGAATCTCCTCCAACAACTCCGGCGGCGCATTCTCCAAAACAATATCCGTCTGCTCCTCAATGTTGATCAAATCCTCCAGCGCTCCCTCCTTTACCAACTGCCCCCGGTGAATAATCCCCACCCGGTCACACACTTCCTGCACCTGCTCCAACAAATGCGAACACAATATCACCGAGATCCCGCGACCCTTCATCTCCAATACCAAATCGCGAATCTTCCGCGACCCCGCCGGATCCACCCCCGCCGTCGGCTCATCCAATACCACCAAGCGCGGCTCCTGGATCAAGGCCTGCGCCAACCCAATCCGCTGCAACATCCCCTTCGAATAACCCCCCAATCGCCGGTCCGCCGCATCCTCCAAGGACACCAATTCCAACAACTCCCCTATCCGCGCCTTCAACTCCCGCCCCCGCAATCCACACAAGCGCCCGTAAAACCGCAAGGTCTCCGCCCCCGACAGATGCTTGTAAAAATAAGGGTTCTCCGGCAGATACCCCACCTCGCGCCGACTCGATACCTTCCCGCTCGATACCCCGAATATCTCCGTCCGTCCCGACGTCGCCGCAATCAACCCTAACAAAACCTTCATCGTCGTCGACTTGCCCGACCCGTTCGGCCCGATCAACCCGTATACCTCCCCCGCCGCCATCTCCAACGAAATCCCCCCCACCGCACGCAACTTCTCCCGCCGGAACGGAACCGAGAAATCCTTCACCAGTTTCTCAATCCGCACCGCCGGCACCGCCGCCCCCACTGTCGTTTCTACCTCAACCATCACGTCTCATCCTAGCCGCCAATTGTTCGCATTTCATCACGACAGTACTCCCGTTTCCACAAAAAGTTCCCCGCTCCCTCTTTTCCGTCAAAGCCCGCGCTACCAGACCACACAATCTGCGTAATCTGCGTAATCTGTGGATAAAAACAATCACCGCTCAATCGAAAACCCCGTCACCCCATCCGGCGGCACAATCTCCTCCACCGTCTCATTCCGTATATGCCCCCCCAAAACACTGTCCCGAATCTCCTGCAAAAATTCCTCCACCTCCTCCGCCTCCCCCAATACCAACATCTCCACCCGCCCGTCCGCCAGGTTCTTCACCCACCCCCGCACATCAAATCCCATCGCCACCTGCTTCGTCGTATAGCGAAACCCCACCCCCTGCACATGCCCCTCATAAAAAACCTGCCGCGCCGTCATTCACACCCCCCTACTTCTTGTCCTTCTTCCCAAAAATCCGCTTGAAAATCCCCGGCTTCTTCTCTTTCGACGACGACGTTTCCCCGCTCCGCCCACCCGCCGCCGCCCGGCTCATCTCCTCCGCACTCATCAAGGCACGGTCCGGACTCACCGCATTCGCCGGAATCGCCCCCTCAAAGGTAAACGCCTTCACCGGCCGTATCAGATTCCCCACCCGATCATACTCATAAATCTGCCGCCGCACCACCACCCCCAATGTATTATATAATGCCTCTTCCTTCAGCCGCCCGATCTCGTCATAGAAAAACCCGATCCGGTAAATCAACTGATTACGCGAATCAAAAACAAAGCCCCGCTGCTCCTTCCCCTCGGCATCCAACTGATACACCCGCTTCATGATCAACTGCCCCGTCGCATTCAACGTCTCCTGGTTGATCACCTGCGCGTTCGTATCCTTCTTGGAGATCGTCCGGCTCCCGTCCGGATGCAAAATCGTCCGCGACCAAATATCCACACCCGTCCGCCCCTCCACCCGCTCCACCATCACCCCCGCCCACAACAATCCCGCCACCACCAAAACCCCACCAACCCCGGCCACCCCAATCCTTCGTCGCAAACTCATAGACCCCCAAGCCTAGACGCTCCCCACCCGCCCTTCCACGGAAAAATAGGCTCCGCCAAGCCACCGTCCGCGCAACCACCTTTTACCTTTTACTTTCATACCTTTTACCCGTTCCATCGGAACGGCCTACCATGACCTGGCGCACCCCATCCCGATCCCTCGACCTCGCCCATCACGCCCAAATCATGGGCATCCTCAATACCACCCCCGATTCCTTCTCCGACGGCGGCCAATTCCTCAACCCCGACCTCGCCCTCGCCCACGCCCAAAACATGATCGCCCAAGGCGCGGACATCATCGACGTCGGCGGCGAATCCACCCGCCCCGGCGCCCCCGAGGTCTCCATCGATGACGAACTCGCCCGCACCATTCCCGTCATCAATGCCATCAAGGCCTCCCTCCCCGACGCCCTCATCTCCATCGACACCTCAAAAGCCCCCGTCGCCGAAGCCGCCCTCGACGCCGGCGCGGAAATCATCAACGACGTCACCGGCCTCACCGGCGACCCCGAGATGCTCCCCCTCGCCGCCCGCACTAACGCCGCCGTCGTCATCATGCACATGCAAGGCAACCCCCGCACCATGCAACAAGCCCCCCAATACGACGACGTCGTCGCCGAGGTCCGCACCTTCTTCAAATCCCAATTCCAAAACGCCACCGCAGCCGGCATCTCTCCCGAAGCCATCCTCTTCGACCCCGGTATCGGCTTCGGCAAAACTCTCGAACACAACCTCGCCCTCCTCCAAAACCTCCCCGCTCTCGTCGTCGAAAACCGCCCCCTCCTACTCGGCGTCAGCCGGAAAAGTTTCATCGGCAAACTCCTCGACTCCGATCACCTCGACGATCGCCTGTGGCCCACGGTCGCCCTCACCAGCTTCGCCCGCGAACAAGGCGACGCCGTCCGCGTCCTCCGCGTCCACGACGTCGCCCCCAACGCCCAAGCCCTCAAAATGACCGAAGCCATCCTCTCCGCCCACACCCCATAGCACTCGGTCCGATCCCATTTTGGAGGGCTGCGCTCCCGCGCGGCCACGTCTCCCAAAGAACCTCCTCACAACTATCAGCCCCCGCTCGCTCCCGCCCCCCCATTGCCTCGAACTTCACAATTCCCTGTTCATCATTCAATCTTCCCATCCCCATCCCTTCCTCGCATCCCTCCCACCCCCGTGGTAGACTGCCCTTGGCCCAAAGCCTATCACCGTGCCAGACTCCACCATCATCGAGTTCTTCCAGGAACACTGGCGACACGGCGTCGAGATTCTCATCCTCGCCGTCATCGTCTACTTCGCTTACAAATACTTCCGCGCCACCCGCGGCGCCCGCATCTTCATCGGCCTCCTCGTCTCCTTCATCGCCCTCTCCCTCCTCTCCCAAGCCCTCAACCTCGAGGTCCTCGACTGGATCATCAAAAGCTTCTCCGTCTTCCTCGCCATCGCCATGGTCGTGATCTTCCAGCCCGAACTCCGCCGCGCCCTCGCCGAACTCGGCTCCCATCGCTTCTTCTCCCCCTTCAGCCAACAAAAAGGCGAACTCCTCGAAGAACTCAACGACGCCGTCCAACAACTCTCCAGCAAACGATACGGCGCCCTCATCGCCATCGAACGTGGCATCGCCCTCAAACAATACCTCGAAACCGGCGTCGAACTCGATGCCATCTTCTCACCCGAAACCGCCCTCGCCATCTTCCACCCCAAAGGCGCCCTCCACGACGGCGGCACCATCATCCTCCAAGACCGCATCGCCGCCGCCGGCTGCGTCTTCCCCGTCAGCCAAAAAGAACTCAGCGACCGCTCCATCGGCCTCCGCCACCGCGCCGGCATCGGCATCACCGAAGAAACCGACGCCATCGCCGTCATCGTCTCCGAAGAAACCGGCCACATCTCCCTCGCCCACAACGGCAAACTCGAACGCGACGTCCCACGCGATAAATTCAAAAAACGACTCCAAAAACTCCTCTTCCTCAAAGTAGACGACGAAGAAAAATCCGCCGATGAAAGAAGTGATTCTCCACAACTGGAGAGCGAAACTCGCAAGCCTGCTGCTGGCGTTCGCGATCTGGTATCTGATTGATAACCACGTCACCAGAAGCAAAATCCCCGGCCGATACCCCGTCCCCGACGGTCCCGTCCCCGGCCAGGGCGCCCTCCCGCCCGCTCTCCCGGACTTCGCCCACATCGCCTGATCACTAATAAGAACTTAGCGCTCGTTTTTTCTGGCGGCATGCCCGCCTTTCACCGACACCTTCCCTCTACACCGCCCGATACGCGGTCTCCCACCATGTCCCGCAAACTCTTCGGCACCGACGGTATCCGTGGCCTCGCCAACGAATACCCCCTCACCCCCGACTTCGCCAGGCGACTCGGCCAGGCCGTCGGCAGCCTCCTCATCCAACAATCCCAGTCCCCGGCCGCCGCCGTCATCGGCCGCGATACCCGCGTCTCCGGCCCCATGCTCGAATCCGCCCTCGCCGATGGCCTCAACGCCGCCGGCGTCGATGTCACCCTCCTCGGCGTGATCCCCACTCCCGCCGTGTCCTACCTCACCCGCAACCTCAACGCCGCCCTCGGCGTGGTCATCTCCGCCTCACACAATCCCTACCACGACAACGGCATCAAGTTCTTCGGCCACGACGGATACAAGTTCGACGACGCCTTCGAAGCCCAAATCGAAACCCTCGTCCTCGACGACGCCACCCCGCTTCCCCATGCCAACAACCCCGGCCGCACCGGCCCCCTCGAAGACGCCGTCGAACGATACGTCCACTTCGCCCTCGAAACCGTCCACGCCAATCCCTCCCCGCTCGAAAACTTCCGCATCCACCTCGACTGCGCCAACGGCGCCGCCCACCAAACCAGCGAAGCCATCCTCAAACACCTCGGCGCCGACGTCATCCCCCTCCACACCGAACCCAATGGCGTCAACATCAACAAATCCTGCGGCTGCACCCACCCAAAAACCATCCAGGAATCCATCAAAGCCGACCCCGCCTCAAAACCGCCGCGGCCATCGGCCACACCAGAACCTGAACGTCCGCCAGGCGCGAACGAAGGGAGCGCGCCGCCCACAGCGGCATCCGGGTCCAGCGTCACGCTGGTTGGAGTGAGTCACGATGGCGACGCCGATCGCGTCCTCCTCTGCGATGAAACCGGCTCCGTCCTCGACGGCGATGAACTCATGGCCATCGCCGCCGTCCACATGCTCGAAAACAACACTCTCGCCGACAATACCCTCGTCGCCACCATCATGAGCAACTGGGCCCTCAATGAACTCGTCGAATCCAGGGGCGGCAAAGTCCTCCGCACCAAGGTAGGCGATCGATACGTGCTCGAAGCCATGCGCGAACACGACCTAAACCTCGGCGGCGAACAATCCGGCCACTTCATCTTCCACGACCATAACCTCACCGGCGACGGCATCATCAGCGCCCTCCAATTCCTCCAAATCATGGCCGCCACCGGGAAACCCCTCTCGGAACTCCGCCAAGTCCTCACCAAATACCCCCAGGCCCAACGCAACATCCGCGTCAAAGACAAACCCCCCGTCGAAGACCTCACCGCCGCCCAAACGCTCATCGCCGAAACCGAAGCCACCCTCGGCGACCAGGGCCGAACCCTCCTCCGCTACTCCGGCACCGAACCCCTCATCCGCCTCCTCATCGAAGGCAAAGACGCCGCATACATCGAAACCCAAGCCGACACCATCGCCAACGCCATCCAATCCCAAATCGGCGCCGATTAGTCTCCCCTCTCACCCTCCGGGTTGGCTCGCCCGACAATCGCTAGCCCGCCATCCGCATGCTCCGGAGCCTTGATCCGATCCCTTACCGCACGGGAAGAATGCTGGCCGCATCCATTTCAACTGCCGAATCAAAGGCCCTCTCGCACACCCGTTTGACCAGCTCCCGCGGACGGCCCTCTGACCCCGCGACGCCGTCATGGAACTGGAGAGCCCAGCAAATCATAAGCAATCCGCCCAAGCGCAAATCATACAGCGCCTCTTCCCAGCCATAATCGACCTCACTCTCATGGACGGCCTCATACCATCCTCGCAAAACATCCAGTTGATGATCATGCCTCTCTTCCGGCAGTTCGCTTCCTCCCATCAGACGGGCGATATCGAAAGCACCCAGGCTGCGGGCAGCCAGTTGCCAATCGAGAATTAGAACCGAGTCAGGTGTTCCAGGGGGCCCGAGCAAAATGTTATCCGCACGAAGATCCGAATGAACCAGAGTTGCGGGCCGGCGACCCACTTCTTCTTCCAGCCATTGACTCTTGCCCCGAAACCTTTCCCCCAACTCGCGAGCGGACGCATCCAGGGAACCGTCAAAATTGTCGACAAAGGAGTCCCAAAGCGAATCGAATCGACCCCAGAACTCGCGATTTGTCGTTGGCATCCAGGTGAGCTTGGCGAGCGCGTCATTATCCCAGAACCGGCCCTGGAACCGGCCGATGAGCCGGGCGATCTCCAACACTTGGGTCGCGTGCAGTCCCGCGACCTGATCGCACGGAGTGGCGAACGTCAAATCCTCCATCACGAGGACCTGCGTTGGCTCCGTCGCCGCATGATAACACTGAGGCAAGCGGATCGGAGACAGAGGCGCAACCTCGCGATAAAAGCGAATTTCTCTTTCAAAAGCGTGCACTTCGTCGCTGAGATCGCGCAAGGTTCCGGCGTCAGGCTCAAGCTTGACGACGACCGCCGACGGCCCATCCGGTTCCGGATGATCGTACTCGAGCGAAACACAGGCAACCCTGCTGAGAAAGCCGATGCCCGCTCCGATCTCACGAACCTTGGTTCCCACGACCTTGCCATTGGTGAGGTGGCCTTCTTGGGCAAGGGCATCCGTCAGCCACTCGGGCGTGACTTCATCGATACTGGAAGGTGTGCTCATGCAACAGCCTTTCGCACACGGAAAAAAATGCAACTCGCGATGGAATGGAGAGAAGCAAAGAACGTGCCTTTTCCGATGTAGCCCGGTGTGTCTGGACCGAACAAGGGCGATGACCTCGATGATGCCCGCGTCATGGAAACGCCCCCGGTCACATCCCATCAGTCCCCGCGCTGCGCCATCCGCACGACTTCCAATTCCAGGCGCTTGATCTCACGCGCCAGCGAATGCCGCTGCATCTCCATCCACGCCCAAACCTTCGTCATCATGGTGATCAGCATGAACAACAAGAATCCCGTCGCCCAACCAATCAACGCCCGCGTGTTCTCGACATCGGTGTCGAAAAACCGCACCGCACACCAGATCGCCAATCCAAACAAAATGATCCCGCTGACATACACGTGAATCGTCACCCATCGCGAGCGACCACGAAACGATTCCGCCACCAGTTCCAACAAGGAAGGCTCATCGGCATACTTCTCCAAAAGCGCCCGGTCCTCGTCGTCGAACGCTTCGCGAATCACATCATCTATCTCACTGTCTTTCATGGTCCTGCTCCTTGGTGTCTTTGTTAGTTCATTGCCAAACGCTCATCATTCAATCCCCGGAACCGTCCACCCCGACGATCGCTTTCAAATCTTCCCGCGCCCGATACAGCCGCGACTTCACCGTCCCCGCCGGTATCCCCTCCACTTCCGCAATTTCCACCACACTCAAGCCCGCCTGGTAATGCAGCCGAAGCAAGTGCCGCTCCGCCTCGGGTAAACGCTCCAATCCCTCCCGCAAGCGCGCCAGCGGACCCGAATCGCCGCCCCCGCCCTCCCCCGAACGACGCACCGCTTCCGCCGCCTCCGATTCCTCCGCCAATCGCCGCTCCCGCACCCGCCCCCGCACCCAGTCGCGACTCCGATTGCTCACAATCCGATACGCCCAGGCCCGAAAACGCGCCGGATCCCGCAATCGCCGAATGCCCCGCGAGATCGCAATCAAAGCCTCCTGCGTCACGTCCCGCGCCGCCTCCTCGTCGCCGGTCAGCCGCACCGCCTGCAGCCACAACCGCTCCTGCCACCGCCGCAAGAGCGCTTCCAAGGCCCCTGCCGAGCCCTCCTGACTCCTCAATACCAGCCACTCGTCCCCAACATCCTCGAGATCGCGTTTCACGGGTCTTCTTCTCATTCATTTCTACCCCTGGGTCGTCCCCCAAAACAAAAAGGTTCACTAAAATATCTCCGCCCACAGTCGACAGCCGCTCCCCACCGACAGAAACTACCCCGCGTCGCCATGAACATCTTCATCACCGGAACCGACACCGAAGTCGGCAAAACTTACGTCACCTGCCTCCTCCTCCGTGCGCTCCGCGAGGCCGGCCATGATGCCGTCGGCTTCAAACCCATCTCCTGCGGCGACCGCGACGACGCCGTCGCCCTCGCCGATGCCTCAGGGCTCGACCCCTCCCCCGAAAGCCCCGACCTCGATCGCATCAACCCCGTCCACTACCCCACCCCCGTCGCCCCCTTTGCCGCCGCCCAGCTCGCCAATCACCCCGTCGACCTCAACCACATCCTCGCCGCCCACCAAACCCTCGCCACCCACCACGAAATCGTCCTCGTCGAAGGCGTCGGCGGCTGGGAAGTCCCCCTCTCCGAATCCCAAACCCTCGCCGACCTCGCCCAATCCCTGGGCCTCCCCGTCCTCCTCGTGGTCGCCAATCGCCTCGGCGCCCTCAATCACACCCTCCTCACCGCCCATGCCATCAAGGCCCGCGGCCTCACCCTCACGGGCCTCGTCCTCAACCACCTCGAAGACACCCGCGACACCGCGTCCATCTCCAACCCCCAAATCCTCCGACAAACCCTCCCCCAAACCCCCATTCTCACCGAAATCCTCCACGAAGACACGACCATCGACCCCGCCCCCTTCCTCAACACGATCGCCCCCTGACCAGCGGACATCCAAACGTGATACGTGTAATGTTTTACTGGCCACCCCCACTCCTGTCTCCCACCCCCGCCCAATCCAAAAAAACCCTTGCCCGCCCCGAAAACCCATGCCAGATTCCCGTCCCTCTCCGGGAAAAGGCGGGACCCACGGCACTCAAGGCCACCCTCCCACCTTTTACTTTCACACTTTTCACGCCGCCCCCGGCGGCCAGAGACCATGGCTCACGCAATCTTCAAAACCGGCGGTAAACAATATCGCGTCACCGAAGGCGACAAAATCGACGTCGAAAAAATCGACGCCGAAGTCGGTAAGGACACCACTTTCGAAGAGGTCCTCATGGTCTCCGATGATAAAGGCGGCACCACCCTCGGCGATCCCCTCATTGAAGGCGCCAAAATCACCGCCAAAGTCCTCGACCAGTTCCGCGACAAAAAAGTCATCGCCTTCAAATTCAAACGCCGCAAAGGCCAACACCTCACCAAAGGCCACCGTCGCCACCTCACCCGCCTCGAAATCACCGGCATCTCCGCCTGATCTCCACTTTTTACCTTTTACTTCATGACCTTCGTAGCTCTCTGAGCAAAGAACGGTTCCCACCTCTTACGCCGCGAAACGCGGCCCCTTAAAAATGGCTCACAAAAAAGGACAAGGCAGCGTCAAAAACGGTCGCGACTCCAACGCCCAGCGACTCGGGGTGAAAAAATTCGGCAGCGAACACGTCGTCGCCGGAAACATCATCATCCGCCAACGCGGCACCAAGTGGCAGCCCGGGAAAAACGTCGGCCTCGGCAAAGACTACACCATCTTCGCCCTCATCGATGGCGTCGTCCGCTTCGATCGCGACGGCCGCCGCGTCAACGTCGACGCCCTCGAAGCGTAATTCGCTTCCCCTCCAACAACTTTAATCCGCACCCGCGGACCAACCTATTCTTCCGGCGCCGAAGGCGCGTTGCCGAAACTGGCAACTGGGAACTGTAAACTGGGAACTTCGCACAATGTTCCACGTCGTCCTCGTCGAACCCGAAATCCCGCCGAACACCGGCAACATCGCCCGCCTCTGCCTCTCCACCGATTCCCGCCTCCACCTCGTCAAACCTCTCGGCTTCTCCCTCGACGAAAAAAGCCTCCGCCGCGCCGGACTCGACTACTGGCACGACGTCGACGTCACCCTCTGGGACTCCTTCGACGAGCTCCTCACCCACGCCGCCGACGAATCCTCGGGCCCTCACCCCCCGAAATTCCACTTCCTCACCACAAAAGCCCAAAAACCCCACTGGGAAGGAGCCTTCCAGCCCGGCGACTACCTCGTCTTCGGCCGCGAAACCAAAGGACTGCCCGATTCCCTCCTCAAAACCCACCCGGAAGCACTCCTCACCATCCCCATGCCCGGCGAAAACGCCCGTAGCCTCAATCTCGCCACTTCCGTAGGCATCGTCCTCTACGAAGCCATTCGCCAAACCCAGGCAAATAATCGGAGCTAACATTGTTCCACGCACCGCCGGCGTCCGTTTTACTAACGCAACCGGATGCGGCCCGAGCGTTTCGCTAACAAAAATAAACTTTTCTCACATCAGGTCTTGCACTCTGATAGGAAAATTCTAAAATTTTCCTCCGGTCCCAGAACTAATCCTCTCCGCCGGTCAGTCTCCCAACACCTAAACTCCGAGCTCTCTCCGGGCTCCGTAGTCTCGCAAACGAACGAACGAACGAACGATCTATCTATCGGAACTCTTGATATGAAGAAACCCAGACCCAATTACGGCATCAGCAGAATTGATCAGCCGGAAAAAAAGAATCACGGCTTCTACGTCCGCATCACTCACAAAGGCAAAACCACCCAGAAATTCTTCCCAGACAAATCACTCGGCGGCAAAGCGAAAGCCCTCAAGGCCGCCCAGGCCTTCCGCGATTCCCTCGTCGCCAAACTCCCCAAAACAAAACAAGAAGCCGCCTCCCGTCCCAAACGCAAAGTTCTTAAGAGCGGCGTCGTCGGCGTAACACACGTCGTAAGCAGAGCCAAAGGCCGCAACGAATACGCATACTGGCAAGCCGCTTGGAACGACTCGCGCGGCCGACGTCGCACCGCAAAATTCTCCATCAGCCGATACGGCAAAAAGAAAGCGCTCGATATGGCCATCAAAGCGCGCAAAGCCGCCGTCAAAGGCGGAGGCAAAAAGAAAAAAACCGCCAAGAAAAAGTCACGCCGCTGATTGCATATTTATTAACCTGTTAGGACAAAGCTTTCGGTCGCACACACCCCCTCCTCCGATCGAAAACACTCCACTTCTTCCTCCGGCGGGAGAACACCCTTTATCCCTTGGGTTGCTTCTCCCGCCTTTTTTTATCCCCCGGCGTGGTGTATAGAATACCCCCTTGAACGCCGACGACGATACCGCCGCCGCCAGCCAGACACCCGCCATCCAGGCCGAGGACGTCCACCAGTCCTTCTCCATCGGCGACCACACCGTCGACGTCCTCCGCGGTGTCAACCTCTCCGTCTCCGCCGGCGAAAAACTCTTCCTCTGCGGGGCCTCCGGCGCCGGAAAAACCACGCTCCTCTATACTCTCGCCGGCCTCGAACACCCCAAATCCGGCCGCATCCTCGTCAACGGCACCTCCGTTTACGACCGCCCCGGCACCGCCCTCGCCCGCCTCCGCAACCAACACATGGGTTACGTCTTCCAAAATTACCTCCTCCTCCCCGAACTCACCGCCCTCGAAAATGTCCGCCTCCCCTCCATGATCCACACCCGCTCCGGAGAGTCCGCCGCCACCGAAATCCTCGAAAAAGTCGGCCTCGGCCACCGCCTCCACCACCTCCCCGCCGAACTCTCCGGAGGCGAACAACAACGCGCCGCCATCGCACGCGCACTCATCAATAACCCCGATATCCTCTTCGCCGACGAACCCACCGGTAACCTCGACTCCAAAAACGGCGCGGAAATCATGTCCCTCCTCCTCAACCTCGCCGACGAACAACACAAAACCCTCGTCGTCGTCACCCACGACGCCAACCTCGCCCGCACCGGAGATCGCGTCCTCCATATCGTCGACGGACTCATCGAAGAATAAGCACTCCCTCCCGTCGCCTTAGCCACGCGGCCCACCCCACCCCATGTCCGTCCGCACGTTCTTCATCCTCATCTTCACCGGCTTCGCCCTCCTCCTCGGCGGTCTCGTCTATATCGCCTACTTCTCCGCCCATATCGAAAAAGCCCTCGCCGATAGCGAAGAACGCCGCTTCAAATCCTTCCAGCTCGCCGACGAACTGCGCCAAAGCTCCGACGACCTCACCCGCCTCGCCCGCACTTACGTCAGCACCGGTAACCCCATCTACGAACAATACTTCCACGAAGTCCTCGCCATCCGCGACGGCACCCAAGCCCGCCCCGAAAACTACTCCCGCATCTATTGGGACTTCGTCGTCGCCTCCGGCGAAAAACCCGGCACCGAAGGACCCCCCGTCGCCCTCCAAGACCTCATGCGCGATATGCAATTCACCGATGAGGAATTCCAAAAACTCGCCGAATCCGAAGCCCGCTCCAATAACCTCGTCCTCCTCGAAGAAAAAGCCATGCACGCCGTCAAAGGCCGCTTCGCCGATGACACCGGCCAATACACCGTCACCAGAGAACCCAATATGGAACTGGCCCGCCAACTCATGTTCGGCAAGGAATACCACGACGCCAAAGCCGCCATCATGGAACCCATCGCCGAGTTCCAGGACATGATCGACCAACGCACCGCCCAGGAAGTCGAGCACCTCAAAAAAACCGGGAAACAATACGCCAACGCCGCGCTCGCCCTCGCCGCCATCGGTCTCTTCTTCACCTTTAGCGCCTTCTTCGTCCTCCACCACCGCGTCCTCAAACCCGTCCAACAACTCGTCACCGCCGCCGGACAAGTCCAAGCCGGCCAATACGGCCAAACCGTCGACTACCAATCCTCCGACGAACTCGGCCACCTCGCCAGTTCCTTCAACCATATGTCCGGCGCCATCGAGAAAGACATGCTCGAACGCGAGAATACCCAGGCCGCCCTCGCCATCGCCAAACAAACCGCCGACTCCGCCAACCAAGCCAAAAGCGAGTTCCTCTCGAACATGAGCCATGAACTCCGCACCCCGCTCAACGGCGTCCTCGGATACGTCCAGATCCTCCAACGCGATCGCTCCCTCAACCCCGGCCAGGTGAAAAGCCTCGACTCCATCAGCAACTGCGGCGAACACCTCCTCAACCTCATCAACGACGTCCTCGACCTCTCAAAAATCGAATCCGGCAAACTCGAAATCAATCCCGAGGCCACCGACCTCAGCAAACTCCTCGACGGCGTGCGCGATATCGTAAAACCCAAGGCCGAATCCAAAGGCCTCACCTTCACCATCAAAGCCTCTCCCGAAGTCCCGCGCGGCATCATTACCGATCCCATCAAACTCCGCCAGGTCCTCATCAATCTCCTCGGCAATTCCGTCAAATTCACCCACGAAGGCGCCGTCGCTCTCCGCGTCGCCGAATCCCCAAAACATTTCCTCCGCTTCGAAGTCGAAGACACCGGTATGGGCATCGCCGAGGAAAAACTAAACGCCATCTTCGAACCCTTTAAACAAGCCGAAGGCGGAGAATCCGAAGGCGGCACCGGCCTAGGCCTCGCCATCAGCCGGCGCATCGCCCAAGCCTTCGGCGGAGACCTCACCGCCACCAGCGAACTCGGCGAAGGCTCCATCTTCACGCTCTCCCTCCCCCTCGACGAAACCGAAGAAATCAAGGGCGCCACATCCGCCGGAGCCGCCCCCTCCGCCACCTCCAGCTCCCACACCTCCTTCGCCCTCCCACCCGGCGAATCCCGCTCCGCCCTCATCGCCGATGACCGCGAAACCAATCGCGATATCCTCAACCAAATCCTCACCGAAGCCGGATTCGAAACGGTTCTCGCCACCGACGGAGATGAAGCCCTCGACCGCCTCCGCGAACGCGATTTCGATATCTTCCTCTGCGACGTGCGTATGCCCCGCATGAACGGGATCGACGTTGTCAAAGAAGTTCGCCGCGACGAGAAACTCAAAGCCAATAAAGTCATCGCCGTCACCGCCAGTGTCTTCCCCGAGTTCCGCCATAAAGCCCTCGATGCCGGCTTCGACGACTTCCTCATGAAGCCCCTCCGCGTGTCCGAACTCGTGGAAAAACTCACCACCATCCTCGACATCGAATTCATCACCCTCGCCGACAACGACGAAGACGAAGACTCCGACACCGCCTCGGAAATCGATCCCGCAGAACTCTTTGAAGACCTCCCCGACGAAATCGCCGCCGATCTCGCCGCCGCCGCCAAGGTCCGCAACCTCACCAAGCTCGGCGACATCGCCAAAGCACTCCTCGAGAACGAAAACACCACCCCCGCCGGCCGCCACCTCGAAAACCTCCTCGCCGCCTTCGACTTCGACGGCCTAAGCTCCATCGCCGATACCCTCGAATCCGCCTCCCCCTCCACCGACCCCACCAATCCCCCCACCTGATCCATGTCCTCCAAACGCATCCTCCTCGTCGACGACAACACCACCAACCTCCAGGTCCTCTTCCAGGCCCTCGCGCCGGAAGGCCACGAACTCCTCGTCGCCCAGTCCGGCGAACAAGCCCTCGAGTCCGTCGCGGAGGTCACCCCCGACCTCATCCTCCTCGACGTCAAAATGCCCGGTATCGATGGCTTCGAAACCTTCCGCCGCCTCCGCGCCGACGACCAAACCAAGGCCATCCCCGTCGTGTTCCTCTCCGCCCACGCCAACGTCGAAGCCGTCGAAGAAGCCGACGCCCTCGGCGCCGAAGGCTATTTCACCAAACCCTTCCAGTTCGACGATATCCTCGCCAAGGTCAGCGAACTCCTCGCCTGATCCCCCAGTCCCCGCTCCCGCCCGAGCCGGAGAACGAAGAACCTCCCATTTCGTTCGGACCCTCGACTGGTCCCGGGGGAACCAAAGAAAGTAGCCGGTGGTGAAACCACCGGACACCCAGCGAAAAAAACGCAGGCGCCCCGGAGGGGTGCCAGAATCGTCCGCTCTTCGCGACGAAAACGACTCTCAATGCCAGCACCTCCATCCCTTATCATTTCACGCCGATTAGTGTAAATTTGAGGTTCCAAATCCTCCCACCCCCACTATCCTTTACCTTCCACCACCTCTCATCACCCACCCAATCATGCCCAAAGTCTACATCGACGGCCAACTCCTCGACGAAGCCGATGCCAAAATCTCCGTCTTCGACCACGGACTCCTCTACGGCGACGGCATCTTCGAAGGCATCCGTATCTACGACGGCCGCGTCTTCGAACTCGAAGCCCACCTCGATCGCTTCGCCGACTCCGCGAAAGCCATCGACCTCACCCTCCCTCTCGACAACGCCGCCATCGCGGAAGCCATCCTCGAAACCATCCGCGCCAACGAACTCCAGGACGGATACGTCCGCCTCCTCGCCACCCGCGGTGCCGGCGGGCTCGGCCTCAATCCATACCTCTGCGAAAAAGCCTCCCTCATCGTCATCGCATCCAAAATTTCACTCTACCCCGAAGATAAGTATACCAACGGACTCACGGTCGTCACCTGCGGCACCCGCCGCCCTTCCCACGCCGCCCTCAGCCCCACCGTCAAATCCCTTAACTACCTCAACAACGTCATGGCCAAAATCGAAGCCATGCACGCCGGCGCAGACGAAGGCGTCATGCTCAACGAACAAGGCCTCATCTCCGAATGCACCGGCGATAACATCTTCGTCGTCAAAAACGGCGCCGTCACCACCCCCCCCGTCGCCGCCGGCATCCTCGACGGCATCACTCGCCGTATCGTCATGAACATTATCGACGAAATCGGACTCCCTCTCAGTGAACCCATGATGTCCCGATATGACCTCTACACCGCCGACGAAGTTTTCCTCACCGGCACCGCCGCGGAAATTATCGCCGTCGTCCAATACGACAACCGCACCATCGGCGACGGAAAACCCGGCCCCGTCACCCGCCAGTGCATCGAAAAATACCGCGATCTCACCAAGACCACGGGAACACCGATTTACAACGCCGTCCCCTCGGCCTAAATTGGTGAATCCTCCCTCTCCATCGCGGCGAGATCGACCCAACCCCGGGGACCCAACCCCGATACCCTGACCCTACACATGCAAAAGTGCGACGCTTGCGACGATCAGGAAGCCACCGTCTTCCTCACCCAGATCGTCGATGGAAAAATGCAGAAGGTGAACCTCTGCCAAGCCTGCGCCGACGAAAAAGGCGTCGACGATCCCACCGGCTTCGCGCTCGCCGATCTCCTCCTCGGCCTCGGCAGCCAGGAAGAGGTCAAAAAATCTTCCGATGAAGCCGTCTGCGAAGAATGCGGCTTCACCCAGTCCGACTTCAAAAAAACCGGCCGCCTCGGCTGCGCCTACTGCTACAACATCTTCGGCGATGGACTCGATTCCCTCCTCAAAGCCATGCACAAAGGTACCCGCCACGTCGGGAAAGTTCCCGTCCCCTATCAACACACCAAAGAACTCCAGGAACGCATCCAGCAACTCCAGGACGAACTCGATACTGCCGTCGCAGAGGAAGCCTTCGAAACCGCCGCCTCCCTCCGCGATGAAATCAAGTCTCTCGAAAAAGAAGCCGCCAAAGCCGGCGCCGGCTAGCCCGCTCCCCGGCCGGCTCGCCTGCTTGAACAATTCCCGCCCCCCGGGAGTCCAACCCTTGGCCCGCCCCATGCGCCCTCCCTGCCCCCCGACAAAAACATGATGAAGTTCTCCACATTGATGCGGAAACCCGCCGACTGGATGCAAGGCCAAGGCGGGGATAGCTCCATCGTGCTCAGCAGCCGCATCCGCCTCGCCCGCAACATCAACGAACACTCCTTCCCCGGCTGGGCCGCCAAAGATGAGCGCGTCCACGTCCTCCACGACCTCAAGTCCCACCTCGAAGCCCTTCCCGAGATGAAGGACGCCTTCTCCGCCGACCTCCAAAACCTCACCTCCATCGAAAAACAAGTCCTCGTCGAACGCCACCTCATCAGCCGCGAACACGCCGCCAAAAGCAACGGCAGCGCCGCCATCGTCAATCGAAAACAAACGCTGAGCATCATGGTGAACGAGGAAGATCACCTCCGCATGCAGGCCATCCGCCCCGGTCTCAAACTCCGCGAAGCATACGAACTACTCGATAAGGTCGATACCGATCTCGAAACTCAAATCTCTTACGCCTTCGATAACACCCTCGGATACCTCACCGCCTGCCCCACCAATCTCGGCACCGGCCTCCGCGCCTCGGTCATGCTCCACCTCCCCGCCCTCGTCCTCAGCGAGCAAATCAATCAAGTCATCCAAGCCGTCAACAAGATCGGCTTCGCCGTCCGCGGCCTCTACGGCGAAGGCACCGAAGCCCTCGCCAATCTCTTCCAAGTCTCCAACCAAACCACCCTCGGCGACAAAGAAATCGAGATCGTCGCCCGCCTCGAAAAAATCGTCCAACAAATCATCCAGCACGAGGAAAACGCCCGCGCCAAGCTCGGCGAGGAAAAACGCACCATGCTCAACGACCAGATCGGCCGCGCTTACGCCCTCCTCAAATACAGCCACGTCATCTCCTCAAAAGAAGCCCTTAACCTCCTCTCCATGATCCGCTTGGGCTGCGATCTCGCCTATTTTCCCCCGGAAAATGGCGGTCTGGCCAATCTCCTGCTTATGGAAATCCAACCCGCCCACCTTCAAATCGAAGCCAAAAGGAAACTCTCGGCCGAAGAAAGAGACGCCTTGCGTGCCCAAATCACGCGGCGTAAGTTAAGTAACCTCCCGGAACCCGGCCACCCTGCCGCCTCTGGCGACGGGGATGGGGGAGAACACGACCCTATCGACTGGAATGATGAATAATTTCACCCCACGCGCCCAACAAGTCCTCGCGCTCGCCCGCAAAGAAGCGGATCGGTTCAACCACAATTACGTGGGAACCGAACACCTCCTCCTCGGCCTCATTAAACTCGGCCAAGGCGTCGCCGTAAATGTGCTCCAAAAAATGGGCCTCGACCTCGAGACCGTCCGCATGGAAGTCGAAAAACAAGTCGGCTCCGGTCCCGAAACCAAAATGGTCGGGAACATCCCCTACACCCCGCGCGTCAAAAAAGTACTCGCCCTCGCCGGCAAAGAAGCCAAAGCACTCAACCACTCTTACGTCGGCACAGAACACATCCTCCTCGGCCTCCTCCGCGAAGGAGAAGGCGTCGCCGCACGCGTCCTCAAATCTCTCGAAGTCGACATCGAACGCACCCGCAACGAAATCCTGCGCGAACTCGATCCTAACTTTTCACCTGACGACCTCGAAGAAGGCGGCGAATTCGAAGAAGCCGGCGGCGGCGGCCCCGGTGGAAAGAAAGATACCAAGACCCCCGCCCTCCGCGCCTTCGGTCGCGACCTCACCGAGCTCGCCCAAAAAGACGACCTCGATCCCGTTATCGGTCGCCACGAAGAAATCGAGCGCGTCATCCAAATCCTCTGCCGCCGCACCAAGAACAACCCCGTCCTCATCGGGGAAGCCGGTGTCGGAAAAACCGCCATCGTCGAAGGCCTCGCCCAGGAAATCGCCTCCGGCAACGTCCCGGAACTCCTTCGCGAAAAGAAAGTCATCACCCTGGACCTCGCCCTCATGGTCGCCGGCACCAAATACCGCGGCCAATTCGAGGAACGCATCAAGGCCGTCATGGACGAAATCCGGCGCGCCAAGAATGTCATCCTCTTCATCGACGAACTCCACACCATCGTCGGCGCCGGCTCCGCCGAAGGCGCCATGGACGCCTCAAACATCATCAAACCCGCCCTCAGCCGCGGTGAACTCCAATGCGTCGGCGCGACGACGATGAACGAGTATCGCAAATACATCGAGAAAGACGCCGCCCTCGAACGACGCTTCCAAACCGTCAAAGTCGAAGAACCCAATATCGAGGACGCTATCCAAATCCTCCAAGGACTCCGCCACAAATACGAAGTCCATCACAACGCCCGCTACACCGACAACGCCATCGAGGCTTGCGTGAAACTCTCGGAACGTTACCTCACCGGTCGCTTCCTTCCCGACAAAGCCATCGATGTCATGGACGAAGCCGGCTCACGCGCCCGCATCGCCGCCATGACCCGCCCACCCGAGGTCAAAGACATCGAAGCTCAGATCGACGACATCGTCGCCCGCAAAGAAGCCGCCATTAAAGAACAAGACTTCGAAAAAGCCGCTTCCCTGCGCGACGAAGAAAAGAATACCCGCAAAGAACTCGAAGATGTCCTCGCCGAATGGCGCGCGAACAACGAAGAAAAACGCGTCGACGTAAACGAAGAAGACATCATGACCGTCGTGTCCAAGTGGACCGGTGTTCCCCTCCAGCGCATGGAGGAAAAAGAAGCTCAACGCCTCCTCAAAATGGAGGAAGACCTCAAGGGCACGGTCATCGGCCAGGACGAAGCGGTCGTCGCCATCTCCAAGGCCCTCCGACGCTCCCGCGCCGATCTCAAAGACCCGCGCCGCCCCATCGGTTCCTTCGTTTTCCTCGGACCCACCGGCGTCGGCAAAACCTATCTCGCCCGGAACCTCGCCGAGTTCATGTTCGGAGACGCGGATGCCCTCATCCAAATCGACATGTCCGAATACATGGAGAAATTCACGAGCAGCCGCCTCATCGGCTCACCCCCCGGATACGTCGGGTACGAAGAAGGCGGTCAACTCTCCGAAGCCGTCCGGCGTCGCCCCTACTCCGTCGTGCTCTTCGACGAAGTCGAAAAAGCCCACCCGGACGTGATGAACCTCCTCCTCCAAATCCTCGAGGAAGGAACCATTACCGATTCCCTCGGCCGCAAAGTCGACTTCCGGAATACGATCATCATCCTCACCTCCAATGTCGGCGCCGAAACCATCAAGCGCCAAACCTCCCTCGGCTTCGCCGCCATGTCCGATGACGAAGCCGATTACGAGGGCATGAAGGAAAAAATCATGGAGCAGGCCAAGAAGGCCTTCAAACCCGAGTTCATCAACCGGATCGACGACCTCATCGTCTTCCACATGCTCGAAAAGAAGGACCTCCTCAAGATCGTCGACCTCGAGATCGAGAAAGTCCTCGTCCGCCTCCACGAAAAAGATATCCACCTCGAACTCACCGAGGCCGCGCGCGAATTCCTCATCGACGAAGGATACGATCCGCAATACGGAGCCCGGCCCATGCGCCGCGCCGTGGAAAAACACATGGAAGATCCCCTCGCCGAAGCCCTCCTCCGCGGAGAGGTCAAGGAAGGCGAGAACGTCAACGTCGACTTCGACAAGGAGAACAAAAAACTCACCTTCTCCTCCAGCGAACCCGACCCCGGCCAACCGGAAACCGAAGCGGTCGAGACGGAGAAATAATTCG
The DNA here is from genome assembly GCA_039028175.1 of Verrucomicrobiota bacterium. Lineage (GTDB taxonomy): Bacteria > Verrucomicrobiota > Verrucomicrobiia > Verrucomicrobiales > DEV007 > JBCDBW01. Next base: position 21,916 of record JBCCIR010000011.1, read on the forward strand.
TCAGGCCCAATAACGATTTTTCCTCGAAAGGGACGATGGCTTCTGCCACCGTCCCTTTCTTTTTTAAACCGCCCGGCACCCTTCCTGCTCCCCTCCCTTTCCCGTCACCATGAACATCGGCTTCATCTCCACCCGCTTCCACGGCACCGACGGCGTCTCTCTCGAAGCCGCCAAATGGGTCGAGGTCCTCGAACGCGACCTCGGCCATACCGCATTCTGGTTCGCCGGAAAACTCGATACCCCCGAAGACCGCTCCTACCTCTGCGACAAAGCCTTTTTCGAACACCCCGACGTCTACATGATCCAGCGCACGCTCTTCGGACTCCAGTTCGAGCGCCCACCCGAGATCACCTCATACGTCACCCGCATCAAGAATGACCTCAAAGCTCACCTCAAAGCCTTCATCGATCAGTTCAATATCGACCTCATCGTCCCCCAGAACATCCTCGCCATTCCCATGAACATCCCCCTCGGACTCGCTCTCGCCGAGCTCATCGAGGAAACCAAGATCCCCACCATCGCCCATCACCACGACTTCGCCTGGGAACGCGTCCGCTTCCAACACACCGCCGCAGAAGACTACCTCAAATACGCCTTCCCCCCCGCCCTCACCGACCACTTCTCACACGTCGTGATCAACTCCAAGGCCGTCCAGGACATCGGTTCCCATCGCCAGGTCCCCGCCACCGTCGTCCCCAACGTCTTCGACTTCGAAAACCCCCCTCCCGCTCCCGACGATTACGCCGACGACTTCCGCGCCGAGTTCGATATCGCCGAAGACGAAAAACTCATCCTCCAACCCACCCGCATCGTCCCACGCAAAGGCATCGAAAGCGCCATCGACTTCGTTGCCCGCCTCCACCGCAAAGGCATCAAGGCCTGCCTGGTTATCTCACACCTCGCCGGCGATGAAGGATACGAATACCTCGACAGCCTCAAGCGCCTCGCAAACCAAACCGGCGTCCGCCTCCATCGCATCGGTGACCGCGTCGCCGAACACCGAAGCACCAATGAAGACGGTAAAAAAATCTACACCCTTTGGGACATCTATCCCCACGCCGACTTCGTGACCTACCCCTCACTGTATGAAGGCTTCGGCAACGCCTTCCTCGAAACGCTCTACTTCCGCAAACCCATCCTCGTCAACCGATACGCCGTCTACCGCGCCGATATCGAACCCTTGGGCTTCAAGGCCATCACCATGGACGGTATCCTCACCGACGAAGCCATCGACGAAGCCGCGGCTCTCATGGCAGACCCGGAAAAACAGGCGGAATGGGCCGAACACAACTACCAGCTCTCCCTCCAGCACTTCTCCTACGCCGCCCTTCGGGACAAACTCGAGCTCTGCATCACCGAAGCGCTCACACCAACCCCCTCCGCCACCTCGTAGGCGCACTCCCCCGCTCCATAAAGTCCCGGAGGGGCGAAAGAAAGTAGCCGGTGGTGAAACCACCGGATCCGTCACATCAACGAGCGATGCGCCCTGGAGGGGCGCCAGAAGTTTTCGTCCGCCCCTGCGCGCTCGTCGCTCAATACCCCTGCACCTCCAACCCCTCCACCCGCACCAAGTGCTTCTCATTCCGCGTCACCACAGCCTCCCCATGCTGTAAGCCAAGGGCCGCTATCCACACATCGTGATCCCCGATCGCTTCCCCAGTCTCCCGCAAACTTCGGCTGATTTGCCCCGCCTGCCAGCACGTTTCCTCGTCCGCGTAAAGTGTTCCAAACGACGCCAGGAACAGTTCGCACTCTTCCCGCCGATCCGGTGCAAATCCCTCCGCAAATTCCATCCGCGTGACGAAAGCGACGCGAAAAGTTTCCCCTTCCAAGTTCGCCAGAAACGTCCCCGCCCGGCCTGATTCTTCACCCCGCCGGAGTTCGCGCTGCAGATCGATCAGAAACGTCGTATCAAAAATCATCCCCGTTCCCGCGTCCGTTCCGTGCGCGTGGCCGCCCGCCTGTCCATGACATCCAAAACGGACTCCTCGAGCAACACCCCGGGCCGATCCTTCGTGAGACGCCGAAGTCGCATGATGAACTCGCTCCCGCCGCCGCAGGCGCCGCCATCCCACTGCGCGCGACGCACGACCTCGGAGAACGATTCCCGTGGCGACCGCTTCGCCCGCCGCAACCGCTCATACGCATCCAGCTCCAAGGAAATGGTCTTAGTAGCCATACACAGACCATGCATGGACTTCTAGCCACCGTCAACCCAATATCTCGCCAGTAGAATGTGATACGTATAACGTTTTACTGGCCAACTTCGCTCCTGGCACCCTCACAACCCCCATTCCTCCTTGGATTCCTGGCAAATTTTAAAAAATTTGCACCCCCGTGTTGCATGATTGCGAAAATATATTAAAATTTAGGAGTTCTTAATTATCAAGCCCATGAACTCTCCGTCTCCGTCTCTCATCCCCAGCCGTCGCCCCCTCGCCGCGGCCCTTCTCCGCCACCCCAACCCCGGTCGTCTCGCCCCCAGCCATATGATCCGCTCCTGGATGATGACCCTCGCCGCCATCCTCGCAACCCTCCTCCTCCTCGTCACCCTCGCCCCTCGACCCGCCCACGCCTTCACCACCCTCACCATCATCGACGACTTCCAATCCGCCAGCCACGATCTCGATCTCTCCGGCACCACCGGATCCCTGAACGATACCGCCAACGGCGGCCCCACCATCGCCGGCGGACGTCGCGAAATCGCCTTTTCCGTCACCTCCAACCCCCTCGGCAATGCCGCCCGCACCACCGTCAACAACGCCGGGGATGGCATGCTCGCCATGACCCTCGGCGGTGGCGCCATCGGCTCCACCCGCCTCACCTACCAAGGATTCAACGGCACCGGGCTCGGCGGGCTCGATTTCACCGAGTCCGGGCACAATTCCCTCGTCTTCCAAGTCTCCTCGCTCAACCAGGCCACCGGCCTCAACCTCTCGATCACCGACACCTCCGGTCAAACCGCCACCCTGACCACCAGCCTCGCCGGCTCCCTCACCCCAAACAACGCCTCCTTCGCCCTCAGCCAGTTCACCAACGCCGGCGCCACCGATTTCACCCAAGTCGACGCCCTCATCATCGAATTCGACGCCGTCGATCCCGCCACCGCCCTCCAGCTCGAAGCCGTTTCCCTCGGCAATATGCCCATCGCCGCCGCCCCCGAACCGGGTCGCGGCATCCTCCTCGGCATCGCTACCCTCGTCCTCGCCGGCCAAAGGCGAAGACACCCGCTCCGGGCACCCTAGACACTTGCGCCCTCCCGTGATCGTCCCCTATGGTGAGGCGCCCCAGCGCACCAAAGAAACGACGATCACCCAGCATGCACCGACGCACCTTTCTCAAAACCGCCACCTATTCGGGAGCCGCCCTCGCCGCCGCTTCGTCACCGCTAGCCACGTCTCTCGCCGCACCCAAACACCAGTTCCATCTCAAATACGCCCCACACCCCGGCACCTTCAAGTTTTCCGCCCCCGGCGGCGTCCTCGACGAAATCAAATTCGCCGCCGACCAAGGCTTCACCGCCCTCGAATACAACCGCCTCGCCGAAGAAGCGCCGGATATGCAGGAAAAGATCGGCAATACCCTCGCCGACCTCGGAATGACCATGGGCGTCTTCGTCGCTTACGCCAGCTTCGATCAACCCACTTTTGCCGTTAAAAATGAAGATACTTGGACGGCCATCCTCGACCAAATTCGCGCCTCCATCGACATCGCCAAACGAGTCAACGCCAAATGGTTCACCGTCGTCCCCGGATCCATCGATCAACAATTCAACACCGCCGAAAAATGGAATAAATTTGGCGGCCCACGGCTTGCCCACGGCTATCAAACGGCGAACGTCATCGAGCTGCTCCGCCGCTGCGCGGAAATTCTCGAGCCTCATGACCTCGTCATGGTCCTTGAACCCCTCAACCCTTACGCCAATCACGGTGGTCTCTTCCTCCAGGGTTCGCCCCAGGCATACGCCCTCTGCACCGCGGTCGACAGCCCCTCCTGCAAAATCCTCTTCGACATCTATCACCAGCAGATCACCGAAGGAAATCTGATTCCCAACATCGACCACTGCTGGGACCAGATCGGATACTTCCAGGCCGGCGATAACCCCGGTCGCAAAGAACCGGGCACGGGCGAAATCAACTATCGCAACGTGTTCAAACACATCTACGACCGATCCAAAGCCGACAACCGCGAATTCATCATTGGAATGGAACACGGAAATTCCATCAAAGGCGTCGAAGGCGAGAAAGCCTTGATCGCCGCATACGTCGAGGCAGATTCCTTTGACACCGGTTCCTGATCACGCTCCTGCGCGCCCATGATTCGAATATCCCTTTTCTCCTATGGCGGACGAAAAAGACGACGCCGATAACCAAGAAGAACCCAAGGAAGAGTTCGACTTCGAACTCGATCTCGATCTTCGATACGACGGCCCCGGGCAAAAAGCTTCGGCGCCGGGCCCTGCCGCGTCTTCGCCTCCTCCAAAAAAAGACCCCGAGCCCGATGACATCGAACTCGAGCCGGAAGGAGAGGAGCGGTCCGGAGAATCAAAGCCATCGGCAGCCGCCGACGAGCCGGCACCCGATCCCGAACCAAATCCGGAACCGGATCCCGACGCCTCCACTCGCACGTTCCTCCCGCCACCGTCGTCAGCCTCGTCAACCGACGAACCTTCCAGCAAAGCACCGGCACCCGATTACCCACTCTATCCCGAATCCGGCTCCGACGAGCCCGAACCCGACGTTTCCCTCCCACCCGAGGAGGAAGCCGATGAGGAAGATGAGGATCCTGGCGACAAGACCGACCCTTCGGGACCCGCTTCCGTTTCGGAAGCCCTCGCCGAAGAAGAGGACATTTCCGCGGCCGCCGAAGCCGCCGCCCGCGAACGCCGGCGTCAACGCCAAAATGAAGCCGCTCCCGCATCGCCGGCAAAAGGAGAGCGCCTGCGCTCGCCCTATGACGACGAAGCCGAAGCGGTCGACTTCTGGGGTGACGACGAAGAGGAGGACGAACCCGAAGAGGCAAAGCCCCCACGTCCGCCGCTCAGCCCCGAACAAAAGAAGAAGCGTCTCATCATCGCCGCCATTGCCGGAGGCGCGGCCCTTATCTTCATCGGGATCGCGGTGTTCTTCTTCAGCGGCGGAACCGTCTTCAGCGCCGCCTGGGCAGGCATCGACAGTCAACTCTCCAGCCAGGGCATCTACGTTCGCTTCGACGAAAATCCGGAAAAAATCAGCGCCAACGAAGTCCGCCTCAAGAACGTCGCCCTTTGCAAAGACGAAACCCGGACCCTTCCTTTCATCACCCTCAGTGAAGTCAACGCCCGCGTCACCCGCGGCAACGACGCCACCGGCGGCGGCCTCGGGATCGCGCTCACCTTGGAAGAAGCCAACTTCGGGATCGATACCGGGAATCGAAAACCCACCTTCCGAAACCTGACCGGCGTGATCGAAATCGGGAGCGGGGGAATCGTCGCGGAATCATTAACCGCCACGTTCCAGGGTCTCGTCTTCAACATTCAAGGCCAAAGCACCTGGAAAACCTTTGACGCCGCATTCCCTCCCGATCCCAGTGCCGATGCCACCCCCGCCCATACCCCTCCCGATCCCAATGCCGAAACCCACGCCCTCGCCGGCGTCGACCTCAGCCCCCTCGACGGCTTCATGACTTGGGCCAAGGTCAGTGGCGGCGGCGCGCCCCTGAAGGTCGATTTCCAGTTCTCCGGCCCCGATGATCAACCCCTCACCGCCACCCTCAACGCCGCCGGCCAGGGCATCGAACTCAACGAGGTCCCCGTCTCCACCGTCAATGTCCAGGCCCAAGCCAACCTCGGCCCCGCGGGCCGCACCATCATCATCGGCCCGGCGGAACTCGTATACGACGGCGGCATCTTCAGCACGCAAACCACCGCCGATCTCAATCGCAAATTGTTCAATATCGACGATCTCCATTCTACCCTCGACCTCACCGGCTTCCTTTCCCGTGTTTACCCGCCCTTCCGCGCCCGCCTCGAAACCTTTTCCTGGACCGCTCCTCCCGAACTCCGCGCCAAAGGTGCCATTCCCTTTACGCCCGGCCCCGGATTCGATCTCGAAGGGGCCCTCAACGTCGCAGAAGAAATGACGCTCCACCTCCCCGACCGGGAGCCGCTCCCCATCTCCAAGCTCGAAACGGAGTTCACCATTCGCGACGACACCTTCGCCACGAAAAACTTCGTCACGGAAACCCTCGGCGGCCTGATCGTCGCCGAGTTTAATACCAAACCCTTCGGCGAGCCCCTCGCCTTCGCGGTCAAAGTCAATGCCAACAATATCTCCATCGCCGATGTCGCCGCGTTCCTCGGCAATCCGAACGACTCGACCGACGCGCTCAGCTTTACCTTCACCGCCCGGGGCGATGTGGACCGCTTCGAGATTCCCGAACTCAAAATCAATCACCTCGACAAATCCCTTAGCGCCCAAGCCGCCATCGATCGCACGACCCAAATTGTCGACATCGCGTCATTCACCTCCGACCTCCATCTCATCGACCTCGCCCAGCGCCTTCACGCCCCCACCGCGGAGCGCCTCAACATGTTCAAGTATTCCTCCGGTCCCACGATCGAACTCTCCGGCCGCACCTCGCTTGCCGACCCCAATCTCTCCGACCTTAGCTTCCGCCTCGCCAGCGCTGACGGCTTCGTTCTAGACCTCGCCGGCAATCAGCTCAGCCTCGCCAATCTCGACGCCAGTTTCACCTACAAAGACGGTTCCCTCGTCACCGAGGGCTTCAAAGTCGACACCCTTGGGGGCACCTACAGCATGAATCTCGTCGCCAAACCCTTCGAAGAAAACGTCCCCTTCGCCATCGGTTTCCTGCTCAGCAAAGTCCAACTCCAAGGCCTCGCCGATTTCTTCGGTGAAGAAAAAACTCTCACCGGCCAAGCCTCGCTCAATTTCCAGGGCAAGGGAACCGGCCTTCTTGAAGACCTCAACGGCACCGGACAGATCAGTATCGAAGACGGCGAGTTCTATATCATGCCCGTCCTCGGCACCATGCTCGCCTCCATCAACAGCGCCGGCGTCGATATCAAACCCAAGGACACCGGCAGCCTCGCCGGACCTTACGCCATCGAAAACGGCGTCCTCTCCTCAAATCAACTCCTCTTCAAAGGCGAAGCCTTCGAAATCTTCGCGCCCGGCAAAGTGGATCTCCTCAACGAAGAAGTCGACATCCTCGTCCAAATCAAGGAAACCGGCAAAACCGACGGCAAGGCGCTCGAAACCCGCGTCCTCGGACCCTTCGCCGACATCGATTACGACTTCGGCGGACGTCTCGCCGCCGCCAGCGCCGTAAACCGGGCCACCCCACCGCCCGTCGCCCAACCCGTCCCACCCCCGCAACCTGTCGCCCCACAACCCGCACCCCCTCCGGCCCAACCACCCGCCCCACCCAAGAAGAAAAGCCTCTTCGAGTTCCTCAATCCCTTCGATTGAGCCCCCTGTCCGTCGCCGACTCTCGTCCGGTATCGTCAGCCCTTCTCAGAATTCCCCAAGCGATCCAGCGGACTTTCAATCTCCCCGCGCATCTGCCGTGCCGTCTGCACATAAATCATCGTCGTCGACAAATCGGAATGCCCCAGCAGATCCTGCACCGTCCGCACATCCTGCCCCTGCAAAACCAAGTGCGTCGCAAAACTATGACGCAACGTATGGGCCCCCACCTTCTTCGCGATGCCCGCCCGCTTCGCCGCATCCGACAACGCCCGCGTGATCGAGTTCTCATGCACGTGATGCCGGCGAAACTGCCCGCGCGCGCGCGGGTCCTCCTTGATCTGCTTGCTCGGAAATAACCACTGCCACAACCATTCCCGGCCCCCGTTCGGATAGCGCCGTCGCAATCCTTCCGGCATCCACACATTCGCCACCCCCTTGTCCACATCGTCCTTCCACAAAGCCTCCAAACGCAGCCGCTGGCGCTCCAAGTCCGGCAACAAGGACTTCGGAAGAATCGTCGAACGATCCTTGTTCCCCTTCCCGTCAAACACCAGCACCAAACCGTTTTCCATATCAACGTCCTTCACCCGCAGCCGCACACATTCCATCTTCCGCAACCCCGTCCCATACATCAGCTGCGCCATCATCAAAAAGGTGCCCTCCAGGTGACTCATCAATCGCTCCACCTCGCCCACCGACAACACCACGGGCAAGGTTCGCCCCCGCTCCGCCCGGCGCGCCTTCACATTCTCCAAGGGTCGCTCCAGCACATGCCGATAGAAAAAGATCAACGCATTGAACGCTTGATTCTGCGTGCTCGCCGCCACATCTTTGTTCGTAGCCAAATGCGTTAGAAACGCCTCCACCTCCCGCTCCCCCATCTCCCCGGGATGGGTCATCCCATGAAATCGCACAAAGCGCCGATACCACTGCACATAGCCCCGCTCCGTCCGCTTTGCCAGGCCCCGATACCGCATCACCTCAATCAAGCGACGCTCCAAGCCCCCTTTCTCCCCCGCCTCTTCACCCCCCCCAATACCGTCGAGATTCTCCTTTCCTGTCATCACAACAGAATACTTGATTCCATATTCAATACCGTGTTATCAAGTAAAATTACTTAATAATAATATTGTTATGCCCAGAAATGAATGATCTCATCCAGCTTGGCGTGACATGCATGTTCGGTGCAGCCACGAAGGAAGAGATCGAGTCGTGGATTAACACTAATGCGGCGTCTGATGGCGAGGTCGATCCGGATATTTTTGAGATTTTCTCCAGGGATGTCCGCACATCGCGATCTCGATTAGAACAGTATTTCCGAAAGCGCCGTCCAGAATTCAAGATCGACTCCGACGAGGGCGTCCAGGCATGCAAGAGAGTGCTGAAGCAACAGATCGGACGCCTACACTCCAAAGAGATCACGCCTTATACTTTCTGCCGATTCATCTGCGAGCTGGAGGCATACTACATGGACAACGCGTCTAAAATTGATGGGAAGATTCCTTATCCAGACTTTCTCGGCGACCTCTGGAACGCTTGTGATTGGTGCGACGAATCATGGACGCTCGACAGTGCTGGGCATCTTCGCGATGAGTCTGCACGCGTCGCCGAAACACTAACAAAGGCATAACAAGCGCATGGAGAGCAACGGCTGACCCGCCCCGAGTCGAAAAATGTCACGCAATTTCAACCCCCATCCAGCATCGAGCGCACGCTCCCGGTCAGCCGTGCCTCATGCTTGACGTTCGATGAGAATTGTTGATGAGAATCCTCGAGCGATACTTCAATAGCTGGTGGTTGCCGACGCTCCTGTTTCTTGTTCTGCTTGGTTGCTTCACGGCGGCTGCAATCCCGCACTGGGCGTTCCTCTCTTTCGTGTCCAATGGACTGTTCTGTCTCGCGGGTCTCGCTTTCCTGGGTATCGTTGCCTCAGCCGTCTGGAATCTGATCAAGAAGCGATGGACTAAAGGGATCGCTAACTTACTTCTTCTCTTCGGTTGTGGTGCAGCCACCTACATTGCCTTTGGCTTTCTGATGTTTGCATCAATGTTCGGCCCCAGCGAAGATGGTTTTGCCGACAACCTGAAGATTCCTGAAGGCATCGAGATCGCCGAGCCCGAGCCGGATTCAAATGGCGCTATGGAGGTCAGCGGCACCCAGGAATTCGATGAACTTCAGCACATGGTTCGGAAGGCCTTGTCTGTCCCGGGCAACGACGAGCTTGGGTTTGCGCCAGATATGCCGTCGCTAAGAAGAGCGGCGACAGATCACACCAATCTGTTTGACGACTACATCGAAGCTTCACCGGATTGGCATGTATTTAAGGAGAGGGGGAATCGCTTTGCGGCAAGACGCTGGACTTACGGAGGGGAACCACGGGATGAGCTACACGGCTACATCTCGGAGTTCGGTGGCAATGCTGGATTCCAGACACGATGTCTCATTTGTTTGGATCGCAGACAATGGAGCCGATATTCGGTGCAACATGTTGATGAAGGGAACAAGCCGGTTAAGCCAGAGATGAGCTTGGGCAATAATCTACATGAAAGCCGGGTGATGATTGAGTGTGGTGAAGTTTGGGTGGAGATCTTCGAGCAATCAGATAGTTCCGAACGTCGCGTAACCAAAGCTACTGTGGCTGCTCTGGAGAAAGAGTTTTCGAAGTTTCTGATGGATCCTCAAGCCGCACTAGTAGAGGCGCGATCCAGAGCAAAAGAGTTAGCTAGTCACCTCGTCGACAAGGATGGGCAACCCTTTCGGCTGGTAACTGGGATGCAGCCAGGAATCTATGTTGTAGTCTATTCCCTCAATCCCGGCGAACCTGGATCTGTTTATCTGAAGGCGTTCGAAGTTACTGAGGGCACGCCTTTATCGGTTGATAGGCTGAGATCGAAATCGGAAACTCGCATGACCTGGTCAACGGACCCCGTAGAGAAGTTCGGCGCGAAGGCAGGATTCACGATCTACGAGGGAGATTGGGGGAAACCCTACGCAGCTCGCTTCGAAGTGTGGTTCGAACCTGACTCAGGCAAGCCGGGACGTAAGCTTGCTGAGCGTATCTTCAAGATCGAAGGTTGGCAGAGATGAGAACCATCGAACAAGACGCTGCACTCAACGCGGACAAGCCGCGTGAGTGAGCTCAAACGTTAATCTCTTCACGATGGCAGATCTAGTCGCCTGACATCCGCCGCGGACCATCTCCCCAGGCCTTGCGTGGGCGCCGGGACGCTTTCTGGGTTGTTAACATCAGAGGCATCGATCATGCTCTCCCGCGATTCCAAGCTCACTCGCGCTGGTCCGCCAGCCCCGTGAACCAGGCAGATCGTTCGGGACAAGGATATGATCGCAGTAGAGGTTTTCATCAATGGTAATAAGGTATGCACCGCCGGTGCGGAGGATCTTGCCGTCTTGACCGCAAGCATCACGGCATCAGGTCAGCTGGGCACTAAAACCGTTCATCACCAGTCAGACGACCCGCCAAATTTGATGGGAAGAGTCGGGGGCTTAACCTCTCGGGGAGAACGTTCCGAGGACGTTCATTGCGACTGGTATACGTCTTACTCACTAGAGATAGGAGACACGATGGAAATCCGTCTCGTCGACACCACGGAAGTAGATGAACCAATAGGTGAACGTCCCAGAAAAAAGTAACACGAACAGAACCGTTGCGGAGAGCGCTGACGGCACGAGTCGGTTGGTGATAGCTCATGAAGGCGCGCCGCTATCGTGCGTGTCTAAGCACTAACATTAGTCAAATTGAAAAGAGAGGTAATGCAAAGACAATCAATGCCCCACGGAGTCTCTTTTTTGAAGAGAGAAGCGATAATCCAGACAATCGTATTTTTGACGGCGTTCTTGATGGCAAGCAGTCTTTGGGCTGCCGAAAATGGCATCCTTAAAAAACAAAGTAAGTATGGCGTCCAAGAAACGGTCGAACGCTTCGAGGCTGCCGTGCGCGCGAAAGGGATCAAAGTTTTTCCTCGCTACGATCACGCCGCTGCGGCCGAGGAATATGGTCTCACATTGCCGCCCGTGGTCGTCATAGCCTTTGGCAACCCAAGGTACGGCACCGAATTCATGGCCCGAGTGCCATTGGCAGGAATTGACTTTCCTCCCAAAGCGTTGGTCTACCAGGACGAGAACGGCCAGGTGTGGCTCGCTTACAACAGCGCAAAATACCTCTACGAGGTCATCTTTGAGCGCCATGGCCTCGATTATTCCGAGGATGACATCGCGTTCTATGCCAAGCTTCTTGAGGAACTCACCGATCAGGCCGTCAAATAGCACCGATCCGATGGCGTCGCCCTTGGTATGTGGAAACAGCTGGCATCGGCGATCGGGCGGGCTTCTGCAAGACGCCCCACAATCGGCTGCACGCCAAGCCCCGACGCGGCATGAGTTTGAGACCTCCGAAACCATTCGTGCCCAAATCGAGATGGGCCGGCGGGGATTCTGTAGAAAGCAGTTAGAATCGCCGTTTAGTATGGCGTGGCGGTAAGACACCGAATCATGAAACGAGAACACCGGCTATCCAGGGCGATGCTGATTGCGATTGCATTCTTGGGCTCTTTGACGAGCGGACTCTCGAACCAGCACCCTAACATTATCTTTATTCTCGTTGACGACATGGGGTATTCCGACCTCGGTTGCTATGGGGGAGAAGTGAAAACGCCAAACATTGATCGATTGGCACAAAATGGCATTCGCTTCACCGGCATGTACAACACTTCCAAGTGTTTTCCCTCGAGAGCCTGCCTGCTTACCGGAGTGTATGCCCAGCAATGCGGCATGGGACGCAATGCCGGCGATTTCAAGAATGCCATTACCATCGCCGACCTGCTCAGGACGGTGGGATATCGCACCCTGGCCGTGGGCAAGCATCACTCAGGAAAAAGTCTCTACGATCGGGGATTCGACCATTTCTATGGTTTTCACTACGGCCCCGGCAAAAGCTGTGCCAACCACTTTAATCCCGGCGAACAGCGCCCCGGCGAGGGCGTTCCAGCACGTAAGAATAGGGAAACGCGCGCCTACTGTTTTGATGACCGGAAGATGCTCCCGTATTACACACCCGAGGAGAGAGATTGGTACACGACCGATTACTTCACCAAGTGGGCAATCGATTTTCTTGAGGAATACAAGAACGAAGACAAACCCTACTTCCTCTACGTCTCCTATACTGCTCCCCATGACCCTCTGCATGCTTGGCCGGAAGACATCGCCAAATACGAGGGCGTGTACGATGCCGGCTATGAGAGTATCCGCGAGGCCCGATATGAACGTCAGAAAGAGCTCGGCCTGTTCGGTGCTGACGTCCGTCTTTCCACGGCCTCCCACAGGCCTTGGAACTCCCTGAGCCCTGAACAGAAGAAAGACCAGACCCGCCGGATGCAGGTCTATGCCGCCATGATCGATCGCATCGACCAAAACGTCGGCAAGCTTCTGAAAAAAGTTCAGGCGCTGGGGGAAGAAGAAAACACCTTGATTATGTTCGCGTCGGACAACGGCTGTTCCGCCGGAAACGTGAACACCGGCACCGGTGAAATCGGTTCCCTGACCCGCTGGTCATCCCTGCAGGATGATTGGGCCAATGTTTCCAATTCTCCCTTCCGCTTCTGGAAGACCCTCAGCCATGAAGGCGGAATCCGCACCCCGTTCATCGCGCATTGGCCCAAGGTCATCTCGAACAAGAACGGAGGCCTTAACCATCAGCCCGTCCACTTTGTCGATGTCATGGCCACCGTTCAGGATATCACCGGCGCTTCGTATCCTCGCACCGTCAAAGACCAAACGATTATCCCGATGCAGGGCGAAAGCTTATTGCCCGCCCTCGAAGGAGAACAGCTTCCCAATCGGAAGAACCCCATCTTCTTTGAGTACGCTTCCGGAGGAGCCGTGCGAGACGGCGATTGGAAGCTCGTCACCCGGTCTTTGACCAAGAAATCCAAAATTCCGTTCGAAAGCGAAATCGCGTGGGAGTTGTACGACATGAGTGTCGACATGACAGAGACCACGGACGTCGCGAAAGAAAATCCTGAGATCGTCCAACGCCTCAGTCAGCTTTGGCAAAACTGGTTCGAGGAGTCGTATGCAAATTAGCGAGCCAGGCTTAAACGCACATCTTCAACAAATGCCGGGAGGTCGTTCTGCCTAATTCATTGACGATCGGAATAGTCGGGGGATCGATCGCGGGATGCTCGGCGGCGATTCTGCTCGCGCGGGCGGGACATCAGGTGACGGTGTTTGAGCGGTCGCGCGCCAGGTTGCAAGGGCGCGGCGGTGGAATTGCCACGCCGATGACGACCTTCAAGTCATTGCTGGAGGAAAATATTCTCGATGCCGGCTTCCCGCACACCGTCACCGATGAAATGCCCTTCGTCGGGCGTGCCCCGACGGAAAATCGCGCTGGACACACCCCTTGGTCCCTTCCCATTGATCTCGCTTGTTTTCATTGGGGCACCCTGTGGGAAAACCTGAGGAAGCGTGTGCCCGACGAACACTATCTGAGCAGCCGGAATGTTGTCGCCGCCCGGATGCAGGACGCGGGCACCGTCGTCCTCGAATTGGAAGAGGGCGAAACCCATTGCTTTGACTTGGTGCTGTTCGCGGACGGCTATCGTTCTTTGGGAAGACAACTCTGTTTCCCGGAAACAAGCCTGTCTTATCGCGGATACGTCTTGTGGCGAGGGGTGTTGCCGGAGTCGCGCATGAGCGATCGCCAAACACTCGGCACCCGGATGGTGCGGATATCCTATCCGAATCTGGGCGGTCACATGGTGGCGTACCTGGTCCCCGGCTTTGACGGTTCGGTCCGCCAGGGCGAACGACTCTACAACTGGGGGGCTTATATTCCCGCCGCTGAAGACAACTTGCAGGGCTTTCTGACCGATCGCAACGGGGTTCAGCACTCCGGGTCCTTGCCGCCCGGAAGCATCCGACCGGAGCTCGAGTCGCGCCTCAAGCAATTGATGGCCGATCATTTGCCCGCGTATTATGCCGATATCGTATCCCTGACCGATCAAACGTATATCCAACCGATTTACACCATCGATCTCCCGGGATACGCGCGGGATCGAATCGGTCTCCTGGGAGATGCGGGAATCCTCGTCCAACCCCACACCGCATCAGGAATCTTCAAGGGAATCAACAATGCAGAAGACTTAATTCAATCCTTGCTGACCGGCGGGAGTGTCGAAGAAAGCTTGGCTGAGTGGAGCCGAATACAAACGGAACGAGGCAAGCAGATTCTCGAGCTGGGCGAGCAAATCGAGCGAGCCTTGATCTGGGAGGCACCGAATTTCTCCACGACCGATACCGAGGCGACCCAATCGTGGTGGGAATCATCCGTCAAATTCCCCGACGGTTTTGCGTATCGGGACAAATACTGATTACACTAACAGTGCCAGAACTGAAGTGACCCCTCAGTCGCCGCACGTATCGCGCATGAAAGCGCCCACGGCGCTTACGACGAAGTTACGCACACCCGTCGAGTGATCGTTCGGAGCCTCACCCAATGAGGGCCCATGCTAATCGTGCAAGCCCCGCTCTTCTTCGAGCAGCCGGCGGTGCGTGGCGATGATGTCCTGGAAGTCCGGGTTGTCGATTTGGTTGGTTCGCTGGTAGAGATCACTTCCGAGATCGTAAATCTCTTCAGCGATGATCGCCTGAGTTTCGTGATCGACCCATTGGGTGTATCGGTGATCGGCGGTTCGAATGGAATACCCCATTTGCTTGACGGGGCCTTTCCGATTCCAAGGGCGACAAGTTTGAGTCAGCGCCGCCGGACGAAAGCTGTCGCTCGCGCCGGTCATGACCGGGACAAAGCTTTTGCCGTCTATTCCTTGCGGGGCAGGCAAGCCGCTCAACTCGGACAAGGTGGGAAAAATGTCGATGTATTCGACGATGGCGTCGGTCGTCGCCGGTTCGTGACCGGGAGCGTGCACAAGAAGGGGCACGTGGGCGTCGAGCTCCCGCACGGTGACTTTTGCCCAGTGATCATTTTCACCGAGATGATACCCATGGTCAGACCAAAAAAGGATGATGGTGTTTTCGGCGACGCCGCTGGCCTCCAGAGCATCGAGGACCTTTCCAATATTGGCATCGAGATAACTGGTCGTCGCATAATAGCCGTGACGCATTCTCGCCTGAGTCTCCGCAGGGATCGGGCCGCTCTTGGGGACGTCCGCGAAGCCGCGAATCTCACCGGCTGAAGGCCAGTTCAAGTCGCTGATGCCATCGGCACGTTCATCGGCGCACAGTGGCAAAATTTCTTCACGCTCATACAAGTCCCAGTATTTTTGCGGCGCATTGTAAGGGGAGTGCGGTTTCATGAAGCCGACCGCAAGAAAGAAAGGCTGGTCGCTTGCCGCCAGTCTCCCGAGCGTTTCGATCGCGTCGGTCGTGATCGTGGCATCGACATACGGATCATGGCCCTCATTGATCGGAGCGGCCTCCGCGACGGTCGCTTTCTGATCTCCATTTTCCGGGAGAGCGTAATCTCTAAAGTGACTCACCTTGTCCAAACGCGCCGGAACCGACCACGCCCGATCGTTGTCTCTCGATTTGCCGTAATTGTGCAGAATCTTCCCAATGGATTCGGTGTGATAGCCGTTCTCGCGAAAATGCTGCGGCAGCGTGATCGCATCAGGAGCAGTCTCGCGATAATTGGTGTCCAGCCGGTAAACGGAGATGCTGTCGGGTCGTTGTCCGGTAAGAACCGAGGCGCGTGAAGCATTGCAGCTGGCGAACTGGCAATACGCACGATTGAACTGCGTGCTCTTGGACGCGAGCTTATCGAGATTCGGAGTCACCGCGACCGGGTCGCCATAACATCCCAGGTTCAAACGCAGATCATCGACGGCGATAAACAACACATTTGGTGGCGACGGGTGGGCCTCGCTCTCAACTGCCGCGCACACCGATGCGCCAAGAAACCATACGATTGTGATCAGAACAGAACTTGCTTGAGACATCGAAGCAATCTGGAGCGAAGCCGCGGCTTTTTCAATGAGAGCAAGGCAAAATAGCGAGAGACATTTGGTCGTCATTCCCACCACGGTTCAATGTTTGGCCTCAAACTCTTATCGAAAAAGATCGAGAGACTGACTCTTTACCCATAAAATTTCTTTCCGTGTCCAGCTTCCTGCTCGTTCACGGCGGTTCCCACGGAGCTTGGTGTTGGGACCCCGTCATCGCTTGCCTCACCCGTTCCGGTCATCACGCCTGGGCCTTCGATCTGCCCGGCCACGGTCGGGATGCCACACCGCGCAACCATCTCACCATCGCTTCTTACGCCGATGCCATCAGCGCTCAGATCGCCGGTCACCAAGACCACGACCTCGTCGTCGTCGGCCATTCCCTTGCCGGCATCGCCCTCGCTCAGGGCATCTCACCGCATGTCGAACGCGTCACTCACGCCGTCTATCTCGCGGCCATCATCCTCCAACCCGGCGAAAGGGCCATCGATCGCGTTCCCGAAGACCGCCGCCCGATCTACTTCGATCTGGCGGCCCAATCAACCGACAACACGATCCGCCTGCCATACGAAATGGCGCGTCCCACTTTCTTCAGCGACCTGCCGGAAGACCAGGCCCGTCTCTACTACGACTCACTTACGCCCCAAGCGCTCTCAGTCTATCTCGATACCGCCACCGTCGACGCTTCCACACTCGACGTGGCAAACCATTCCATCGTCTGCCGCAACGATCAGGCCCTCGGCTATCGTCCCACGCTCGAATATGCCAATCAACTCGGCGGCACCATCACCGAGATTGACGCGGGTCATGATGTCATGCTTTCCCGGCCCGATGTGTTGGCCCGAACACTCGGCGAACTTATCTCCTGAGCGCCGGACGCCCACGAGGGCTCACATATCCTCGTGATAATCCTGTAAGGCCTGCACGCCATATCCCTGTTGCTGCAGGGACGCAATCGCCTGGGCGCTGGCGCTCGCGGCGCGGAGAGTCGTGAGGATGGGGATGCGATTGGAAACCGCGGCGCTGCGGATTTTCTTCTCGTCTTCCCGCGGCGCTTTGCCGGCCGGAGTGTTCACGATCAACTGCATCTCGCCGTTCTTGATCATGTCCAATACATTCGGCCGACCCTCGGCGAGCTTGAATAGTTTCGTCACCGGAACACCAGCATCCTCGAGCATCTTCGCCGTGCCCGAGGTCGAATAGATTTTAAGGCCGAGCGCCACGAACTCTTTCGCAATGGGCACCACGCTGGGCTTGTCGCGATCCTTCACACTGATGAAGACGTTGCCTTCCAGCGGCAGGGTACCGCTGGCGGCCATTTGCGATTTGGCATAGGCGGTTCCAAAATCGGGATCGATCCCCATGACTTCGCCCGTCGACTTCATTTCCGGGCCCAGGGAAATGTCGACGCCCGGGAACTTATTGAAGGGAAAAACCGCCTCCTTCACCGAGTAATGCGTCGGTATCAGTTCCGAGGTGAAGCCGAGGTCCGCCAGCTTTTCACCCGCCATCACCTTGGCCGCCAACTTCGCGAGGGGGACACCGATGGATTTACTCACAAAGGGCACCGTGCGGGACGCGCGCGGATTGACCTCGATCACGTATAGCTCTTCATCTTTCACCGCGAACTGAATGTTCATCAGACCCCGGACTTCCAGCTCAAGCGCCAAAGCCTTGCTCGCCGTCATGATTTGCTCGCGCATGGCGTCGCTCAACGAGAAAGAGGGGATCACGCAGGCGCTGTCGCCACTGTGAATGCCCGCTTGTTCGATGTGTTCCATGATCGCCCCCACGACCGTCGTTTCACCGTCGGAGATACAGTCGACATCCACCTCCGTCGCGTCTTCCAGGAATCGATCGACCAGCACCGGCCGCTCCGGGCTCGCGTCCACCGCATTTTGCATGTATTGCGAGAGCTCTTCGTCGTTGTAAACGATCATCATCGCCCGTCCGCCCAGCACAAAGGAAGGACGCACGAGCACGGGATATCCGATCTGCCCCGCGATGGCCAAGGCCTCTTCCTGAGAGACCGCCGTGTCGCTCGCGGCCTGCTGCAGGCCGAGTTTTTCAAGCAGTTCCCGGAAGAATTTCCGGTCCTCGGCCTGTTCAATGCTCTTCGGTGAGGTGCCGATCACGTTCACGCCGTTGGCTTCCAGATCGGCGGCCAAGTTCAAGGGCGTCTGACCGCCAAACTGCACGATCACCCCCCAGCAATCCTCGCATTCATAAATGTTGAGGACATCCTCCAGCGTCAGCGGCTCGAAATACAACTTGTCGCTGGTGTCGTAATCCGTGGACACCGTCTCCGGATTCGAATTCACCATGATCGTCTCGAATCCAAGTTCCTTCAGCGCGAAAGCCGCATGCACGCAGCAGTAATCGAACTCGATGCCCTGGCCGATCCGGTTGGGACCGCCACCAAGAATCATGACTTTCTTTTTCTCGGTCTCACGCGATTCGTTCTCGTCGCCGTAAGTGGAATAAAAATAGGGCGTATACGCCTCGAACTCCGCCGCGCAAGTGTCCACCAGCCGATACGTCGGCACGACGCCCGCTTCTTTGCGCTTGGCGCGCTGATCGATATCGGGAATGCCGCAGGCGCGGGCGAGTTGACGATCGGAAAAACCCAGTTTCTTCGAGCGGCGCAGGTCGCCGGTCGCGAGCTCGGCCTCGGACGCGAAGATCTGACGGAGGTTTTCCAGGAACCAGCGATCGATCCAGGTGAGCTCGTGAATGTCTTCGACTGTCAAACCCAGCGCAAAGGCGCTACGCAGGTAAAAGATACGTTCCGAGTTCGGGGTCACGAGCTTGCTCTTCACGAACTCAAGATCGTCTTCCCGCGCGAGTGTTTTGCCGTCGGCCCCGAACCCAAAGCGGCCGATCTCGAGCGAGCGCAACGCTTTCTGCATGGATTCCTTGAAGGTCCGGCCGATCGACATGGCTTCCCCGACGCTCTTCATTTGTGTCGTTAGCGTGGGGTCGGCGTCGGCAAACTTCTCGAAGGTGAAACGGGGGCACTTGACCACGCAGTAATCAATCGTGGGTTCGAAGCTGGCGGGCGTTTCCTTGGTGATGTCGTTGGGGAGTTCGTCGAGAGTGTATCCCACGGCGAGCTTGGCGGCGATCTTCGCGATGGGAAACCCGGTGGCCTTGGAAGCGAGGGCGGAGGAGCGCGAAACACGGGGGTTCATTTCGATGACGACCATGCGGCCGTTCGCGGGGTTCACGCCGAACTGGATATTCGAACCCCCTGTTTCCACGCCGATTTCACGAATGATCGCAAACGACGCATCGCGCATGATTTGGTATTCCTTATCGGTCAGGGTTTGCGTGGGCGCCACCGTGATGGAATCGCCGGTGTGAACGCCCATGGGATCGAAGTTCTCGATCGCACAAATGACCACGCAATTGTCGGCGCGGTCGCGCATAACCTCCATCTCGAATTCTTTCCACCCTAACAAAGATTCTTCGACGAGCACTTCGGTCACGGGCGAGAGATCGAGACCGCGGGTGATCATGTCTTCGTATTCCTCGCGATTGTATGCGATGCCACCGCCGGTGCCACCCATGGTGAAGGCGGGACGGATGATGAGCGGGAGGGTGCCGATGTCTTCGAGAATCTCAAGCGCTTCCTGAAGGGTGTGGGCGATGCCGGAACGAGCGACATCGAGCCCGATTTTGATCATCGCTTCTTTGAACAAGTGCCGGTCTTCCCCTTTGGCGATCGCTTCCGCGTTGGCGCCGATCAAGCGGACGCCGTGTTTGTCGAGGACGCCGTTCTCGAAGAGAGACATGGCGGTATTGAGAGCCGTCTGGCCGCCGAGGGTGGGAAGGAGGGCATCGGGTTTTTCTTTCTCGATGATTTTTTCGACGACTTCCGGCGTGATGGGTTCGATGTAGGTTCTCGAGGCGAACTCCGGATCCGTCATAATGGTGGCGGGATTCGAGTTCACGAGGACGACCTCATAGTTCTCTTCCTGAAGCGCTTTGCAGGCTTGCACGCCGGAGTAATCAAACTCACAGGCCTGTCCGATCACGATGGGCCCGGATCCGATGAGGAGAATCTTCTCGATGCTGGTGTCTTTGGGCATAAAAAAAGGGGAGGAAAACCGGGCCCGGGAGCTCTCGCGCCCCCGTTTGCCGGAGGAATATCTGACATCACGGGTCACCCTTGTAAAGGGCCGTTCCTCGCAATCGAGGGGTAATCTTTCCTCGACGAACAGGCCGTCCTGCGGGAGATTGAGGATACAAACCCCTATTCCACATGATTGACCTCCAAGTCTATGCTCCCGGCCTTCGGGAAGGCGACCATATCGTCCGCCTGGGCCACGTTCTCGAGACCCGACCCAGCGTCCGGTATAAAGTCGATACGAACCACGACATGGTCTATTTCGAGTTCGACGAACCGACGATGACGCTCTCGGAAGTGCGCGAGGCCTTCCAGCAATTGGGCCTGCGGCCTCGGCTCGTCGGGACGATCCCGGACGAACTCCAAGAACGCGCCAAGACGCAAAAACTCACGGAGTAACCCGGTTGCGCGAGACATCATTTGTATCGATGTTTTCGCTGGTATTATCGATTTAAGGAAATGCGGATGAGGCCTTAGGGTCGGTCTCATCCATCATGAACACGACGACTCCCGATTCATCGGCCGGCGGAGACCCGGGCGATGAAGGCCATCTTTCCTCCTTGCGTCGCGAGCAGGCTTTGCTGCGCGAGCGTTTGGCGGCGCTCGAGCAATCCCCGCAGCTCGAGGACTATCTTCGGCAAATTGCCGAGCTGCGAACACAGATTGATGCCTTTGATCTTCGGCTGGCGTCACTCGCGAATCATTCCCAACCCGCGACGAAGCTTTCACCGGCGCCGGCGAAGACATCCGCAAAACCGCCGCCGCTACCCCCGGTCCGGAAGGCGGTCATCGCGCCGGCTGCGAAGACTCCGGTAGCGGTCACTCGAAAGGAAACACCGAAATCCAAACCGGCGCCCGCAAAGGCCGAGGAGCCATCCGCCGGTCTCGAGATCACCTTCGGTCGGTATTGGCTGAGTCGCATCGGCATCGTGATGTTGCTGACGGGTTTCGTGTTTCTCGCGACCTATCTCGGGCGCAAAATGTTCGAGGAAGACATCAGCCCCTGGGTGCGCACCGGGGTCTTGTATCTCGGGAGCTTTTCCTTGCTCGGGGCGGGACTGTGGCTCGAACGTTGGCGGGAAACGCTCCGTCAATACGGCCAAGTGGTGGCCGCAGGCGGTATGGCTGCGGTCTTCTATACCACCTATGCCGCCCATTACCTGGACAAACTCCAGATCATTCCCAATCCCCTCGTCGCAGGGGTTCTTTTGCTCCTCTGGACCGGGCTGATGGTCTTCATTGCCGATCGGCGCAAGTCCGAAGGCTTGGCCTTGCTCGGAATCCTGCTGGCGTATTACGCCTGTCTCATCACCCAGGCGACCACGTTTTCGCTTTGGTCGGCGCTGATTCTCGCGGGCGCGGCATTGTTCTACGTGATTCGGAACCGATGGTTGACGATCGGCTTCGTCAGCCTGGTGGGAACCTATGGCGCCTATGCGTATTGGCGATTCTTCGCGCCGCACACGGGGGCGATCGAGGGGCTGTCATTCGATCGGGGCGATTTCTGGCCGGCTTCGATCTTTCTCATCTGTTACTGGATCGTGTTTTCTTTGGCGGCGCTGCCGCCCTTCGCGGCGAAAACGTTCTCGCTCAAGCCGCGCACCACGTTCGCCGGACTCAACAACACCGCGTTCCTCGCCCTTTTCGCGATCGGGATGCTGCCGCATTACCAATCGGAGCTCTGGCTCTTCGCGACCGTGATGGGCGGGGTCTTTCTCGCCATCTGGGTGTATCTGCTCGAACGACTCCCCTGGGGCAAGCGCGACGACGAGCCCGACAGCGATACCGGTCGGGACGTGTTCGCGAGCATGTTTCTGCTGAAGGGGCTGACCTTGATCACCCTGGGGGCAACGATGAAACTGAGCGGGCCGTCCCTGGCGCTCACGCTGGCGGTGGAGAGCGTCGCGCTGCTGGTGATGGGAAACCTGATGAATCACCGGCTGCTCAAAGGCGGGGCGTTTTGCGTGGCGGCTTTGTCGGTGATTGAAACCGTACTCACGGAAACCGGCACCTCACTTTTGGCCTTCAGCCCGACTTGGGAGCGCGGTGCAGAAGGGATGCCCCTCGGCGTGGTGTCCATTCAGGCCATGTGTTTGTTGGCAGCGGGGTGGTGGATCGGGCGGCGCAACCGGAACGCCTTGGCGCTCAAGCCGCGTGCGACGGCATCGGTCTTCGATCCGGGCGCATCGTTTTTCGTGAGCGGCGCCTTGGCCGCGTTCCTTGTGGGCGGGGTCGATGATCTCGCCGCGCCATGGCGGGCCTTTGTGCCGGCGGTACTGGCCGCGCTCATGATGGTGGCGGGATCGGAGCGGTTCTTGCGGTATCGCGAGGCCGCGTGGATGAGCCCCATCCTTCTCGGGGTGGCCGGATTCTTCCTGTGGGATCGGATGATGTCCGGGGAGACGGCGCTCTGGGCCGACCTGGGTGTGTTCACGATCTTGCTGGGCATGGAGGCGTGGTGCCGTTTCGGCGCGATTCCCGAGCGGGTGAAAGAAACGAAGTGGCCGGCAATCGTTGGTGGGATTTCGGCGGTGGCGTTTGTGATCGGGTTGGTGCCGTGGCTCACTATAGAATTTGAAGTCGGCGACAGCTGGCTCTACTTGGGCGGATTTCTAGCGCTGACGCTTTTTGCATACGGTATCGCCGTGCGTTCGAAATTGCTCACGGCATCGTCGCTTTTGTATCACGTCATGGCTGTGGCCACGCTCGTGGGTAGAGGCCTCTATGGATCGATCGACGATGCAAGATATTGGCCGCTTCTCTTTCTCATAGGTCATATCGTTTTGATCGAGTGCGCTGATCGGCTGCCGATTGTCGCGGGACGTCTCACAGTGAAGAGAGAACGCCTTGCGACAATTGGGTTGCTTGGCTTGGACTTGCTGGCGGTCCTGGCGGCGTGGTATTTGACAGCCGAGTACGTGGATCGAGGGTGGGAACCGATCGTGATGTTTGCGGGTGGCGCGGTGGCGTTGGTGTCCACGCGTCGGGTGCTCGATCATCGCATCGCGACGTCGTTTGCGCTGGCGTTCGTGGGGGCTGGGATGCTCGCGCTTCAGCTGACGCAGTCGCCGGCGGAAACGATGCCTTTGTATGTCGGAATTCTGGGCTTGCTGGGCTTTCAGCAGCTCTACCGGTTCTTCGGTGCACCGGAGCGAATGACGCCCGGGGGCATCGGGATGTTTTCGCAAGCGACGGGAACGGCCAATCGGGAGCTGGCATACCAAAGTCTGCAATGGATCACCGCGCTGGCCGGAACCGGTGCGCTGTGGGCGTTGGTATCGATCGATGTGAATGTCCGCCTGATCACCGTGAGTTGGGCGGTGTTGGCCTTCGCCCTGTTCGCGCTGGGCTTGGCATTGAAGGAACGGCCCTATCGGTATGTGAGCCTGGGCCTGTTGGCGGCGGCCTTACTTCGGGTAATGACCATCGATGTCTGGAAGTTGGAAGCCGTGCCGCGCATCCTAAGTTTCATCGCCATCGGACTGGTCCTGCTGGCGCTGGGCTTCGTTTACAACCGCTTTCAGGAATCATTGAAGCGCTACTTTTAAAAGGGGCCATGGGCCGGGCTGCGGGAGCGCTTTGTTTTGCAATCCTCCGCTTGATCGTTACAAACAAAGCGTGACCGGGGAACCAGCGAGTGGAAGTGAAGCGGGGGACGAGCCGCCGCGTTGGCGCCGTTCCCTGGCGGGAGTGCTGGTGATCCAGGCGCAGAATGCCTTCAACGACAACCTTGTTCGGTTCGTTCTCATCGGATTCGCCATGGCGGCGGCGGCGGGTTCGGCGATCGGCCGCGACATCGAACTCGTCCTTTCGATCCTGCTGCCCATTCCCTTTGTCCTCCTGGCGCCGGTGGCGGGATACGCATCGGACCGATTCTCGAAGCGCACGGTGATCCTGGGTTGCCTGATTTCGCAGGTGGTTTTGTTCGGGTGGATTGCGTTCTCCGTCTACATCGGCAATTTGTTGTCCGCGATCGTCGGGTTCTTCCTGTTGAGCGTGCAGTCGACGTTCTTCTCGCCGGCGAAGACGGGCATTCTGAAGGAACTGGTGGGATCGACGCGCCTGGGTTTGGCGAATGGATTGGCGCAGATGTTCACCACCGTGGCGATTCTCGCGGGGGTGTATTTTGGCGGGCAGTGGTTTCGGGACCTCGTGGCGTCCGGGCGGGAAGCGCAGGAAGCGGCCTTGATTCCGATCGGTGCCGTGGGAGTGGCAGCCTTGGTGCCGTTTGTTTTCGTTCTCCTGATCCCCCGCACTCCGGTGGGAAGCACGGTGCCGTTCCGGAAGGAGATTTTGTGGAGCCATTTCACGAATCTGCGCCACGTGCTGGGGAATCCGAAGCTGTGCCGGCCCTTGCTGGGGATCGTCTTTTATTGGCTGGTCGCCTATTTCATGTGGGTGGTGCTGGTGGATTTCGCGCGGGGGATGTTTGACGACACTCCGGAGGGCGCGGCGGAAGCAACGGGCGCGGCGGCGACGATGAGCGGCCTGTTGGGAGTGGGCTTGATTGTCGGGAGCTTGTTGGTGTCGGTGATGTCGCGGAAGCGGATTCAGCTGGGCTTGGTCCCGCTCGGGGGCTTGGGATTGACCTTGGGCTTGTTGGGCGTGGGGCTCTTTGATCCGGCGGGACAATGGTTTCAGGCGAGCCTGATCTTCATCGGGTTTTGGGGGAGTTTCTTCCTCGTGCCCTTGAACGCGTATTTCCAGGACCAGATCAATCCGGAGGAACGCGGGCGGGATTTGGCGGGGATGGCCTTGTTGACCTCGCTGGCGGGGGTCCTGGCCATCGTCCTGGCCAAGGCGTTGCGGGAGCTCGAATTGTCGCCCGGCACACAGGTGCTTCTCTTTGTGGTGCCGCTGTTGCTGGTGACCGTGTATGTCACGAAGATCGTGGCTCGGGATCTGATGCGGCTGTTGGTGGGCGGCTTGCTGCGGATGATTTATCGCGTGCAGACGATGCACGCGGACCGGGTACCGACGGAGAGTGGGGCGGTCCTGGTGTGCAATCACATGACTTACGTTGATGCCCTCCTCATGGCGCTGGTGTCGCCTGCGAACGTGCGATTCGTCATTGTGGAACGTTTCGCGAAGAAACGCTGGTTACGTTGGTTCCTCAAGATATTCGGGGCCATCCCCATCACCAAGTCGAGCCCGCGGCACGCCCTGCGGGAAACGGCGGCGGCGGCGGAAGCGGGGGATTTGGTTTGCCTGTTTCCCGAGGGCCAGCTTATTCGCACGGGACAGATTCACGAGATCAAGAAGGGGTACCAGCTGGTGGCGAAGCAGGCGGGAGTGCCGGTCATGCCGGTGCATATCGACGGGCTCTGGGGATCGATCTTCTCCTTTGCCAACGGAAAGTTTATCAAGAAATGGCCGCGTCGCTGGCCTTATGGAGTGCGGATCAATTTCGGGGAACTGATCCCGGCGGAGGAAGCCACTCCGGAGCGCGTGCGGGAGCGTTTTTATGAGCTCTCCGAGGAAGCGTTCGCGGAGCGGCCGGTGCTGCGGCGCTCGCTGCCGGAGGCCTTGCGAAAGGGGCTGGGGTATCGGGGATCGCGTGCGGCCGTGGTGGATCGGACGGGAAAGAATCGCCAGGTGATCACGCGAGCCAATCTCCTGGCGACCGCGCAGGTGTTGGCGGAGCAATGGCGGGAAGCGAATATTTTTGCGGAGGGACGATCTCGGGTGGCCGTGGTGTTGCCGCATGGATCGCCGGCGGTGATGCTGCAAACGGCGCTGGTCTTGGCGGGTCAAACGCCGGTGGTGGTGCGACTGGAAACCTGCGATCGGCTCCGCGCCTCGGATTTTGAGGAGGCGGGCATCACCTGCGCGATTTCATCGACACGGATCAAGGAGCAGCTGACGGATTTTCCGTGGCCGGAGGCGTTCCTTGATATGGGTGAGGCCTTGCGAGGGGTGGAAGCAGGTGCGCGCTTGGGGAGATGGCTGCGAACGATGTTTTGGCCGGGCGCGAGCCGGAACGGGCCGGGCGCGCGGGTGGCGGATGTCGCCACCGAAGAAGCCATTGGCGTCTTGCGCCCGGAGGCGGGACTGACCGTAATGACTCATCGCGAGGTGGTGGCGAACGTGGAGCAGTTGCGGAGCATTTTTCTCCTCGGTCGTGAGGAACGGGTTCTGGCGCATGCCGGACCGGATGCCCCCGGGGGAGCGGTGATGGGGCTCTGGTTTCCTCTTTTGGGGCGTCATCCACTGCTGACGGTGTCGGTGGCGGCCGACGACCGGCAAGTCTCCCATGTGGCGGCGGAGGAGCGCGCACACCTGGTGGTGGCCCGCCCGGGGTCCGGGGTGGCGGATCGGGAGATGACCTGCCCAGTCGCCGTAATCAGGACGGGGGATGGAACCGAGCGGGCGGCCACGGAAAATGCCTTGCAGGGTTTGGCGGCGGCAGATGGAAGCCGGGTGATTTCCCTTAACGTGCCTGATCCGGACGTGGACCCGCCGGCGCCTCATCAGTCCGGTGGCCGGGCGCACTCGCGGGGGCGTTTGTTGCCAGGAATCTCGTTGGCCAACGCGCGCGAGTTGGCGGGGGTGTCGTTTACCCTGGACGCAGACAATTTTGTTTGGATCGGGGAGAAGACCCGAGCGGGCTAGAGCGCGGCCCTGAGATCGTTTTTCAGGGCGGAGAAGGCATCCTCGTCGAGGACGGGCTGACGGTCCGAAGCAGGTGACGGCGTGTCGGGAAGATCGATCCACGAGCGGCAGCCGCCGAAGCGACGGTCGTTCGGGAAGGTCCACGGTTCCGCGAGGCGGTAGACACGGATGCAGGCGAGGGAGATGCCTGGGGCGTCTTCCGGATCTTTGCTCCAAGTGTAACGGGCGCGCAGCTCGTCTTCGGTCCAAATATGGAACGGCTCGATGCGAACAAGCTGTGACCAATCGGTGATGATCATGTGAAAATCGATGTGAGCAAAGAGTTCGATCGTGATGGATTCGCGTTGTTTGTCGGCGCCTTGCGCGGGAGCCTGCCAATCGCCGAGGAAATCCGGCCGGATACGATCGGCTTGTTCGTGGAAGAGAGTGGGGAAGAGGAAAAAATCCGGGTGTTTGAATTGGAATCCCTCACGCCCTTCGGCGATCCCGCCTTTGCGCAGGAGGATGGATTGTTGGCCGCTGGCGAGCGCGTCGCAGACGATTTCCCATTCTTTGAAGCCGGTGGCGGGTGGAGTCATTGGTTCGGGATCAGGATACCGGGGAAGGGCGGGGTGACAAGGGGGGGAAAGGGCCATATTTCGCTGGAAAACGGCGATCTTTTCCCCTAGGTTCCGTTCCGCCGCTTGAGCTCGAGCTCTGAAGAATTCCCTCCACAGCTCTCGATCTCGGGCGGATCACAGGTCTCGATGGTTCATTCGAGGGCTCGCGATTCTCTCGCGTGCCGCGGAGTTTGGCCGTCGGGTCCACCTGAATTTTAGTTGGTGACCGTAGCTCAGTTGGTAGAGCCCCGGATTGTGATTCCGGTTGTCGCGGGTTCGAGTCCCGTCGGTCACCCCATTTTTCCACGTTTCGTGGCGATTTGACGATCGCTGCGGGGTTTCGGAGCCATGGAATCGCTTGAGAAAAAGATCGGATACAAATTTCGCAATTCGCTGTTGTTGGCGGAAGCGCTGACACACTCGAGTTTGGCCTATGAAACGCAGCGGCCGCATTTTGACAATCAGCGACTGGAGTTTTTGGGGGATGCGGTATTGCAATTGTGTTTTACGGACGAGCTCTACCGGATTTTTCCGGATTTTGCGGAGGGACGGCTGACGAAATTGCGGTCGCGCTTGGTTTCCCGGGGAGCTTTGGCGGAGTATGCGCGATCGATCGATCTGGGTTCTTACTTGATGCTGGGGAAGGGGGAGCATTCCTCCGGGGGCCGGGAGCGTCCTTCGACTTTGGCGGATGCGTTTGAGGCTTTGGTGGGGGCGATCTATCTGGACAGCGGTTTGGAGGATGCGGGTGATTTTATTTTCCGGTTGTGTGAAGACACGATCAAATTGATTGCCGCGGAGCCGCACGAGGTGAATCCCAAGGGTCAGCTGCAGGAAATTCTCCAGGCGTTTTCGCCGTCGAGCCCGAGTTACAAGGTCTTGTCGCAGGAAGGGCCGGATCACTCCAAGACCTTTTGTGTGCGGGTGCGGTGGGAGGGGGAGGAGCTTGGCTTGGGATCGGGACCGAGCAAGAAAGAGGCGGAGACCCAGGCGGCGTTGGACGCCTTGGGGCAGTGTCTCTGGGAACAGCACCCCATTGTAGTAGCGAGCTTGGAGGCTCGGGCGGCTGCGGGAATGGTCGGCAAATGACCCCTGATTCTTTCTCGAATCGGGGCTGGAAAACCGTGTGGGTAAGTTGCCGATAACTGTGAACAGTAGCGAATAAAACCGTAGTGATTCACAAGGTTACGAACTTGTCACAATGCTTGTGACGTTCTCTTCACAGGCGAATGTGAACGTGGAACAGCGATTGCGAGGGGGTGGAACGCCAAAATGTCGGTTTGTTCACAGTCCTACTACTACTTCTTTATCTTTTTCTTTTAGATAAGAAGAAGAGAAGGCGTGTGAACAAGCCGGTGGTGTTTTGTTAGGATTCCGTTCTTTTGGACCCCTTTGTAGGAGCGCGGCAAGAGAGGCGATGCGTGAGGGGGGTCGCCCGAGCGGTATCGGGCTCCTACAGGCAGAGAAACCGACGACAGGAAGCGGCTAAAAATTCAGATACACTTCGGCGCGGCGATTGTGCTTGCGGCCATCGGGATTGTCGGAGCCGTCGGGATTGAGATTGGGCTGGGAGGGGTTGGCTTCGCCGAAGGCTTTGGTGATGATTTGGGCGGGGTCGACCTTGAGGGCGATGAGCTGGTCTTTGACCGAGGCGGCCCGATTGTTCGAGAGGTTGACGTTGTAATCCTCGGGGCCTCGGGCGTCGGCGTGGCCGTTGATTTCGATGGTTTTGGCGGGATCGGATTTGAGGATGGCGGCGATGATCTCGAGCTGGCGGGTGGCGCGCTCGTGGAGTTCGGGGGTGTCGTAACTGAAGTAGATGACCAAGGACTCGCCACCCTGGGGATTGGTGACGACGGGGGTGTAGGGCAGGCCGTCCGCGTCGGAGGCCTTGGCGAGCTCTGAGATGAGTTTTGAGAGCGCGATGTCGGTGATCCGCCACTCGTTGGAAGTCGTGTCTCGTTGCAATTGGAGGCCGAAATCGGAGGTCGTGTTGTCGTTGCTCAACTGCGCGATAATCACGGCGTGATCTTTGCCGGTCGAGGTGGCGATGAGGGGATTTTCGCCGTGGGGTTTGAACTGACCGTCCTCGGTCACGATGAAGAGGCCGGCGAGTTTTTCTTCGGACACGCGTTTGGGATCGAGCTGGGCTCGGGCGGAGGCGAAGTCCTGGGAAGTAAGAGCTTCGAAGAAGGTGTAGGCGGTATTCATGGCGTCGCCTTTGGCACCGGGGTCTGATGGCACGGTGACGACCTTCTTTTCAGCGGCGGTATCCGGGTTGGCGACGGTGAAGGCTGGGAGGGAGAGGTCGGCGATTTCCCAGCTACCGTCCTCGTTCTTTTGAACATCGACAAAGACGCGCTTCTTTTCGGCGGGCAGATCGCCGGTCGCGGGTCGAGAGAGATCGAGAGCGAAGCGGGTTTTTCCGTCGACGCGGCCAACGAGGTCGACGGGGGAGTCCGGGGCGAGCTCGAAATTGCCTTCTTCGACAAAGGATTTGAGGCGCTCGGTTTTTTCGGGGCTCAGGTTGGCGGTCTTCAGGTTTTCGATGAGAGCTTCCGGGTCATCGCCTGCAAGTTGATTGGCAACGGCGGTGGCGAGCTGCTTGGGATCGCTGCGGGTTTTACGATCTGAGAGGGAGGGGGTGGCGGAATTTGGGTCCTTGGTTTTCGGATCGGCGGACTTTTGTTTTTGAGTGGGGGTCGCGGATTGGGCGGAAGCCTTTTCCGGCTCGCTGCTTGGGGTGGTCGCTGGCTGCGTGGCCGGCGGGTCGGCGGCGGCAGCGGCAGCGGCCGGGTCGGCGATTTGGTTTCGGGTCCAGAGAAAGTAGACCAAGGCCGAAAACACCAGGGCCACGGCGACGATCATGATTCCGGCGGTGCGATTGGGTTTCGAGCCGTAATCGCCGCGGAGGTCGGAAGAGAAATCGTCGTTGGGATCAATCATGAGGGATGGAGCTGGACCTTAGGTATTGCACAGAAAGATTGGGGCGCAAGGGGCAGGCTTAGGAGACTGGGTTTTCCGCCGAGGGTGGTGGGTTTTCCTCTGGTGTGGGCTTTGACTTAGATTTGGGAGCAGGTTTCGGACCGGTTTCGGGCTGGGCGGGGACGCGGGGCACGAGCATGACGAAGCCGTAATTGCCTTTGCGGGTGACGAGGAGGAGCGAGCGACGATTGAGCGGCATGCGGTCGAGGGCGGTGTATAACTCTTTGGGAGAATCGACGGCCACTCGATTGACCTCGTGGATGAGATCGCCGGTTTGGATGCTGCCGCTGCGTCCGAGATCGGAACGGGGATCGACGGCGGTGACGACGACGGCGGGACTGTTGGGCATGAGGCCGATTTGTTGTTTTTGTTCGGGGGTAATGGCGCTGACCTTGATTCCGGCGACTTCGCTGATGCGGGCGTCCGGATTTTGGGTGGATTGCTCGAGGGCGACCTCGGCGGAGCGTTGGGCGATCGTGGCCGTGAGTTCGTGGACGACCCCGGCGCGGAGGATCCCGATGGCGACGTCTGAACCGGGGGATTGACGGCGGACGGAGCGGATCAGGTTGGAGCCTTGGACGATTTCTTCACCGGCGAAGGAAAGGATGATGTCGCCGCCTTTGAGTCCGGCTTTTTCGGCGGGGGACCTGGGAAGGACCTCGAGGACGAAAGCGCCCCGGTAGGGGGGCAGGTTGAGTTGGCTGGCGATCTCGGGGAGCATTTCTTCGGCGACGATCCCGAGGTATCCCCGGCCGAGTTCGCTGCGGGACATGATGGCTTCGAAGGAATGGCGGACATCGTTGATGGGGATCGCGAGCGCGATTCCTTGCCAGGTGCGGAGGCCGGCCTGCCCGAGGAAGAGGTCGGTCGTGATGCCGATGATTTCGCCGCGGGCGTTAAGGAGGGGGCCACCGGAGGAGCCGGGATTGATGACCGTGTCGGACTGGAGGAAAGACACGCTCATATCGGTGATCCGTCGATCGCGATTGCTGATGATGCCGCGGGTCACGGTTTCGCTGAGGCCGAAGGGATTGCCGACGGAGATGACCGTTTCGCCGACCTCGACTTTGTCGGAATCGCCCATGGGCAGTGCCGGAAACACGGTGGGCTTTCCGTCGGGTTTGTCGGGAGCGAGAATCTTGAGGATGGCGACGTCTGTTTGCGGGTCCGAGCCGACGAATTCGGCGGGGTATTTGCGACCGTCGTGGAGGGTGATCTCGACTTCATCGACGTCGCCGATGACGTGATGATTGGTGATGAGGTGGCCTTCCTTGGTGACGATGACACCGGAGCCGAGCCCGGGTTCGCGGAGGCGTTGGTTTTGGGGGATGGCGCCGAGATTGGTTTGTTGGAGGCGTTGGATGTTGACCGTCTTGCTGGTGCGGAGACTGACGACGGATGGGACGACGGCCTTGGTGAGCGCGGCGTATTCTTCGTTGAGTTGGATGATGTGTCGCACCTCGCGCGTGCCGAGGAGCGGTTTCGAGGGCGGGGTAAAGCCTTCACCGCTCGAGGTCAGGGGAGGCTTTTCGCCGTTGAGCAGATCGAAGAGGCCGTATCGATCCGTGGAATTGCCGGACTTCGATCGCAGCCCATAATACGCGGCGGCGGCGATCGCGAAGATGATCGCCACGCCCAGAATCCGGCTCCATCGCTGATGCATGTTGAGAGTCGGCGATTTGCTGCGCCCGCCGCTAGGAACTTCGCGGTGGTGGGGGGAAAAGCAACAAAAGACGATGGGAATGGGGATTCGACGTGATCATTCGGGTGGGAGATGTTTAAGTATGGCGAAAGGCGAAATGATGAAGCGATCTATGTGGGACAAAATGTTGGTGATCGGAGCGATAGGGTTCTCCTTGGGAGTGATCGGGTGTCGTGAGGAGGGAGGAGGGGTCGAACCGGATGGTGGTGGAGAGACGGCATCTTCGGCGAAACCGGCACCTGCGGATGATGATTCCGGTGCGGGAGATTCGGAAGCGGAGGACGAGGCGAAGGGAGACGCGGCCTATGTGGGAATGAGTCAGGAAGCGGCGGAGGCATTGGCAAAAAAGAACGGACTGCGGTCGAGGGTGGTAAGCATCGATGGGCAGCAGTTCCCGGTCACGACGGACCATGATCCTGGGCGGCTGAATTTCTATTTGGAAGACGGGAAGGTGGTAAAAGTCACGCGAGGATAGGCTGGGAGCGATGCGCGATCCGTTTATGGAGGCCGCGATTGAGGAGGCGCGGGCGGGTTTGGCCGAGGGCGGGATTCCGATTGGGTCGGTATTGGTGACGGATGGGAAGATTGCCGGTCGTGGGCACAACCGGCGGGTGCAGAAGGGGAGTGCGATTCTGCATGCGGAGATGGATTGTTTGGAGAATGCGGGGCGATTGAGTCCGGCGGAGTATCGGCGTTCGGTGTTGTATTCGACCTTGTCGCCGTGCGATATGTGCAGCGGGACGGTGTTGTTGTATGGAATCCCGAAAGTGGTGATCGGGGAGAATCGATCGTTTCGTGGGCCGGAGGATTACGTCCGTTCGCGGGGGGTGGAACTGGAGATCGTCGATGACGGGGAGTGTGCGGCCTTGATGAAGGACTTTATGGAGGCGCGCCCGGAGCTTTGGTTTGAGGATATTGGAGAAGAGGGTGCGTGATGGCGCGCCGAAGGAGGGAAAGCGGCAACCATCCCTCGCTCATAAAGATACGAAGGTTACGAGATAAAAGGTTCGAGGGGTCGGGATGCGGGTGATATCGATGGATTATGGAAGCAGAGCGTATTAGCCGATTGTAATGAGCGATGGAGAATCAAGTGCCATTTCCAGAAGAAGCCCTGATGGCTGCGGCGGCCCGATTTAGTCAGCTGAATGGGGATCACTTGACCGATTTTGACCTCGCTGAACTCCGGACGTGGGGGTTGGTTGAGATATCCGCGGATGACCTTGCGGAATCTATTTTGGAACGGCTCCGGGGAGCGGTTGAGCCGCCCAGGACGTTTCGCGATTCAGCCTATTTTGTCCTGGGGAAAAAGTTCGATCCATCCCTGAAATCTTTTTTTGTAGAGAGGATGGAGTTTGAGCTTAGTCGGGATATGGAAGCAGTGTATCAACTCATGATCGCCTTGGATAATCTTCGAGAGCCTGTCTTCGCTAAAGATCGGACGGGATATTCGGTTTTGGACAATGATCTTAACCGTCGCGACGCCGAGAATTATCTACGAAATTTCCGGTGATCCAATGTAATAGCAAGATGGTTAGGCAACGAGTGATTCCTCGGTTCTTTCGAGCAGGGATTTGAGGGCTTGGTGTTCGGCTTTCTTGAGATCGGGGTCGTCGTCGAGGATGTGATCGGCGAGAACGCGGGCTTCTTTGACGAGCGTGGTGTCGTGGAGGAGGTCGCCGAGTTGGAGGCCGGGGAGGCCGGACTGGGCGGTGCCGAGGAGTTCGCCGGGGCCGCGGAGCTTGAGGTCGGCCTCGGCGATTTCAAAGCCGTCGGTGGTGCCTTCGAGAACCGCGAGTTTTTCGAGGGCTTCCTCCGAGGCTTTGGGACCGTGGAGAAGAATGCAGTAACTTTTGTGGGCGCCGCGACCGATGCGGCCGCGGAGCTGGTGGAGCTGCGCGAGCCCGAAGCGTTCCGCGTTGTCGATGATCATGATGTTGGCATTCGGGACGTCGACGCCGACCTCGATGACCGTCGTCGCCACGAGCGCGGCGATGCGGCCGTCGCGGAAGTGGGTCATGATCGTTTCCTTGTCCTCGGGCGGGATGCGGCCGTGGAGGAGGGCGACCTCGAAGGGGTCGAGGCGTTTCGCCCAGTTTTCGTATTCCGTGGTGGCGGCCTTGAGGTTGAGGGTCTCGGATTCGTCGATGAGAGGGTAGACGATGTAGGTCTGGCGATCTTGTTCGAGATGTTCGCGGATGAACTTGGCGGCCTCCTTGGTTTTGGCGGTGGGCCGGACCGCGGTGACGATTTTGCCGCGGCCGGCAGGGAGTTCGTCGATGATGGAGACATCGAGGTCGCCGTATACGGTCATCGTGAGCGTGCGCGGGATGGGCGTGGCGGTCATGACGAGGACATCGGGGACGGTGCCCTGTTCGATGAGTGCGGCGCGTTGGGCGACGCCGAACTTGTGTTGCTCGTCGATGACGGCGAGGCCGAGATTGTCGAAGGAGACTCCGTCGTGGAGGAGAGCGTGGGTGCCGACGATGATTTGGGGGGCGCCCTGGAGCTCGAGGAAGTCGTCTTCCTTTTTTGAGGAGGTGCGAAGGGAGATGCGGAGGTCGAGTTTGGCGAGTTGTTTCTGGAGGGTAAGGAAGTGTTGTTCCGCGAGGATCTGGGTGGGGGCCATGAACGCGGCCTGGTATCCGGCTTCGACCACATCGAGCATCGCGGCGATGGCGACGGCAGTTTTGCCGGAACCGACGTCGCCCTGGAGGAGGCGGTGCATGGGGAGATCGGACTGGAGATCGCGACGGATTTCGTCGACGGCGCGTTCCTGGGCGCCGGTGAGGGCAAAGGGGAGATCGGCGAGCCAGTCGTTGAGGAGGTGGGATTCGGCGGCGGCGTGAGAGGCGCCCGGTTGGGAGAGGTAATGGAGGCGGCGGCGGGCGACGTTCAGTTGGAGGGCGAAGAACTCTTCGAACGCGAAGTATCGGCGCGCGGCGGTTTTTTGGTCTTCGTCGTCGGGGAAATGGATTTGGTGAAGCGCGTCGTATCGGGTGAGCTCCTGGATGGCAGAGGCGTTTGTCGTGTGGGGGAGAAGATCGGGAATGGCGCCGGCCTCGACTTCGTGGAGGAGGCGATGGATGAGCGTGCGGAGCGGGCGTTGGGACACGCCGGCGGTGAGGGGGTAGATGGGAGTGATGCGGTCGATGTGAATCGAGGGTCCTTCGAAGTCGGGTTTGATGATTTCGTATTCCGGGTGATCGATGACGAGGCGTTTGCCGGCGAGCTTGGGTTTGCCGTAAGCGATGACTTCGTGGTCGACGGAGATGTTCTTGTGAATCCAAGGGAGGTTGAACCAGCGGAGGACGACCGGATTGGAGAGTGCCGTGGGTTCGGATTCCTCGATTGTGGCCTCGAAGATTTGTTTGCCGCGGCCGAAGCGGCGAAGGGAGCGGTCCGTGACGATGCCGTTGATGCAGAAGGGATTGTTTGAGGGGGCGTTGGGGAAAGAATCGAACTGGCGGCGATCTTCGTATCGGCGGGGGAAGTGGGTGAGGATATCGCCGGCGGTTTGGAAGCCGGCTTTGGCGAGACCGGTGCGTTCGCGAGTGTTGAGCTTTGGGATATCGGCAAGGGGGGTGGTGAGGTCCACGGCTTGGATACTAGGCCCAGAGGGCGAATGGGGGGAAGCGAAACCCCATCGCGTGCTTGGAGCAGGATGGTTACTGACTCAGGGAGGTTCGTTGGCTCCGGGGAATTCCGGGGCTAGAACCTATTCTTCGTCGACGCGCATGTCGAAGGTCAGGATGGCCTTTTCGCCGATGGGGATCGAATAGGTGACCATGTTGATCTCACCGCCGCCTTCGTCGAAGTAAGGCTCTGTCCAATGGGGCTTTTGTTCGCTCATGGGCGCTTTATACCAATCCCAGGTGGTGTAATCGTATCCGTGCGCTTTGGAGATGTTCCCGATGTCGAACGCGCGCAGCAATTGTTCTTTGTCGCGGTGCACGTAGGGGCTGTAAAGAATGCGTCCGTCTTCAGTGATGTTATCCTGCAGGAAAAAAGTGTGTCCTTGGAGAAACTCCGGATTGAAAGCTAGGGCGGAACCGTAGACCAACTCGTCGTGGGTGACCATGAGGGTGAGGTAGCTGTAGATTTGGGCTTCGGAGAGCAAGTTTTCCTCCAGGGCGGACTCCACTTTGCCGGCGATGGTTTCGGCGTGGGCGGCGAGTCGTTCTTTGTCTTCCGCGCTGACGGAGGAGACGGGAAGGAGGACGGACAGGAGGAGGAGAAGGGAGCGGCGGTTCATTTTGTGGCGGATGGTTGGGTTGGGAGCGGGAGCGAGCATTGGGAGAACGGTACTCACGCGCCATGGTCACGCAAGTGCAGTTAATCGATTGCCCCGCTTTGACGATACAGCGTTGGTTGTTGACGGGGGCGGGGAGAATGGATCGATCCGGCTGGGTCCTCGTAGCGGCTGGCAGCGTGGTGAGGTCCACGGACGCTTACGGCGAGAGCAATTCAAGTTCCTTGAAGTAGTCGCGTTTGAAGCCGTCGTCCCGGGCGAGGAGGCGGTCGGCGTGGTGCTGGGCGTGGGCGGCGATGAGGAAGTCGGCGACGATGCGGCCG
Source organism: Verrucomicrobiota bacterium (assembly GCA_039028175.1). Taxonomy (GTDB): domain Bacteria; phylum Verrucomicrobiota; class Verrucomicrobiia; order Verrucomicrobiales; family DEV007; genus JBCDBW01. Next base: position 58,962 of record JBCCIR010000011.1, read on the forward strand.
CGTTTTCCACCGCGCTGCAGGTATTGGGTGAAACAGTTTCCGGCGTGGGCGGCGGCTTCGACGCTGCAGGGGACAAAGTCGAGTTGCCAGTCGTTGAGCAGGTCGTGGACGGTATCCGGTCCGGTGCCGAGCGCGGGTGTGATTTCTGCGAGAGCGATCTCAGAAATGATGAGTTGACCCTCGGCGCGCGCTTGGTTCAGGAGGGCGATGGAGCGATCTTTCCATGTCGGGTCATCGACGATGACGTCGAGCACGATCGAAGTATCGACAGCGGTGATCATCGATCGCGAATGGTTTCGAGGTATTCATCGGTGCCTTTGCCGAAAGGGAGCGTTCCTTTGCCGATCCATTTTTCGAAGGGATTCTCGGGGAGGGATTTGGCGGCAACGAGTTTGCCGGCTTGTTCTTCGAACGCGAGGACGGACCCGGGGCGGATGCCGAGTTGTTCCCGCAATTTTTTGGGGATCGTCACCTGGCCTTTTTCGGACACTGTGGCTTTCATACTTTTAATATAGGAATTCCTACTTAAAAAGCAAGATTATCAGTGGGAACGAGTTATGGTGGCTTCAGTGAGGCCGAATCGCCCGTTTTGTCATTCTTGGCTACTGAAAGAGCGAGAGCTGGGGCGTTTCGGATTCCGGGACGTCGTCGGGTTTTTTGCGGGGCTTGCGCTTTGTTTTCTTTTTGGGGGCGTCGGTGGGGGAGGCGGCGACGACGTCCGCTGCGGCAGCCTGGGTGTTGTCCTGGTCGGGGCGGGAGGAGTTGGCTTCGAGGTGATTGAGGATCTCTTTGGAGCGATGGATGATTTCGTCGGGGAGACCGGCGAGGCGGGCGACTTGGATGCCGTATGATTTGTCAGCGGCACCGGCGACGATTTTGCGGAGGAAGATGATCTGCTCGTTCCATTCGCGCACGGCGATGTTGTAATTCTGCACCGCGTCGCGTGTGCGGGAGAGGGAGGTGAGCTCGTGGTAATGCGTGGCAAAAAGCGTGCGGGCTTTGATCGTGTCGTGCAGGTATTCCGCGACGGACCAGGCGATGGACAAACCGTCGAAGGTGGCGGTGCCGCGGCCGATTTCGTCGAGAATCACGAGCGATTTCTCCGTGGCGTTGTTCACAATGAGTGCCGTTTCGTTCATCTCGACCATGAAAGTGGATTGGCCCTTGGAGATGTCGTCGGAGGCGCCGACGCGGGTGAAGATGCGGTCGACGAGGCCGATCTCCGCGGATTCTGCGGGGATGAAGGAGCCGATTTGGGCCATGAGGGTGAGCAAGGCGACCTGGCGGATGTAGGTGGATTTACCGGCCATGTTGGGACCGGTGATGAGGAGGACGCGGTTTTGTTTGGGCTCGAGATGGGTATCGTTCGGGACGAATTTTTCGTCGGCGACGTTTTGGTCGAGGACCGGGTGGCGGCCCTCTTTGATGATGAGGTTGCGCGAGTCAGAGAGGACGGGCCGGGCGTATTGGTAGAGCTGCGCGGTGGCGGCGAGGCCGCAGAGGACATCGAGGGTGGCGAGGGCTTCGGCGGTGCTTTGGATGTCCTCGAGGTATTCAAGGACGCGTTCGCGGAGCTTGAGGTATTCTTCGTATTCCAAGTTTCGCGCGCGTTCGTCGGCGCCGAGGATTTTGTTTTCGAACTCCTTGAGCTCCGGCGTGATGAAGCGCTCGGCGTTGACCATGGTCTGCTTGCGCTGAAAATCGTCGGGCACTTTGTCGAGGTGGGTCTTCGTGATCTCGATGAAGTATCCGAAGACGTTGTTATATTTCACCTTGAGCGAGGGGATGCCGGTGCGTTCCGACTCGCGGGTTTGGAGTTCGGCGATCCATTGTTTGCCTTCGCGGGACGCGGAACGGAGTTCGTCGAGCGGCGGCGAGTATCCGTCGCGGAAGATGCCGCCGTCCTTGATCGTGGCGGGCGGTTCGTCGTCGAGCGCGGATTCGAGAAGAGTGGTCAGCGGGGTGAAATCGCGGAGGGCGCGGAGAAGGATTTGGGCGAGGGGCGGGGTGGATTGGTCCGGGGCTGTGGTAATTTGGGCGCTGAGCGCTTCGAGGTGTTCGCGGAGCTCGGGAATCTGCTGAAGGGATTTCGAGAGGGCGAGGAGGTCGCGAGCGTTGCCGGAGCCTTGGGAGAGCCGTCCGAGCGTGCGTTCGACGTCGCGGATGTTTTTGAGGGACTCCTGAATTTGCGTGAGGAGGAAGGGTTGTTCCAGGAACTCGGCGATGAGGTCTTGTCGGGCGACGAGGGTCTCGAGATCGCGGAGGGGGTGGAGGATCCAATCGCGCAGCTTGCGGCCGCCCATGGGGGTGGCGGTTTTATCGAGCGCGCCCAGGAGCGTGTGTTCCGTGCCGGGGCCGCTGCGGGATTCGACGAGGTCGAGGTTTTGCTGACTGGCGGCGTCGATGAGGACGAAGTTCTGGCGTTCGTAGGTTTGGAGTTTGCGGATGTGGCTCGTGCTCCGGCGGAGCTGGTTTTCGAGGTAGTGAAGAATCGCGCCGGCGGCGCTGACGGCGGCGGGGAGATCGGTGCAGCCGAAGCCGTCGAGGGATTGGACTTTGAAGTGCTCGATGAGAAGGTGCTGGGCCTGTTCGTGGATGAAGGTGTATCCGTCGTAGGGGAGGGCGTTCGTGAGTTTGGCGAAGGGTTCGGGCTGTTCTTCGCTGTAAAGGAGCTCCGAGGGGCGGATGCGGGCGAGCTCGTCGAAGAGGGATTCTTTGTCGGGACATTCGGTGAGACGGAACTCGCCGGTGGAATGGTCGAGGTAAGCGAGGCCGAAGCGTTCGTCTTTGCCGGAGGCGGCGAACACCGCGGCGAGGTAGTTGTGTTTCTTGTCGTCGAGGAGATTGATGTCGTCGATCGTCCCGGCGGAGATGATCTGGGCGATCTCGCGTTCGACGATTTTGCCGGGCTGGGGATCGGAGGTTTGCTCGGCGATGGCGATGCGCATCCCGGCTTTCACGGCCTTGGCGATGTATCCTTCGGCGGAGTGATGGGGGACGCCGCACATGGGGATGCCGTTGCGTTTCGTGAGGGCGACGTTGAGGAGGGCGGCGGCTTTTTTGGCGTCTTCGAAGAACATCTCGTAGAAATCGCCGAGGCGGTAGAACAGGAGGATGTCTTTGGGCAGGGACCGGCGCATGGCCTGGTATTGCTCCATCATGGGTGTGAGCTTGGGGGCGGTGCCTTTGCTGCCCGCTGCTGTGCCGGAGTCGCCTTCTCCGCCGGATGCCGATGCCGCCATTGGAGAAGCGTAGGGAAGAAGAGGCCTGCGGCCAATTAATAATTAGGAATTAGCAATTAGGAATTTAGAATTGGGACGCATTGCGGGGGCGGGGAC
>JBCCIR010000012.1:0-55187 GCA_039028175.1 Verrucomicrobiota bacterium
CCGGAATTGAATGGGCAGGGGCATGCGCACCCGGGATTTCCGAAAACGATTTGGGCGTATCATGTGATTACGAACACCTGGGCGGAGGCGGGGGAGATTGTTGACGGGAATTTTGCACCGGTAACGGTTCCGGTGGTGCCGATGGGAGCGAGGTCGTTCGTTATTCCGTCGGGGGAGATCAAGCCGGGGGTACGGACGACGCAGGTGCTGCTGGGCGAAGTGGGAACGACGCGGGCATCGTTTGGGCTGATCAATTGGATCGTGGTGGCGGTGTATTTGTCGTTGATGGTGGGAATCGGCTATTGGTTCATGCGCCATGAGGCGGCGTCTTCGACGGATGCGTATTTTCGTGGGGGGCAAGGGGTGCCGTGGTGGGTGGCGGGATTGTCGATATTCGCCACGATGTTGTCGGCGATCACGTTCATGGCGATCCCGGCGAAGGCGTATGCGGAAAATTTAAATGCGTGGATTGGGCAATGGTCGATCGTCGTGATTGTTCCCTTGGTGGTGTGCTTTTATTTGCCGTTTTTCCGCCGATTGAACGTTACGAGTGCGTATGAGTTTTTGGAACATCGATTCAATTTGGCGTCCCGCTTGGTGGCGAGTGCGCTGTTTATGTTTTTTCATGTCGGTCGAGTGGCGATCGTGTTGTATTTGCCGGCTCTGGCGCTGTCGAGCGCGACGAATATCAATATCCTTGCGGCGATCCTGGCGATCGGAGTGTTGTGTATTCTTTATACGGTGATGGGGGGCATCAAGGCGGTGGTGTGGACGGATGCGATCCAGGCGATCGTGCTTTTGGGGGGTGCCTTCGTTTGTTTGTTGATTGTTGTCATGGGTATAGAGGGCGGGGTGGGGAGGGTGTGGGAGATTGCACGAGGTGACGGAAAGCTATTGGCGGCTGATTGGGGGACGATTGACATCGGGGCATCGACCAACTCCGGAATTGTCATCTTCCTGGGGTTCTTGTTTGCGTCTTTGCCGTCGTATACAGCGGGTCAGGATGTCGTGCAGCGGTATGTGACGACGTCCAGTGAGAAAGAGGCGGCGCGTTCGTTGTGGTTGAATGTGCCGATGGTCTTGTGTGGATCGCTTTTGTTCTTTGTATTGGGAACGGCGTTGTATGCGTTTTACAAGACGCACCCGGGTCTGCTTGATCCGACTTTGGAGCGGACGGATGGCATATTGCCGTTCTTTATATTGCAGAATTTGCCGGTCGGCGTCGCGGGGTTGATCGTTGCGGGAATCTTTGCGGCGGCGCAGTCGACGATTTCGAGTTCTTTAAACTCGGTGGCGACGGCGTTTGTGACCGATTACTTGGGCCGGGTGTGGCGACCGGACTCGAGCGATGGGTATCGGCTTCGGGTAGCGCGAAGAGTAGTGATCTTGTTGGGAGCGGTTGGGATTTTTTTGGCGGCGTGGATTGCGACGACGGGAATGAAATCGGCGTTTGATGCCTTTAACACGTTTATTGGAATGGCGTTGGGACCTGTGGGAGGCATGTTTTTCCTTGGGGTATTTACGAAGCGTCCGGCGGGGGGTGCGGCGTTGGCGGGGGCGTTGTGTGGCTTCGTCGTGGTGTTGGCGACCCATTTCCTGCGGCAGGCGGGAGCGGTGGACCTATGGCCGGTGCTGAATGGTTTTATCAGCTTTGTTGTGACTGTGGCTGTCGGTTGGGTGCTCGGGATTGCCTGTCCGCGGCGGCTCCCGGAATGACAGCAATGTTCATCAAGACTCCAAGGAGCGCCAAGAGAAGCGGCTGTCGGGTTTTGTTGATCGCGATGGTTTTGGGCGTGCGGTGGCGAAGAGTTTGGTTGTTGTTGTTGAGGCTCTCAGGTCGTGGGGCGTCCTGTGGGGAGCCTTCTTTTTCTTGGGGTAGGTGATTTGTTTGGGCAGAACATATACGGTTCCGGTGGCAAATTTCTTGGCGCGAATTTCGCGGTATTCCTGGACGATGGATTTGTCGGGGAATCGGACTCGTTTCCGTGGCGGCGTGTTTTTGAGTGCTTCGATTTGCCTGGAGTGGGCAGTGGCGGCGGATTTCAGGAATGATTTTTCTTCTCGGAAGTATGCGATGGAAAAGCCGATGAAGAGGATGCCGGCGATTGCTTTTCCTGTGGTTTCGAGAGCGGGGTCGATGTTGGTTCCCACGAGGGATTCTGCGCCGACGCCGATGAGGGCGAGGGGCATGGTGACGGCGAAGTAGACGGTGAATGCGATGGCGGGCACGAGGACGGGTGCGGCGATGACATGGGCAATGGTGCGCCAGCGGCTCATTTGGGCCCAGCGACAGGCGAGTCCCACGGCTAGCGTGGCGGTAGCGAGTATGATTGATACGACATAGAGATGGTTCATAGTTTTTCCTCCCGATAGATACGATGATAGCGAGCAAGCGGGCGCCGACTATTACAAGAGGCAGGGCCGTTTGTAATGATTGGAGTGTGGCGCTAATGGTAAGACCCATTTGGGCGGAAAATATTAGAAATGAATTTGTGAAATTTGTGTGAAGGCGGTTCGTGCTTTACAGAGGGCGCAGGCTGCGTAGATTGCCGTTCTCGAATCGATCCTGAACGGAAGGATGGCTGAGCTTGGTTTAAGGCGCTTGATTCGAAATCAAGTGTAGGGGCAACTCTACCGTGGGTTCGAATCCCACTCCTTCCGCTCTTCGCTCGAGCGACGCTTGGGTGGGGAAGGGGGTGCGGAGGGTTTTGGCGGCTAGAGACGCAGGGGCGGACGGGAGGCTAGGTGCTCGAGCTACGAGCGGCACGCCGCTCTTTTTTAGTAAACGAGGTAAGATACTGGTTGGATTTCGCTTTTAGAGGGCCGGGGGGTTGGCAGAGGGTTGGGGCGTGAAGATGTACTATGTTTATTTGTTGCGGAGTGAGAAGAAGCCTTTGCGGACATATGTTGGATTTTCGGAGGAGCTACGGGGAGGGTGGAGGATCACAATGCCGGTAGGAATGTGAGCACGAAGGCGTTTCGTCCGTGGAAACTTGAAATGTATTTGGCGTTCTCTGATCGGGAGAAGGCGTTGGGGTTTGAGCGGTACTTGAAGACCGCTTCGGGGAAGGCGTTTGCGGATAAGCGACTGCGATAGGTACTGAACGGGTTTGCGTTCAGGAGTGGGTCGCAAAGACAGCCGGCCCTCTGAAGAGAGGGCCGGTTGGGATGAGAATTGGAAGCAGGCGCCCCGATTAGAAGAGGGCGGTGATGGCTTTGGCGCCGTCGGAGACCTCGAAGGGGCGTTTGCTGGGGGAATAGATGGTGCGGTCCAGCGGCAGTCCAAGAGCGTGGGCGACGGTGGCGTTGAGCATCGCCGGGGTAACCTCGTTGCTTTCGACATACATGCCTTTTTTGTCGGTGGAACCGTATTTTTGTCCGCCCTTGATGCCGCCGCCCGCGAGAACGCAGCTGTATGCGCGCGGGAAGTGGTCGCGACCGTTGTTCTTGGAAGGTTCGGTGCGGATGACGGGCGTTCTTCCGAACTCGGTTCCGAGCATGACGACGGTTTCTTCGAGGAGGCCACGTCGATCGAGGTCATTGAGGAGGGCCGAGAAGGCTTGATCGAGTTCGGGGACCTTGTTTTCGAGGTTGCCGAAGCAATCGTAGTGCATGTCCCAGCCGCCTTTTTTGACACTGACGAAGCGGACGTCGTGTTCGATGAGGCGCCGGGCGAGAAGGCAGGCGCGGCCGAATTTACCTTCGCCGTATTCTTCGCGGACATCGGCCGGTTCCTGAGTGATATCGAAGGCTTTGAGATCTTCGGCGCGCATCAGGCGGACGGCGTCGTCGTAGAGGTTTTCGTATTCTCTGACGGCATCGAGGTCGTAGGTATCGGAGAAGGTTTTATTGACGGAAGCCGCGAGATCGAGGCGTTCTTGGAATTCTTGTTCACTCACGCCTGAGGGAAGATTGATATCGGCGATGCCTTGATCGGGATCGCCGATGGGAACGGCGGAGTAGGTGGGGCCGAAGAAGCCCGAGGAGCTTTTATTGCCGCGGTCGCCGATCTGGACGTAACCGGGGATAGTGGAGTTCCGTTTGCCGGAGAGGCGCAGCACCCAGGACCCGAGGGTGGGGTGGACGATGGTGCCGCGCGGGGCGTAGGAGCGTTGCAAGACGTATTGCCCTTGGGCGTGTGCTCCCTGTGTCGTGTGCATTGAGTTAATGATCGCGAGTTTATCGGCGTGGTTGGCCAATTTCTCGAAATAGTGTCCGAGGCGGATACCGTCAACGTTGGTGGCGATGGGTTCGGTGCTCCCCATGACGTCTTTGGCGTCCTTGGGATCGAAGGTATCGAGGTGGGTCATGCCACCGGTCATGTTCAAGAAGATGACATTTTTTGCGGCCTTCGGGCGATTTGGCGTGAACCGGGAGGGGCCGGTCGCGCCGAGAAGGGAGCTTGCGGACATGGGGAGCAGTCCCACGCCGAGAAATTTGGAAGCTGCGTCCGCCATGAATTGGCGCCGACCGAGTTCGTTCAATTTGATGTTCATAATAGTTGGTGGTGTCTGATTTAAAGTGGTGGTGGTGTTTGTTTGGTTACTGTACGAAGAGGAATTCGCTCGAGTTGAAGAGGGCCCAGACGAGATTGTCGTAGCCGCGGTCGCCGTTTTTCTCGACGTTGGCGAGGAACAGGTCGCGTTCTTTTTCGGTGGCTCGTCGGTTGAGAATGGTGAGGAAGGCGGCGTCGACTTTGTCTTCGGGGGTATCCGCTTTCTTGATGTTTTGGTAGATGAGGGAATTGGAATTCCCGATGACCTGTTTGTTTATTTCTCCGTTGATGAGGGAGAGGATTTGGGTGACATCGCTTTCCTTGGTGGCGCCCTCGATGGTGAGACGGGCGGACTGGCCGAATTTGCGAAGGAAGTGGGTTGCGGGAGCTGGTGAAGGGAGTTCCGATGCACGTAACAGGTCACGATCATAACTTGACCAACGGGGATCGTTGACGGCGCCGGTTTCGGTGCTTGTTGTCATCATCATCGAGTCTTCCATGGCGGCGTTCTTCTTGCCGCGCGACCCGTCTCCTCCGGAATCGGCCTCCATTTCATTATAGAGGTTTTGAATCCATTTCTTGTATTGGCCGTTCTCGAGATTCACGACTTCCTCATAGAGGGAATACATATCCTTCTTGCCAACGAGAACGGGCCGGCCTCGGTAGGTAATATGGGCGTGGCGTGCGTTCCCGATGCGTTGGTCAACGTTCGGGACAATGGTTGCCATCAGAGAGTCCCAGATTTGCTCGGCGGTCATGCGGGAGAGGAGGCGGCCTTGAAAGTAGTAGGGAGCGCCGGGAGTATGTTCTCCGGTATTTGGCTGCTGGCGGAAGGTTTTGGTGTTGTGGAGGACGCGGCGGAACTCGGTGAGGTCGTAATCGAGGTCGCCGACGAGGCGGGTGATGTAGTTAAGGAGATTCTCATTTGAGATCGTGAAATCCCGATCGAGATTGTCGACGGGCTCGATAATCCCGTAGCCCATGACGCGTTTCCACATGCGGTTGGCGATGACTTTGGCGAAATTGGGATTGGTATCTGCGGTGAGCCATGTGGCGAACTGGGCTCGACTATCGTCGATGGGTTCGGCGCGGTTCCGGACGCGATCTCCGAAAGGGCTCTCCATACCAATGATCTCATTGGGATCGGCATCGCGATATTGGTAATCCATCGGCAACTTGATGACGCCGTCGCCGCCACCGGAGACGCCGAATCCGAGGATATTGTCTTCGATGAATTGGGAGACACGGTAGAGTTTGGCATCCATCGAATCTTTTTCGCGCCGGTCATCGAAGTTGGCGCCCATCATGATCTCTCTTTTGCGATCGCCGCTGATAGCGGGCATGAGGCCATTGGTGAAGGCGGCGGTGTGGAAGAAATCTTTTTGGGTAATGTTTTCGTTGAAGGGGTGGTTGTGGCACTGGGCGCATTCCATGCGGGTGCCGAGGAAGATCTGCATGGTATTGGACATGTTATCCAAGGGCATGCCTTTGTCGCGTTCGAAGTAGCCGACGGCTCCGGAGGCGTTGCCTACTTCCCAGCCACCACCACTTGCGGTGAGCAGTTCGCGGACGAACTGGTCGTAGGGTTTGTTCGTGGCGATCGAATTGTAGATAAACATCAAGTAGGGGCGGCCATCGGCGTTGGAGGCTCCGAGATCGTTGGTGGCGCGGAGGACGTCGAGCCAGTAGTTGTAGTCGTGGCTGACGCGTCCGGGGGAGTCGAAGAGTTGATTGATGAGGATTGCGTTCTTGTTGGGATTCTCGTCTTCGAGGTAGGCGAGGGTTTCCTCGTAGGTGGGGATGCGGCCGAGGACGGTGAGGTAGAGGCGACGAACGAACTGCTCGGGGGTGGCGTCGCCAACGGGCCGGATCCCTTGTTCCTGAAAGCCTTTCGCGATCATGACATCGATCTCGTAGGCACGCTTTTCGATTTCGGCTTGCGAGAGCGGTTCGCGGGTCTGGGTGCGTTCGGGAAGATCAGCGAAAGCGCTGGTAGTGATGCCGACGGCGAGGAGGCAGGCGATCGTAAGGGCGCGGCTGGGGTAAAATTTCATGGCTGATGCTATTGGGTGGTTTTGTGACCGAGAATTGGATGGAGAGGGGATTCGTCGCTTATACGTCTTTATTGGGGGCGAATGGACATAATATCGGGTGGTAGAATGCCCAAGAAACAAGGGAAAACCGGGGAAATCACGGATTTTCAGCCGGTTACGGTGGGATGGGGAGTTGATTGAGGGAGGGGTTCGAAATCGAAGATTAGTCGCTCCGTTTCTTTTTTTTCTGCTTTGGCTCGTCCGGCCCGGTCAGGAATTTCGAGAAGTCGAAGTCGTTTGGTTGAGGTGGGCCGGGGTTGCTGCGCCCGTTTTGGATGGTTTGATCGAGGAGGGTGGTGAGGCGTTGGGCGACTTCGGGTTGGGATTCGTAGACGTCCTGAGTTTCGCTTTGATCGGATTCGAGGTTGTAGAGTTCGCGGGTGCCGTTTCTGAGGGAAATGAGTTTCCATGGTCCCTGGCGGAGGGCGAGTCCGGCAGGTGCTTGGTGGATGGTGTTGGGCCGGACGGTGTCCTGGGATTCTTCGAGGAGGAGCGGCAGGATGCTGAAACTGTCTTCGGCGGCGTTGTCGGGAAGGGGTTGATCGAGGAGGTCCGCGCAGGTGGCGAAGAAATCGTTCAGGCAAATGGTTTGGTCGCAGACCGAATCTGGTGTGATTTTTCCGGGCCACCGGGCGACGAAGGGTTCGCGATGGCCGCCTTCGTAGATGCTGCTTTTGGAAGCGCGCAGAGGCGGGTAGGCGCGTCCGGCGGCGCCGTTGTCACCGGTGGCGATCACGAGTGTATTGTCGGCTTTTCCGATTTCTTCGAGGGTATCGAGAATTTCGCCGAGCATGTGATCGCCTTGGTAGACCCAATCGGCGTATTTTGATTCTTTCGAATCCTGCATGCCGCCTTTGCCTTCGAATTCGGGGGCGGGGACGATGGGGTTGTGCGGGGGGCAAGTGGGGAAGTAGAGGAAGAAGGGTTTATCGGAATCGGCTTTTGATCGTAGCCATGCGACGGCTTTCTTGGTCATCAACGGTTGGTTTTCGACTTCTTCGACGATTTCGACGACTTGATCTTGTTCGATGATGGTTTGGATATTGCGGGCGTGGGTAAAGCCGTAGAAGTAATCGAATCCGAGGGCGTTGGGTCCGTCGTTCATTTTGGCCCCGATGGGGAGAGGCTCTTCTACGCCTTTTCCTTTTCCGGGTTTGGAAGTTGTCCAATTCATGCCGAGGTGCCATTTGCCGATGCAGGCGGTGTCGTAACCTTGGGACTGGAGGAAGGAGGCGACGGTGAGGCGATCCTTGGGGATGATAGGGGGTGAGAAGGTTTGGACGACGCCGAATTGGCCGATGCGTGAGGGGTATCGGCCGGTGAGGATGCCGTATCGGGTGGGGGTGCAATTGGCGGCGGCGGAGTGGGCATCGGTGAAGCGCATGCCTTCGCGGGCGAGGCGGTCGATGTTGGGAGTGTTGAAGCCGGAGGCCTCGCGGTATGAGGGGGGTTGGCCGTAACCGATGTCGTCGAAGAGGACGAAGACGATGTTTGGTTTGGTTGCGGCCTGGGTGGAGGCGAGCAGGGCGATGGTTAGGGACGCGAAGACCGCGTTGAAGAGAGGTCGGGGGTCGTTCATGGAAGAGAGGTTGCAGGCCCAAGTTGCACTGAGGCTGGGAGCAGGTCAACCCGATGGAATAGGGTGACTGATCTTATGAAGACGAGGGGTTTTCCCGGCGTCGTCCGGAGTCGAGGTTTTCGAAAAAGTTAAAAATGGCTTCCGGGGGGATGAAGAGGATGGCGAGGGCGGGAATGACGGCGAGGGTGGAAGAGCCGACGGCTATGAGGATGCCGAGGATGATGCTCAGGCCGAGGAGGCGAAGGAAATCGGCGATGGGGACGATGATGAATCGTGGAGTGGCGTTGTCGCGCATTACCACGATGGTTCGCCAGACTTCGGTGATGGTGACGATGAGAACGACTGGCCAATAGTTTTTGATTGCGAAGGCGAAGGCTTCTCTGAGGTATGGAATGGTATAGAACTCTTCGGCAACGGGTTCGGGGGCGATTCCTCTGAGGAACATTCCGAGGATGACGAGGAAGCTGGTGATGGGGGCGGCGATGAAGGCGATGAGGAAACACGCGCCGAAGATTCTTCCAAAGAAACCCATTTTGACTTCTTTTTCTTCTTCGTCGCGTTTCAGGAGACGTTCGCTTCCGGGGACCAGGATGAAGAGGCTGGGGAGGGAGAGGAGGACGAATCCGGAGACGACGGCTGCGGCCCAGGCGCCCCAGAGAAGGTCGCGCGCGTCCCATTGGTTCCAGAGGGCGACGACGAGCGCGAAGGCGAAAGCGGCGCCCTCCCGCCACCAGGAAGAGGAGTCGACCGTAAGTCGGTCGCGGTGCTCGTGGTTTTCTCCTTCGTTTGGCGCGTTCATTGCCATAGCGGGCCGGGACAAGATTTCCGGCATCGGTTCGGCTGAAGGAGTGGAAGAAAGTTACTCCGTTAGGGAGGAGTTTGCCACCGGTATTCTGACCTGGTTCGCTCTGTGGTTGCCTGAGCGATCGGGGTTCAGGATGGAGCGCATCCATTGGGCGGTCGCTTTGAGGTGGGGGAGGTTGCCGCCTTTGATTTCGGCGGTGGCCCAGCCGGAGAAGTTTAGTTGGCGGAGAGTTTGGCGGATGCTTTGCCAGTTTACTTCGCCGTCGTCGGTGCCGGTGGTGACGCCGGGTCGTTTTAGTTTGGGATCGCCGAATTGGGGGTGGCCGCGGTCTTTGATATCGAGTTTGTAAATGCGGTGGCCGAGGACTTTTGCCCAGTGGGCGGCGCTTTGTTCGGTCCAGGTGATCGTGTTTCCGGTATCGAAGTAGGAGCGGACGGCGGGGGATTGGAAGCTATCGATGAAGCGGGCCATTTCTTCGGCTTCTTTGAGGAAGGTATTGCGGACGTTTTCGATGGCGATTTTGATGTCGGTTTTTTCGGCGAGGGGCAGGGCTTTGTGGATGAGTTTCTGCCAGTGGGCGAATTTCTGATCGTAGGACAGGGAATCGTCGTCATCGCCGGCGACTACGAGGACGGAGGTGGCGTCGTAGAATTTGGCGAGTTCGAGGGCGGGGATGATTTCGGGATTGGAGCTATTGATGATGCCGTGGACGGGGAGCTTTGTTTCGCGGGAGGCGTCGCGGACGGCGTTGTGGTCGAGTTTGTGGGAGGTCGTAACTTCGGTGCCGTCGAGGCCGGCTTTTTCGAGGATATGAAATTTTTCGAGTGGGGTTTGGCCGTCGCGAATCATCTGGTATTTGACGGCGTAGAGGATGTTGAGGGGTTTAGGGTTTTCGGCGAGGAGGGTGCGGAGAGGGGGCGACAGGGTGGCGAGCGCGGTGGCGGCGCTTGATTTGAGCCAATGGCGGCGGTGCACGTTGGTTGGAATCGGGGTTTCAGATCATGACTCCGCCGTCGATGACGAGGGAGGCGCCGGTGACGAAGCTGGATCGCTTGCTGGCGAAGAAGAGGGCGGCATCGGCGATGTCTTCCGGGGTGCCGAGTCTTTTGGCGGCGGTCATGGCGATCGTTTCGTCGATGATGGTATCGGCGTTGGGGAAGGCTTTGACGGAGTCCCAGATGAGGGGGGTATCGACGGGGCCGGGGCAGAGGGCGTTGACGCGGATATGGTGTTCGGCGTAGTCGTGGGCGAGGTTTTTGGTGAGAGGGATGAGGGCGCCTTTCGAGGCGCAGTAGGCGGGGTGTTGGGGGAAGCTTTTGAAACTGGCGATGGAGGCATTGATCACCACCGTGCCGCCGCCGGCCTCGATGAGGTGGGGGAGGCCGTATCGGCAGAGGTAGTAAACGCCGTTGAGGTTCACGCCGATTGTGTCGTGCCAGGTTTCGAGGCTGATCTCGGTGGCCAAGCCGTTTCCGAGGATGCCGGCATTGGGGACGAGGATGGTGAGTTTGGAGAAGTGGTCGACTGCGGCGTTTACCATGGCTTCGACCTCGTCGGCTTTGGAGACATCGGCTTGGTAGAAGAGGGCATTGCCTCCGTTGTCATTGATGCTTTTTTCGACAGCGGCGCCTCGTTCCTGGTGAGTGCCATTAATGACGACGGCGGCGCCTTCTTTGGCAAAGCGACGGGCGATGGCTTCGCCCATACCGCTCGTGCTACCGGTTATGATAGCGACCTCGTCTTCCAGTTCCTTGCTCATGAATTTCGCAATTTTGTATCGATGAAGTCGGCTTGGACAGAGGTCAGTCCACCGTCGGAACAGAGAATCTGGCCGGTGACGTAGTCGGAGAGTTCGGAGGCGAGAAAGAGGAGGGGGCCGACGTGGTCATTGCAATCGGCCATACGTCCGAGGGGGATGGTGGCCTCGTGGGCGTGGCACTTTGCTTTGTCTTCCCAGAGGCCGCGGGTCATTCCCGTTCTCGTCGTGCCGGGGGCGATGCCGTTGACGCAGATATTCTGTGCGGCCAACTCGGTGGCGAGGTTTCGGACGAGGGCTTCGAGGCCGCCCTTGGATGCGGTGTAGGCATGGAGACCGGGATAACCGAGTTTTGCGGAGATGGAGGAGATGAAGACGATTTTTCCGGTGGACTCGGACGAGAAGTGCGGGAGAAGCGAACGGGTTAACTGGAAGGCGCTTTTGAGATTCACGTCGAAGACGGCGTCCCAATCGTCGTCATCAAGATCGGCGGCGGGCGCGGCGATGTTGATCCCGGCGGCGTGGACGAAGATGTGGATGCTGCCGTGATCGGAAGCGATTTGTGAAGCGGTTGCTTTGATGTGCGACGAATCTCTGAGGTCGCAGGTGATGCCGGAGATTTGATCCTCGTTTTGGTCGATGCGATCCAAATTGACATCGATGGCGACGACCTTGGCGCCGGCGTCGGCCAAGCCTCGGCACAAGGCATATCCGATTTCTCCGCCGCCACCGGAGACGACGGCGAGTTTGTTTGAGAGATCGATCGATTTCATCGCGGGCTCAGTGATCCAATCGGCTAAATTTCAACGACTTGCTTAGTCTTTTGTGACTGGTCGGCGGCGAAGACGATTTGCAGGCTGGTCATGACGCGGTCCTGGTGGGGTGTCATATCGGTATCGTTTTTGATGCAGTCGATGAAGGCTTGTTGTTCGAGGAGGGCGAGGCCTTCGTGATCGGGTTCATCGATTTTTATGATCTCGTCTTCGTGGACGAACTCCTTGTCTTTTTGTTCGGCGAAGTGCCTGATGATCGTGCCGGCTTCGGCGTGATGATCTTTGTCGTCGGAGCGACCTTTTTCGACGGAGATACTAGCGGCGCCGTCGGGGCCGACGATATCTTTTACGAAGTAGGCGGTTTCGCTCATCATGGGTCCCCAACCGGCTTCATACCATCCGACGGAGCCGTCTTCGAATTCGACTTGGAGTTGGCCGTAGTTGCAGATGTCTTCGGGGACGAGGTCCCAATTGCGGCAGCCGATGGCGTGGACGCGTACGGGGCGGCATTGGGCCATTTGATACATGATATCGACGTAGTGGACGCCGCAGTCGACGATGGGGGATTGCACCTGCATGATATTGTAGAGGGTATCGTAGAATTCGCCGCGGGCCTGTTGATTGAGGTTCATGCGCATGGCGAGGGGTTTGCCGAGATCGTGGGCGATCTCCGTAAACTTGATCCACGAGGGATGGGTCATGAGGATGTATCCGACGTATAGTTTGCGGTCTACGCGATTGGAGAGGTCGAAGAGTTCTCGGGATTGTTCCATGGTTTCGGCGAGGGGTTTCTCGACGAAAACGTGGAGGCCTTTTTCGAGGGCGGAGGAGACGTAGTGGTAGTGAGAATCGGTATAGGTGCTGATGGCGACGGCGTCGGGGTTGGTTTTTTCGAGGGCTTCATCGAAATCGGTGAAGCGGGAAATCTCGCCGCCTAGGGTATCGGCGAGGCTTTGGGAGCTATCGAGGTTACGGGTGACGATGCCGACGTTTTGGACGCCATCGATTTGCTGGTATGCTTTGGCGTGGAGGGTGGCCATGAACCCTGCGCCGACGTTCAGGATTTTAATGACGTCGCTCATAGTATTGGGGTTCAGTTCTAGAGCGCGACGGGGGGAGGGTCCAGTGGAATTCTGTCGTGGTGGATGCGTGCGTGCGTAGGGCTTGCTCCTTTGGTTGTGGTTAGGCATGATCCGTGGCGATGAGCACGGCGCAGGGGCAAGGGCGAAAGCGATCACCGCTCGGGTTGTATGTGGAACTGAGCGTGATGATGTTTGTGCTCTTTTTTGTTTGGGGCGCCTGGTACGTGACCATGGGCACATTCATGACCGTGCGTGAGTTCGATGCCCGGGCGATCGGGTGGGCTTATTCGGTGGCGCCGATCGCGGCGATTGTGACTCCATTTTTCATGGGGGTATTTGCGGATCGCTTTGTGAATGCGGAGAAGCTTCAGGGGGTATTGTTGATTTTGAGCGGCGTGTTCATTGCGGTGGCACCTCAGTTTGCCGCACCGGAGACGCAGTGGATATTCGTGGCTCTGTTGCTGGGGCACACCCTCTGTTTCATGCCGAACCTGGGATTATCGAACACGATCTGTTTGAAGCATTTGGCGGACGCGGAGCGCGAGTATCCGATCGTGCGTGTTTTTGCGACTTCGGGATGGATTGTGGCGGGTTGGGTGGTGAGTTTGTGGTTTCAGGCGGAGGAGACGCCGGTGCAGTTCTATACGGCGGCGGCGGCGGCCTTCGCGGTGGGGCTTTACAGTTTTCGGCTTCCGCGGACGCCGCCACCGGGCCGGGGTGCGCCATTGAAGATGGGGGAACTGTGTGGGGTGGGGACGTGGCCGTATTTTCGGAAGCGAGCGTTTGCTGTTTTCATGGTGGCGTCGCTTTTTGCGTCGATGGGGATGATGCCCTACTGGGTTTTGGGGAGTCCCTTTGTGAACTTCCTGGGGATCGAGCGGTCGGGTGCTTTTTTTACGATGGGGCAGATGGCGGAGTTGGTTGTGCTGGCGGTGGTGCTTCCGGTGTTTATCAAGCGGTTTGGGATCAAGTGGACGATGATCGCTGGGCTTTTGTGTTGGGCGGTGCGATTTGCGCTTTTTTCCGGGGCGGCGACATCGACGGGTGCGGCGATGATGACGATGCTGGTGGTGGCGGTGTTATTGCACGGGTTCAGTTATGATTTTGTGTTTGTGTCTGGGTATTTGTATGTCGACAAGCATGTGGGTGAGGCGGTGCGGGCGCAGGCGCAGGGGTTGCTGGTGGTGTTTACCCAGGGGATCGGTTTTTTCCTGAGTTCGCAGATTTTCGTGGGCTGGCTCGGCTCGCGCTATGGGGTTCCGGGAGAGGACGCGGCAGCGTGGCGGGACTATTGGTTGGTGCCGTCTTTGTCTATGGCGGCGGTCCTGGTGCTTTTCTGGGTGTTCTTCAGAGAGAAGAAGTCTTCCGTGGGGGGACCTGAAGAGGCGGAGGAATCCGAAGGCTGAGCGAGGGCTGGGTCCGGGCTAGTTTTTGTTTTTAGACTTGTTGGTTTTCGGTTTCTCGTTCTCCTTCGGGAAGACTTTGGCGCGTTGGGACCAGTCGGACCAGAGGCCTGCCAGTTCGGCGCGTTTTTCGGGGAGTTGGGCGGAGAGGTCGTTGAGTTCGGTGCGGTCGTCTTTGAGGTTATAGAGTTCCCACTTGTCTTCCTGAACGCCTTTTGCGGGAGAGACGCCTTTGCCGACCAGTTTCCAATCGCCGTCGCGGACGAAGGCGTTATTTTCGTGCTCGACGAAAATCGGGTTGGCGCGGTCCAGGGGTTTGCCGTCGAAGGCGGGGGCGAGGGTGATGCCGTCGAGGGGGAGGATATTGTTTCCTTGGAATTTTTTGGGATACTCGGCGGCGGCCAGTTCGAGGACGGTGGGCATGATGTCGATGAGTTGGGCGGGGGAGTCATACCAGTCTTCGCTTGGTTTGATGCGGGAGGGCCAGTGGAGGAAGAAGGGGGTGGCGCTGCCGCCTTCGTGGCAAAAGTGTTTGTAGAGGCGGAAGGGGGTGCTGGAAGCGTTGGCCCAGGCGCGGCCGTAGGCGTTGCCGGATTCCTGATTTCGTTTGTCGATGTCGTAGAATTCGCCCCGACCTAGAACGCCGCCTTCGGCGCAGGCGCCGTTGTCGGTGAGGAACATGATGAGGGTGTTGTCGTAGATGTCGTGTTCCTTTAAGAAGGCGACGAGGTCACCGATGCGTTGGTCGACCCGATCGATCATGGCGGCGTAGATGGCCATTTTGAGGTCCATTTCGTCTTGTTTTTTCTCGTCGAGGGAATCCCAAGCGGGGACCTGTTCATCGCGGGGGGAGAGTTTCCACGCGGGATCGACGAGGCCGAGTTCGATTTGTTTTTGGTATCGTTGTTCGCGGAGTTTGTCCCAGCCCTCGCGGTACTTGCCGCGGTATTTGGCAATATCTTCTTCGTGTGCTTGGAGAGGCCAGTGGGGGGCGGTGTAGGCCAAGTATAGGAAAAAAGGTCGATTCTCGTCTTCGATTTCTTCTTCGATGAAGCGCATGGCGTGGTCGGTGAAGGCGTCGGTGGTGTAGTAGGGGCGGTCGGTGGTGGATTTGAGTTCGGTATCGATCTCGTTCCCGATATTGATGTGGCGGGGTTCGATGGGGGAGAAGAAGCGGGTGGCACCGGGGACGCAGCCGTAGAATTTTTCGAAGCCGCGCTGGAGAGGCCAGCGGTCTTCGTCGTGGGTTCCGAGGTGCCATTTGCCGGCGAGGAAGGTGGCGTATCCGGCGGGTTTGAGGGCTTCGGCGATCGTGACGCCATTGCGGTTGAGGTAGCCTTGGTAGGCGGGTGGTTTACCTTCGCCACTGAGTTTGGTGGGTGACTGGGTCATGTGGCCGATGCCGACTTCGTGGGGGTGGAGGCCGGTCATGAGGGTGGCGCGGGTGGGGCAGCAGCGGCCGGAGTTGTAGAAGTGGGAGAAGCGGACGCCGCCATGGGCGAGGGCATCGATGTTCGGGGTGTCGATTTCTCCTCCGTGGTAGCCGAGGTCGGAGAATCCCATGTCATCGACCATAATAAGGATGATGTTTGGCCGCTGCGCGGCCGTTGCTCGGTTGCTCGGTTCTTCAGTTGCCCGGTTGGCGGCTGGCGCGGTATGAAGGAAAAGTATGGAGAGAAGGAGGATGGTGAGGCGGATGTTCATGGTGATTCGAGTTTTAGGGTGGGACCGACGGGGAGTCGATCTTGTGAATGGGCTAATTGGTTTTGCC
Organism: Verrucomicrobiota bacterium; assembly: GCA_039028175.1. Classification (GTDB taxonomy): domain Bacteria; phylum Verrucomicrobiota; class Verrucomicrobiia; order Verrucomicrobiales; family DEV007; genus JBCDBW01. The sequence continues at coordinate 15,758 of JBCCIR010000012.1, forward strand.
GCGCCGACTGAGGGCGGGATCGGTAGCGGGGTCGTAGTTCTTGTTTTCTTCAGGGAGCTGAGCGTTGATTTCTTCGAGGTAGGTGAAGAGTTGCTTTTTTAGGGCGGCGGCTTTTTCGGGTTGGGAACCGGCGAGGTTGTTGGCCTCGGCGAGGTCGTCCTTGAGGTTGTAGAGGTGTAGGTCGCCGGTTTCCCACCAGTAGTGGAGCTTGTGGTTACCGGCGATGATGGTGGAGTCGGGTTTGGAAACCTTCTGGTGCTGATAGTGCGGCCAATGGAAGTGGAGGGCATTGCGTGATCGGGTGATTTTACCCCTTTTGTGGAGGGCGGGGAGGAGACTGCCGCCTTCGACGGATTTTGGGACGTTTGTTACGCCGGCGAGTTCGCAAATGGTGGGAAGGATGTCGTAGCCGATGGCGGGTTGGCGGGAGATGGAATCGGGTTTGATGCCGGGACCGGTGACGATGAAGGGGACGCGGACGCCGGCTTCCCAGATAGTGGCTTTACTTCCGTTGAGGGGGCCGTTCACGTTGGCGGGATCGTCGGTGGGATAGGTTCCGTTGTCAGCGGTGTAGATGAGATAAGTATTGTCGGCGACGCCGGAAGCCTCGAGGGCGTCGAGGAGTTGGCCGATGGATTGATCCATGTCGGCGATCATGGCGGCGAAGGGGACGTTATTGTGGCGTGGGCCGGGGGCAGCAGATTCGAAGCGAGCCGTCGTCTCGGGGAGGGAGATGTAGGGAAGGTGGGTCGCGTAGTGGGAGACCTGGAGGTAGAAGGGTTTCTTCGCGGCGACCTGTTTCTCCATCCAGTCGATGGAGCGTTCAGTGATGCCGAAGACTCGTTTGGGGTCGCCTGGCACGCCGGCCTTGATGCCGCCCTCGCGATTGCTCGTAGAGCCGTCGCCGTCGTCGAAGCCGTGGGCTTCGGGACCACCGCCGGCGAGGTGCCACTTACCGAAGTGAGCGGTCGCGTATTCGGGGTAGGCGGCCTTGAGCAGCTCCGGGATGGTCTTTTCCTCTGCGGGAAGGGCGTTGATGTGTTGCGGGGGGATGAGGCGGTTGCCCTCGTAGAGGGGGCCGGTGTTGCGGTTGCAGATGTCGGTGAAGTGGAGGGCGGCGGGACTGCGGCCGGTGAGAAGGGCGGCGCGGGAGGGGGAGCAGTTTGGATGGGCCGAGTAGGCTTGGGTGAAGCGCATGCCGGCGTCGGCGATGCGCTCGATGTTGGGGGTTTGGAAGAAGTCGCTCTTGGATTCAGGAACGTTGGGGTCGTAGAGAGCCGAGGTGGTGCCCCAGCCTTGGTCGTCGGTTAGGATGACGATAAAGTTCGGCTGCGCCGGGGTTGATCGGTCGGCTGCTGACGCGGCCTGGAGGAAGAGGGCGCAGATGATGGTGATGAGTGGTTTTGTTTTCACTTTGTTTCAGTCGGTGATACCGAAGCGGCCGCGGTATTCGTTCCAATTGATATTTCCCGGAGGGCGGTGGTTTTGGTTTTGCTTGAGGGAATTGAGGGAGAGCGTTTCGGCGGGGGTGCCTTGTTCCGGGATATTGAGGCCGGCGGCCCAGGCGATGGCGTTGAGGAGGAGGCGGCGGTAGTTTTGATTGGCGAGGGCGAAGTGGTGGAAGCCGCCGGCGTGACCGACGATGCGGTTTCCGGATTCGGTTTCGTTGATCCAGAGAAGGGGGGCGTTTGTGTCGGGATCGGCGAGGAGGGGAGTGAGGGTGTCGGCGAGTTCGAGATGGGCGAGCCATGCGTCTTCGATTTCGAAGGGGGCGACGCCGTAGCAGACGGGGTGATCGGGGAGGGAGTCGAAGTGGATACGGCGATCTTTGAATTGGGCGGGTGAAGTGGCGCGGGCGCCGATGGTCTCGAGGAGGAGTTCTCCATTGCCGGGGTTCGCGACGAGGGAGCCGGTGAGCGCGACGGCGCCGATGCCGGATGCGATGAGTTCGGCGACGGGTTTGGGGCCTTTGTCGAGTGGATTGGGTGAGCCTTCCTCGGTGTGGAAGACCACGGCGTCGGCGTGGGTGAGTTCGTCCCAGATTTCTTTTGGGAATGGGCGGGCGAACACGGCGACGTCGAGATTGGGAAAGGCCGCTTCGAGTTCACGGCCGAGGAGGACGGATGCGGCGTAGCTTTCGAGCGTGCCGTATTCGCCGCTGCGGGAGCCGGCGAGGAAGGCGATGCGTGTGGTGCCTGGAGGGGCGTCGTCGTTCCACGTGAGGAGGGTGCGCGGTTGGAAGTTTGGCTCTTCGTTAGAGTCGGCGAGGGGGGCGGGGATGGCGGCGAGGACATCATCGAGGGTCATGCCGACCTTGGGATTGTAATCCTGGTGAGCGAGAAGTTGGTTGAGCGTGAGGGGTGCGGAGGGGACGCCGTCTTCGGGGACTTCGCCGTGGGTGGTCCAGACGATGGCGTTGAGGACGAGCTTACGGTAGTTCGTGTCGGCCCAGCTCCAATGGTTGTGGGCGCCGGTAAAGCCGAAGCCGCGGCCGCCATCGGGGCGTTCGAAGGCCCAGGCGACGTGTTGGATTTCGCCGCGGGCGACGGCGTCTTTGACTTGGTCATCTCCTTTGAGTTTGCCGCTTTTGAGATTCATGACGTCGTCGCGTTTGGGATGGGCGGAGAGTATGGGCGTGATGTTTTCGAGACCGGGGCGGAAGCGCATGTGGAAATACCATTCGTCGTCAAAGACGAAGGGTTTCACGCCGCGGGTGATGGGGTGCTCGGGGAGGGAGTCGAAGGTGGCTTCCCAGGTGTGGACGACGGAGTAGTAGAGTTCGTGATAGCCGCCGACCCATTTCATGAAGTGTTCGCCGGGCGGGCCGATCGTCGTAATGGTGGAGGTGTGGATGAGGACGAGTCCGACGCCTTTGTCGGCCAGCTTGTCGAAGAAATCCAAGTGGTCGTTGAGGAGGTGAGCGTCTTCTCCGGTGCAGAGCATGACGACGGAGGTGACGCCATCGAAAGCAGCATCGTCTTTTGGCCAGCCGTATTCGGAGACGGCGGTTTCGATCTTGAGGTTGGAGGCGTCGAGTTCGTTGGCGAGGAGGAGGGCGCCGGCGCGGAATTCGTGGGCGCCGTATCCGTGGCTACCGGGTCCTGCGATGAAAAGAACCTTTGGCGATGATTTTGCGGGCACGTCGGCGGCGAGCAAGAGCAGGCCGGCGAGGACCGAGAAGATGATCCGGCGAGTGGGGGTCACGGTTTCGAAGACGATTTTAGAGAGTCGAGGTAGTCTTTGGATGCAGCCGCGAGGTCGGCGAGGTTGGGATGGGCGGCGTTTTCGTAGTCTTTGATGGCGTGATGGGCGTCGACGACGGCTTGGTTGCGTTTTTGGAAGGCGGGATCGTCGTTGAGGGCTTTGCGGTCGGCTTGGCGTTTTTCGACGGCGGCGTCGACGCTGGCGAAGGCTTCGGGGAAGCGTTTTTCGAGGGCGGCCTGGCGTTTCGCGGTTTCGACGACGAGGGCGGCGAGTTTTTTGTCGTCGTTTTGTTCGAGTTCGAGGCGGACCTGTCCGAGTTCGGAGGGGTAGCGGTGTTTGGGGAGGTCGGCGAGGGACGGCTTGGTGGAGACGACGTATTCGTCCTCTGCTCTGCGGGCTTTATGGACGGCCACCTCCATGTCTTTGAAGTCGGGATTTTTTTCTTTGAGCTCTTTCTTTGTGTTGGCGATGGACTTGTTGAGTTCCTTATGGGTTTTGAAGGCGTGGGGGTAATCGGCTTTGAGTGCGGCGTCGAGCTTGGCGTGTTTGGCGACGAGGTCGCGGTATTTTTTGTCTTCGAGGGTGAGACGGGATTTGAGGTTTATGTATTCCAGCCTGTACCGGTCGGCGGGATTGCGAGTGACGGGGGTACGTTCGGATTGGGCGGCGGCGAGGGTTTTGCGGGTTTTTGGCCAGTCGTCGCGTTGGGCGGTTGCTTCCCAGACGCGGACGTTGTCGATGGACCCGCCGGGGAGGTCGAACTGGAAGGCGAAGTATCTGCGGGTGCGATCGATGATGGGGTGTTGGCCGAGGACGAATTCCTTGTCGTTGATCGAGGCGATTATTTCGTCGTCAAAGTATTCGATGGTCATGGTTTGCCATTGGTCGACGGGGTATTCGCGCGGGCAGTCGCCGATCTGGGAGGGTACGATGCCGGCGTCGCGATCGACGGGCGTATTGATTTGAAAGTGGCCGGGGTGGATTTGCGTGACAGAGTTGTATCCGCCTCCGCTACCTGTCACGAGGCGGAGGTCGGTGGTCTGTTTTGAGAATTTGAAGTCGAACTGGATAATGGTGTTGTGGAATTCGGCGTCTTTAAGGAAGACGCGCATGGGTTCGGTGGGAGCGAATTCGGTGCGTTGGAGGCCGCCGCCGCGGAGGGCGAAGTTGGCTTTGTATCCCCAGCGATCCGAGACGGTTTTCGGGTCGAAGTTTTCTGAGAAGATGAGTTCACCGGGCACATTCATTTTTCCTTCCGGGGGTGTCGGGGCGGCCTCGGCATTTGCTTTGCGCTTTTCGTTGCGACGGTTGTTGTATTTCTGCCGTGCCTCTTTCTGGACTTCGGGGGGGACGACGCCCACGCGACCGGCCCAGGTGTCCCACTTGCTTTTTAGTTCGGCGAACTTCTCGGGGTCCTTCTTGGAGAGATCGGCTAGTTCAGCCCGGTCCTTACTCATGTTGTAGAGTTCCCAAGGGCCCTCGGCTTGGCCGACGAGTTTGAAGTCGCCGTCGCGCACGGCGCGATGACCTTCGTGCTCGAAGTAGAGGGTGCGTGGTTTGGATTTGTTGGAGGCGAATGCGGGGATGAGGCTTGTACCTTCCATGGGTTGGATATCGTGGCCGTCGAATTTTTTCGGGTAATCGGCGCCGGTGGCTTCGACGAAGGTGGGCATGAGATCGATGAGATGGGCGACTTGGTGGCGGAGTTCGCCTTTTGCTTCGATGCCGTTTGGCCAGTGGACGATGAAGGGTGTGCTGATACCGCCTTCGTGGTTCTCGCGTTTGTATCGGCGGAAGGGGGCGTTGGAGAGATTAGCCCAGCCTTGGCCGTAGCTGGACGACCATCCGCCGACGCGAGCCCAGTCGTCGTAATTGTCGACGGTGTGGGCGTCTCCCTTGATGCCAAGGAGCCCGGTTTCTTTGGTGCCGCCGTTATCGGAGACGAAGACGAGGAGGGTATTGTCGAGTTGGCCGATATCGCGGAGGTGATTGACGACGCGGCCGATGTTTTGGTCGAGGCGATCGACGATGGCGGCGTAGAGGGCCATTTTGAAATCGAGGTCGTCGCGTTGTTCTTCGGTGAGCGAGTTCCAATCGGGGACGCCGAGGGGGGAGAGGCGGGCGGATTTGTCGAGGATGCCGGCATCGAGGAGGGCTTGGTGGCGTTGCTCGCGGAATTTTTGCCAGCCGTCGCGGTATTTGCCGCGGTATTTTTTGGTGTCTTGGGGTTTGGCGTGGAGGGGGAAGTGGGGAGCGTTGTATGCTAGGTATAGAAAAAACGGCGGAGCCGTTTTTTCGTTAGTCGGTTCTTTTGTTCTTTGGTTCTTTGGTTGGTGTGAAGCGAGGTGTTGGTCGATGAAGTGGAGGGCGTAGTCGGTGAAGACGTCGGTGGTGTACCATTCCTGGTCGGGGTGGAGGTGGTTGATGGGGGTTTCGGTGACGGGGATGATGAGTTGGTCGTTGAGGTAGATTTCGGTGCGGGGGACGACGGTGTAGTAGGAGTCGATGTATCCGCGGGTGCCGTAAAATTTGTCGAAGCCGCGGGCGGTGGGTGAGCCGTCGCCGCGCCAGCCGACGTGCCATTTCCCGGTCATGATGGTGTGGTAGCCGGTGGCGCCGAGGACTTCCGCGAGGGTGGCGGCGTTTTTCGAGAGGTGATCCTGGTAGGAGGGGAGATCGGTGGCGCCGGCCATGTGTCCGATGCCGGCTTGGTGGGAGTAGAGGCCGGTGAGAATGGAGGCGCGGGAGGGGCAGCAGCGGCCTGTGTTGTAGAAGTTTGTGAAGCGGAGGCCGTTTTCGGCGAGGGCGTCGAGGTTGGGGGTTTCGATTTCGGAGCCGAAGCAGCCGATATCGGAGAAGCCGAGGTCGTCGGCAAAAAGCACGACAATATTCGGGCGCTCCTCCGCATTGAGGGATAGGGGGGCGAGGATGAAGGCGCCGAGGGCGACAGCGACGAGCGCGTTCTTCATTTTGAGTAAGGGCGGAAGGTGAGGGTTTGGAGGCGCCATTGGCCCGGGGTTTCGGTGCCGTAATGGGGAGTGCTGTCGAGGCGGAGGACTTCTCCTTTTTTGAGAAGTCCGATATCGCTGAGGATGCCGCTTTGGTCCTTGGAGTTTGGATCGATGTCGGCGTCGACGCAGTAGATGGCGAGAGGATTGTGCTTGCCGACCTGGTAGAAGCCGCCGGCTTTCCCGTTACCGGCGACGATACCGGCTGATTCGATGATGACGTCGTGGTCGAAGGAGAGGAGGATGGCCTCGCCGCTTTCGACCTGGTCGAATTTGCCGGAGTCGCCGGCGACCCCGATGCCTCGCGCGTTGGGCGCGAAGCTCGCGTTCTCGAGGGGCTTGTCGCCGTGAACGGCGGTCATGGTGACCTTTACGACGGGGATGGATCGGCCATTGGTGCCGGCATTGAAGGTTTGGGGTGAGGCAAGCTCGCGGGGCTGGGGGGCCGCCATGCGGTTGAAGTGAATGGTGGTGCTCTCTGCGGGTGCGATGGCCGCGGTGCGGTGTCCGCCGCTATTGCGATGGAGCAGCGCGAGCTCGGTGAGATGGTCGACGAGGGGTTTGAGCTCGGGGTCGGCAAGGCGGTTGTCGGCTTCCCGCTGGTCGCTTTTCAGATCGTAGAGTTCTATGGGAGTAGCGGTGCCGGCGCGGAGGAGGGTGGCGTCGAAGAATATTTTCCACTGGCCCGCGTATTTTGTACCGCCGATTTTCGGATCGTCGAGACGCAGCGCCGAGACCGCCTTGTCCGTCTCGGCTTCCTTGTGGTCGTGGAAGAAGAGCGGAGGGCGGTTTTTGAGATTCTTCCCTCGCCAGGCCGTAAGAACACTGTAGCTGTCCTCGGCGCCTTTTTCGCCGCTGCGGAGGTCGGGCAGTTCGGAGCCGATGATTTCGGCAAAAGTGGCGAAGAGGTCGGTGTGGCCGACCGGGGAAGCGGTGTCGGCGCCGGGGGTGGCGGCGTCGCCGTCGCCGACTTTGCCCGCGGGCCAGGAGAGGAGGAAGGGGACGCGATGGCCGCCCTCATAAGTCGATCCCTTGTGTGAGCGGAAGGGGCCGGAGGCGATGTCGCTGTTTTTCTCGGCGCCATTGTCGCTGGTGAAGATGACGATTGTGTTCTCGATGAGCTTGGCGCCGGGATTGCGAGGGTCGTCGTTTTCCTCGAGGTAGTCGAGGAGACGACCGAGGGCGACGTCATTTTCGTAGATGTAGTCGTGGCGCGCATCCATGGGTTCGCCGGACTTGGTGCGCGAGGCGCCGGAGACCGGGACGCCGCCGATGGCATCGTCGGGGGTGTATGGGCCATGGTTGGAGTTGGAGGGATAGTAGAGGAAAAAGGGTTTCTCCTTCCCGACCTGCTCGTTGATCCATTCTAGTGCGTGATCGGAATGGCGACTGCCCAGTTTGGTGAGGACATAGGCGTCGGAGCCGGTGGTGCGGAGCTCCTTGCCGTTGCCGCTGGCGGCGATGGCGATTCGGTCGTGGACGTGGCCCGGGCCTCTCGAGTTATCCGGGCCGCTGGGATTGCCCTTGTTGTGGTCTTTCTTCTTTTTTCCGCCGCCCTTTGCATCCGGTCCGGAGGTGGCGTGTGAGCGAGAGGTGAAGCGGGCATAGTCGAATCCGTGGTCGATGGGGGTGGTGTGGAGTGGTTTCGTGAGGTCCGCATCCTGCCAGCCCGCGGCGGGCGATCCGTCGGAGCGGGTGTAGCGCAGGCCGACGTGCCATTTTCCGACCATGGCGGTGCCGTATCCTTGGTCGCGGAAGAGGGTGGCGAGAGTCGGGCGACCGGTTTCGATCATGGGGTCACCTTGGACACCGAAGAGGACGTAGTTCTTGAGGCGGTTGCGCCAGGGGTAGCGACCGGTGAGGAGGCCGTAGCGAGTCGGGGAGCATCGGGAGCTCGGGGTGTGGGCGTCGGTGAAGCGTGCGCCCATCCGGGCGAGGCGTTCCATGTTCGGGGTGTCGAGTTGGACATTGTCAGGGTTGCCCGTGAAATCCTGGTAAGCGCTGGTGTCACCCATGCCCATGTCGTCGGCCATCATGAGAATGACATTGGGTCTTGCGGACGGAGGCATTGATCCGACATTCGGTTGATCGGTTGATTGGTTTTCTGCGAGGAGAGATGAGACAGGCGTGAGGAGACAACCGGTCGCGACGAGGAAAAGGGCGGGGGAGTTCTTGGTCATGGTGATTAGGGAACGTGGTCCGGACGACAATCTATACTCGATTTTGGTGATAAAGCGTGGGCGATTGTGGGTGTCTTTGTTTTTTGTGAGGGATTTGTTATTTGTAGGACTAGAATTGGGATTGTTGCGACAGAGAGGGCTTGTCTTTTTCGAAGGAGGGGTGCGCATGGGGGTGGAGAGACGGCGGCGTGCGTGGAGTGTCTAGCGTGAGGGATTTGGGGGTGAAATGGTGTCCAGATTGGAGCTGATTTGATGTATAGTCGTGTCTCTGTGAGCGCAAAAACCCTCCCATGCGTGGCGCTGAGTTTATTGGCTTGTTGCGTCTGCTTTCTGAGCTCGGCCCATTCGGCGGAGATTCAGCGTTTGGATGCGTCGATTGGGTCGAGTGTGACGGGTTCCAATCCGGTGACGCAGTGGGATGATCAGTCGGGGAGCGGGAACCATGCCTTGCAGGATATTGGGACCGTGACTTATCCGAGCGGGGTGACGTTTGCGAGCGGGTTGACGGGTTTGGATTTTGATGCGACGCGCAACGGGCTTCAGTTGTTTACGTCTGCAGAATCGGATTCGTGGTTGGATCAGAGTTCCGGGAATGGGTTTTGTGTTTTCGTCGCGTTGCGGGTGACGACGGCGGGTGGGACGATCACGAATGACATCTTGGGGAACAGTTCCGGCCAAGGTTCGGGTTTTTTCGGCCTGCGTATCCTTGGGGGCGGAGGCATGCGGGCTTACCTGGGAGGGACAACGGTCACCCAAGGGGGTGCGCCTGCAGTGGCGGGCGACTCGATCGTGCTGTCCTTTCGGTATGACCCGGTGGCGGGGGAATTTCGTTTTTGGGATTCGAAGAACACCACTGCCAATTTCGGCTCGGTGGCGGCGGCTGATTTCTCGAATGGCACCGACGTTCGGCTTGGAACCATCACCAACGGCAGCCGTTTTCTGGATGGGCTGGTTGGCGAGGTGATTGTGCACGACACCTCTTTGAGTCTTGTGGAGGTGCAACAGATCGAAACGGCTCTTGCTGCCAAGTGGACCGAACCGCCGCCCACTCCGGCGCTTCAGCATCTTGACGCCTCGGTCCCTACCAGTGTTGCGGGAAATCCCGTCACCCAGTGGGACGACCAGTCGGGCAACAGCAATCATGCCGTGCCGCACGTCGGCGGCGTCAGTTTTCCCGGGGCGATGACCTTTGAAAGCGGTCGAACGGGCCTCGATTTCGGTTCGACTCGCAACAGCCTTGAGTTGTTTTCGGCGGCGGGTTCGGATGCCTGGCTCGACCAGAGTTCCGGCAACGGTTTCACCGTTCTCGTGGCCTTTAAATCCGCGGCGAATATCAGCAATTGGAACGACATCATTGGCAACTCCAGCGCGGTCGGCTCGGGATTTGGCATGCGATACAGCTCCAATGGTTCACCGCAGATTTATCTAGGCGGTGTTCAGATTAATCCGGGGGGCGAGGACATTGCGGATGGGGACACGATTGTTTACTCGTTCCGATATGACCCGGGCACATCTGAAATGCGATTTTGGGAGTCAAAGAACGCGGGCGTGACGACGGATACGGTGGCTCCCGCGGATTTCTCCACGACCAACCCGGTTCGTCTTGGGACAATGACGAATGGGTCCCGGTTTCTTGACGGGCTTGTTGGTGAAGTTCTGATTTACGACCGTGCTCTTGACCTCGTCGAACTGGGCCAGCTCGAAACCGATCTCGTCAAAGAATGGATCACGGGAGGAAGCGGTCCCGGTTTTCCCAACGTGACTCAAACCGAGGGAGCGGAACTGGGTTCGTTTTGGGCGGACCCGATTGATCGCCAGGTTCGCACGGTTGTTCTCGATTACATTGATGGTTATGTGATGGCGGATACCCGTGCGCTGGCCAGTGACGGATCGAGCCATTCTCACCAGGTGTGGGATATTTCGAATCCAGCGGCTCCGGTTGAAGTGGCGCGGAGTGGAGCGGCTCGGGGGATGCACAAGTCCGAAGTTCTTCTTCCGAATCACCGGGTCAACCAAACGGGCAACGACTATTATAACGTCTCCGACATGCTCAACATCACCGGGGAAACTCCGCCGGGATACGTGATCGGCTCGCGTGGCGGGCGCAGCACATACCTTCTTCCGTATCATTACTACAGCGGTCTTTCCGACAGTCGTCTCGAGATCGCGGATGCACGTGTGAGCACGGCTGCCATTGCGACGCTGAATGATCACGGCTTTGTTGGTTTTCCGATTCCCATTGGGAATCTTCTGATCGTCGCGGGTATCCTGGGGCAGGACACCCGGGCGGTGGCGACGTATGACATCAGCGATCCGACTGCGCCCATTCTTCTTGATTTGATTTCCGGGAACGATCCGGTGTGGACTGAGGACGCGCCTTCTTATGAGGCGTTTGTGTGGAAGCACTACATTGTTCTTCCGAATGTCGTGGGCGGTGGGAATGGGGATGACTGTGCGTTTGTTGATTTCTCTGATCCTTCGAATTTGCGATGGGTACTGAAGACGAATGGGGAAGGGACTTTCAGCACGGGATTGCCGGGGCGGACGCGATACGCTCAGTTCCAGGACGACATCATGTTTCTTGGGGGTGGCAAGTATGACATGACCCCGCTCGACAGTGATCTTGAGCCGACCCTTCTCGATACTTATCTCGATCAGGCGGGAGAGTATATGCTTCCATTGGGTAACCTGATTGTCAGTGCGGAGAATTCCGAGCAAGGCAACATCCCGGATGCGGGCGGTCCCTATCCCGCGAAGATATATGCTCACCAGGCGGCTCCCGACACGGATGCGCCTACCGTGGCTTATCACAGTCCGGCGGCCGGGGCGACGAACCAGAATATCAAGAGTCGGATTGGTGTCATTATTCATGAGACCCTCGATTACGCGACGATCAATCCGATGACGTTTCGTGTGTTTCCTGTGGCCGGCGGTCCGGACGTCACGGGAACGCTGAATGCTTCTGACAAAGACATCCTTACGTTTACTCCCCATGCGGATCTTCTTCCGGGCACCACCTATCGGGTATCGCTTGAAGCCGGTGGTATTGCGGATGCGGCGGGTAATACGATTGCAGGATACACTTTTGATTTCACGACTGCGGGAGGAGGGGGTCCTCCTCCGATTTTGGTTACGGATGTCTCGAGCTCTCCCTATCCAGCGACGGCGGGTGTTGTGACCAACCTTTCTGTTGTTGCGAGTGGTGGCGCTCCGTCCCTCGAGTATCGGTGGGATTTTGGGGATGGCACTCCTGTGACGGCTTGGAGTGCTCTTGATGCGAACATCAGTCATACTTATGCCGGCAACGGCCACTACTCGGTTTTAGTGCAGGTGCGGGACGGCAGCGCGACGCCGCAGATTAGTTCAAAATCGTTTGTTGTCACCGTTGCCTCCGCTCCTGCGGGCGCGGCTCCCACAAAGGCGAGTCAGATCATCTGTGATGAGGCGAACCGTCGGGTTTACTGCGTCAATCCTGATAACGACACCGTCACCGTCATCAACGCGGACACGCTGGCCAAGGTTCTCGAGTTTTCTGTTGGAAAGGACCCTCGCAGTGTTGCCCAGGACAGTGCCGGCAATCTTTGGATTACCTGTCTGGATGACGACACGCTGGAAGTGCGCAGCCGCACCACCGGTGTCTTGATCGACACGATTGTTTTTCATCGTGGTTCACGTCCCCACGATGTCGTTTTCAATAATCTTAAGAGCTTTGCTTACGTGACTTTGAAGGGGAGCGGTCGCGTCGTTCGGATCGACGGTTCGACGAGGCAGGTTGATGCCGACCTGGATGCGGGGCCCAACCCGACGGCAATTGCGATGGCTTCCGGAAACGACGAGTTTCTCGTGACAAGGTTCATCTCCCCGGACACCAGTGGGGAAGTCCGTTCTTTTGACAATGCGGACAACGGGGGGATTGGCTTTCAGCAGACCATCACGCTTGCGGAAGATACCACCGCTTCGGATGACGGTGTAACCGGCCGCGGGCTTCCGAATTACCTGGCGGATGTCGCGATTGATCCATTTGGTCAGTTCGCTTGGGTTACGTCGAAGAAGGACAATATTGCACGAGGGCACTTTCGGGACGGCTTGGCACTTACGGCTGACACCACCGTTCGCGCCATTGTTTCCAAGATCAACCTGGCCACGAACACGGAGGTCTTTGGGGACCGCATCGATATCGATGATCGTTCACAGCCGAGCGCGTTGGCGTTTTCTCCCCTTGGAGACTATCTTTTTGCGGCCCTACAGGGGAGCAACGAGGTCAAGGTCATCGACACCTTCTCGGGCGGGATCGTGGCCACCCTTTCGACCGGGCTTGCGCCCCAAGGGCTCTGCGTCGATGCGTCCACCAGCCGGCTGTTCATCAAGAACCTAACGGATCGGACCGTTACCGTTCACGATCTCACGCTTGGGCTTGAGGAGGGAGATTTCTCGACACCTGCTCTTGCGACCATTGGAACCGTCGCCGTCGAAGCGATGGCGGCAGATGTTCTTTTAGGCAAGCAAGTGTTTTACAATGCCGCCGATCCTCGGATGGGTTTCGCTTACATCAGCTGTGCCGTTTGTCATCAGGACGGCGATGACGACGGGCGCACCTGGGACTTTACGGATCGTGGTGAGGGGTTGCGCAACACCACCAACTTGCGAGGGCGCGCGGGGATGGCGCATGGAAACGTGCATTGGAGCGGTAATTTTGACGAGATACAGGATTTCGAAGTTGATATGGTAAACGCTTTTGGTGGCACCGGGTTTTTGGCGGGTGCCGGCGGTCCCAATCCTCCTCTCGGCGATGCCAATGTCAACCGGAGTGCGGAGTTGGATGCGTTGGCGGCGTATGTGGTTTCGTTGGGAGCGGATTCGGTCGAGAAGAGTCCCCATCGGAACGCGGATGATTCGCTGACCCTGGCGGGATCGGTGGGCAAGGGTTTGTTCGAGGGGACGCTCGTTCCGGCATCGGGGAATGCGCTGAGTTGTGTCATTTGTCACAATCCGGCGACGGGATTCACGGACAGCACCGTGGGCAATGGCGCGGGCGGGACGGTGACCTTGCATGATGTGGGGACGATCAAGGCGTCGTCGGGAGAGCGGCTCGGGGGTGGAGCGGGGTCGCTAACGGGGATCGATACGCCGACCTTGATGGGGCTGCATGCGGCGGGACCGTATTTGCATGACGGCAGTGCGGCGACGATTGCGGCGGTGTTTGATCAGTTTGATGCGGGAGCGGCGCTGGGGCAGGACGGCTCGGCGCATGATTTGTCGGCGACGGGTTATGAGCTGACGGCGGCGGAGAAGAACAACCTGATTGCCTATTTGATGGAGATTGACGGGACCGCGGAAGTGGCGGCGCCGCCGGAGGATGTGTTCCGGCACCACTGGGCGCTCCATGCGGGAGGATCGGAGGACTTCCTTGATTGGTCAGGCAATGGAGTGGCGAATATTTTGTATTTTCTCTTTGGGCTTGGTGATCCTAACAATCCTGCGGTGACCAGTCTTGTGCTTGGAGGGAGTCCGGCGGCGGGGTTGCCTTTGCTGGAGGACGAGGGGAACGGGACCTATACTTACAGCTATGTGCGTCATCAGACGCAGACTGATTTTGATTACGTGATTCTAACGAGCAGTGATTTGTCGGTTTGGGAGGATGTGGATGAAGTGACGACTTCGTATCGGCCGACCGCGACGACGACGACCTCGTTGGGGGGTGGGTACGAGATTCGGCATCTGCATTTTAATATTCGGGGGATGCCGAGTTTCTTTAGGGTCATGGCGGAGCCGGTGCCGTGAGTTGACGGTCCTTTGGTTGGGGGGTGAGGGGGGCGGGAGTATTCAGTGTTCAGTAGTCAGTATTCAGATTTTTGAGGATGAGGTGGGAGGGCGGGCGGTTCTGGCGCCCCTTCAGGGCGCAATGGAAAGGGAGGGAGCTCAATCCGGTGGTTGGCACCACCGGCTAATTTCTTTCGCCCCTCCGGGGCGGGGGGAGGAGTCAGCGCAAAGCGGCGTCGAGGTGCCGCACTCCAGAGGGGTATTGGGGGGGAAAATCTATCTGGGCAAGGAGGGGATTGTGGGAGGATCGTCCCTACCGGCTTGGCCTGGGAAAATGGGGACGTTTTTGTGGGGGGCTGCGCGGGGGTTAGTAGAGTTTGAGGGACCAGAGGCCGGGGGTGCGGGTGATGTAGAGGATTTTGCCTTCGGGGCCGAAGGTGGCGTTGGTGCAGCCGAAGTCGCTGATTCTTGAGATTTCGTTTCCGTCGGGGTCGACGACGACGAGGGCTTTTTGTTTGGGGACGGTGACGTAAAGGTTGCCGTGTTTGTCGAGCGTCATGCCGTCGCCGCCGACATCGGTGAGGAGGGTTTGGGGTCCGGGGGTGCCGTTTTCGTCGAGGGTAAATTTGTAGGTTTTGCTGTCGCCGGCGTCGGTGATGAAAAGGGTTTTGCCATCTTCGCTGCCGACGATTCCGTTGGGGCGATTAAAGGTGGCGTCGATGCGGTGGACTTTGCCTTCGGGAGTGAACCAGTAGGCAAATTCTCCTCCCTGTGGCAGGGGGCCGCGACCGTAATTTGGGTCGGTGAAGTAGATATGACCGCTTGGTGACACCCAGAGGTCGTTCGGTTTGTTGAAGGGTTTGCCCTCGTAGGTTTCGGCGACGGGAACGAAGTCGTCGGGCGACCTGATTTCGATGATGCGATCGAGATCTCCCTGAGTGGCGAAGAGCTTGCCGTCGCGGAAGAAGAGGGCACTAACTGGGTGTTCGCCCTGGTAGAAGAGGGAGTCTGATTGGTTTTCGAGCGAGTATCGGACAATGGAATTCTGTCGTGGGGAGGTGAAGAGGAGGTTGCCGTCGGCGTCGAGGGTGGGCCCCTCCGTGAATTCGTGGCCTTCGACGAGCGTCTTGAGGTTTTCTTTTTTGAAGTTTTTCGCTACGTCCGCGTGGGTAGGCGGCTGCGCCGCCGTTCCTCCGTTCTTCTGTTCTCCCGTTCTTCCGTTTTCTCCAGACGTGATGGAGGGGAGGAGGAGAACGATGCCGGCGGAGATGAGGGCATGGGCGCAGCGATTCATTCCTTTGCCTCCTTGGTGATCTGGAAGTCGGGGTTTTCGGAGGAGAAGAAGGCGCGTTCTTCTTTGATGAGGTCTTCGAGGGTCTTGGGCCAGGATGGGTATTCTCCGCCCGTGAGAGCGTAGACGCGGAGGTTGTCGAGGTATCCGGTTTCGGAGACGTGGGTGAAAAACTCCCAGCCGGCGGGTTTGTCACGGATGTGATCATGCTGGAGGAAGTAGCTGGGGCCGTCTTTGAAGGAGACCAATATTTTGTCGCCGAGGATTTCGGCGGTGACGTGATACCATTTGTGGCGTTCGATGTGGAAGCGATCGTCTGCCATGGCGTCGCCGTGACCGATGTTGAAGTCCATGCCGGTGTCCGGGCGCCACTGGAACTTGGCGGCGTAGTGGCCGAAGCTGAAGCGGTGGCCGGCGCTGTAGGTTTCGTGGTGCTTGTTCGATTTCTTTTCGTTAGGGTTTTCCTCGATTTTGAAGGAGAAGGTGAGGATGTAGTCTTCGGGGAGGATGCCGCCATTCTGTTTTGAGTGAAGGCGGATGAAGGGGCCATTGCCGCCGGCGTTTTTGCCTTCGAGGACGCCGTCTTTGACTTCCCAAGTGGACTTGCGGAGCTGCCAGTTGGGTTTGTCGGGGGCGACGCCGTCGTCGAAGGTGGCTTCGAAGAGAAGCTCGCCGGGCTGGAGGAATTTTGTTTCGGGTTTGTCGGCGCAGAAAGTCTCACGCGGAGCCGCGGAGGCGCAGAGGATGAAGATGAGGACTCGGAGCGGGGTTTTCACTATTTGTTGGTGAAGGCCTGGCTGGTAAGGGTGGCGAAGAGGAGGTCGTTGAGGCGGTGGCCGTCTTTGGCGGTTGATGCGAGTATGGATTGGATTTCTTCGTCGTCGGCGACGGTCATTTCGCGGCCGGTGGCGGTGGTGAGGAAGTTGGTGAGGAGGTGTTTGGCGACGAGGTCGATGGTGCTGCCGCGCATGAGATCGCGAAGGCCCTCAACGTTTTGGAATTCCCGGCCGTCGGGCATTTGGCCGGTTGCGTCGACGGGGAGACCTCCTTCGTATTGGTCGCGCCATTGGCCGACGGGGTTGAAGTTTTCAAGAGCGAAGCCAAGGGGGTCGATGTCTTCGTGGCAGCGGTTGCATTCGGCTTGGGTGCGGTGGGCCGCATACATTTCCCGAATCGTGGTGGTTCCGGTCGTGTCGGGTTCCAAGACTTCCACGTCGGGTGGCGGGGGAGCGGGTGGGGTGCCGAGGAGGTGTTCGAGGACCCAGATACCGCGGACGACGGGCGAGGTGTCGATGCCGTTGGCGGAGGTGGTGAGCACGGAGCCTTGGCCGAGGAGGCCGCGGCGTTGTGGGTCTTTGAGCGCGACCTTTTCGAAGGCACTGCCAGTGACGCCCTCGTGGCGATAGTGGCGGGCGAGGGCCGAATTCATGAAGGTGTAGTCGGCGTGGACGAGGTCGGCGGCGGGGGCGTTGGTTTTGAGAAGGTGCTCGAAGAAGCGCGTGGTTTCTTCGCGGAAGAGGTCTTTGATGAAGAAGTCGTGATACACAACAAAGTTCTGGGAGGCGGGCATGTCGTCCATGTTGCCGAGGCCGAGCCATTGGTGGGTGAAGCGGTCGTAGAAGCTTTGGGCTTTTTCGTCTGCGAGCATGCGGGTGAGCTGGGCGCGAAGGACCGACTCGTCGCGGAGTTTGCCGACGGAGGCGAGTTCGAAGAGCTCGTCATCGGGCATGGAGTTCCATAGGAAGTAGGAGAGCCGGTTAGCGATGGCGTGGTCGTTTAGGTTGCCGTCATTTTCGCGGTGGTAGAGGAAGTGGGGGGAGCAGAGCATCGCCTTGAGGGCGCCGCGGTAGCCGTTCTTCTCTGCGTATTCGAAGTAGGGTTGGAGTTCTTCCTCGGTGACGGGTCGGCGGAAGGTGCGGCGGGCGAAGCGGGTGAGTTCTTCGCGTTGGAAGTTGGTGTCTTCGTTGACCCGGGAAAGATAGTCGGTCGTGGGGGCGTTCTGGTCTTCAAGCGGGCCTTCGATGACGATGGAGTGGAAGCGAATCCGGGGAAGGGGCAGGGAGCCGATGTGATCGACAATGGCTTGCTGCGTTTCCGAGGGGCGCTTCATGACGTTGCGGAGTTCGGAAAATTCGCCGTCGTAGCCGGTGGAGATTTCCTTGGGGTTGGTGATCCTCTTTTGCTTCATGAGGTAGAGGAGGGCAGCGGTCTGGGAGGGGTCGAAGCGGGGGCCGCTGTCGAAGTTGATGCCGAGGGTGTAAAGGCCGCCGGGGAGCCAGGTTTCGACACTCATCGTTTTACGTTCGCCGTGCTCGAGTTCGAAGGTAGCGACGCGCTGGTCGATGTTGGGGGTGATGGAGCGGGCGGGGCGGCGCAGGAAGAAGCCGAAGCGAGGGGTTTCCTCGGGGTCGGGCTCCCAGTCGAGGCCGAGCTTGGCGATGATTTCGGCGCCCCTGGGGTCGTCGGTATGGAGAGTCTCGGCGTCAACGGTAATGCGGTAGGTGCCGCCGTGGGGCAGGAGGCGGTTGTCGGTCTGCTTGGCCGGAAAAACGAAGGTCTTGAAGCGCCGATTGGTCCAGGCGCTGTGCATGAGGTCGATGTATTCCTCGGTGCGATTGAGGCCGCGCCAGTAGATGAGCGGTTTCTCGCCGGGTGCGACGGGGACTTCGAGACGGAAGGAATCCGCCTCGGCGGCCGCAGCGGCGCGGGCTTCCCAGCGGCTGACGACGTCTTCGGCGGCGGCGAGGTAGGCGTCGATGTGGAGGTCGGAGATGGTGAGGGCCGAGCCGAGGTTGTCGAAGCCGTGGGCGACTTCATCGGGGGGCACGGAACGGGCTGGATCTTCGACGGTGATGTTGATGCCGAAGAGGTCGCGGACGGTGTTGCGGTATTCTTCCTGGTTGAGGCGGCGTAAGACGACCTGTTCGCGGGATACGTTGTCGAGGGCGCTCGCGATGGCGGGTTCGAGGTAGTTTTTGAAGTGGGCAATCTCCTCGTCGGAGAGGGCGAGATCGTCTTCGGGGGGCATGTCGAACTCGGTGACTTGTTCGAGGGCGGTCTTCCAGGTTTCGAGGTGATCGGCGTTGAGGCTGCTGAGAGGGAGTTGGTCGAAGCGGACGTCGCCTTTTTCTTTGTCCGGGCCGTGGCATTGCACGCAGTGCTTGTCGAGGAAGGCGCGGAAACCTTGCTCGTCGAGTGAGGAGGCAGCGGATTTTTTACCGCAGATTACGCAGATTACGCAGATTAGGAATGGTAGAAGCAGGCGCATGATACGGCGGACGGTGGTTCAGAAGGCGAGAAGCAGGCCAAGAATTCAGGCGAGTTCGATTCCTTGGAGGGGTTTGTCGGCGTTGTTGTATGCGGTGAGCGTGGGATCGAAGGATTGGAGGATCGAGAGGTAGAGACTGTTAAGGTTCTGCTTGCTCTCCACGTTGAGGTGTCCGCCGTGGGTGGCTTTCCCGCCGGCGAGGATGACGGGAAGGTTTTCGTTGGAATGGGTAGCGCCGTTGCTCAGGCCGGAGGCGTAGAGCACGTAAGTGGAGTCGAGCAGGGAGGAGCCGTCGGGTTGCCTGTCGTTGGCGAGCTTTTCAACGAAGCGGCGGTATTCGCCGAGGATGCAGCGCTGGATGGTGCGGAACTGATCCATCTTCCACTCTTCTTTGCCGTGGTGGCTGAGGGCGTGGGCGCCGGTGGTGACACCGGGGAGATCCCAGACGCCGTCGTTCATGGGGATGGCGGTGGTGGTGACGCGGGTGGAGTCGGTGACCAGCGCGAGATGCATGAGGTCCATCCAGGCGGCGAGGGTGCCCTTGTTGCCGAGGTCGTCGGTTTTGCCGGAGGAGACGGCTTTGGTGAAGTTAGGGTCGGGGCATTCGGGTTTCGGGCGGTCGAGCCATTGGTCGCGGTCGGTCATTTGGAGTTCGACGGAGCGCACGGAGTCGAAGAATTCTTCGAGTTTTTCGTTATCGGCTTTGCCGAGGTCGCGGGCGAGGGCTTTGGCGTCACCGGAGACGAGGTCGAGGATGCTTTTGCCTTCGTTGAGCAGGGCGCGGGCGTGGGCTTTTTCTTCTTCGGTGCCTTGGAGGAAGAGGGCTTTGTAGAGTTCACTTGGGGTGTTGGCGCTGGAGGGAAGGCGGGAGCCCTGGCGGGAGTAGCTGGAGGAGAGATTTTTTCCGCCCCAGCAACGGAGGGAGGAGTAACGGACGGCGGGTCCGACGATTTCGGCGGCGCGTTGGTCGACGCTGATCGCGCCGAAGGGGGAGCTGGCAGCGTATTCGGGTTTCACCCCGTTGAGCACTCCGCCGGCGCCGTGGTGGCCGCCTTTGATCCCATGGTCGATGTGGGAAAAGACCGTCATGTTGTCGCGGATGGACGCGAGCTCGCCGAGGACGGATGGCATTTTGTAGTCCATGCTGCTTGCGCCGACGGGGAAGAAAGTGTCGTGGAGGACGCCGAGGTCCTGGGTGACGACGGCGAGGCGTTTCGGATTTGCGGCGGCTGCTGCTGCGGATGCGCGGGTCGGGAGCATGGACTCGAGGAAGGGGAGGGCCATGCCGATGCCGGAGGCGCGGAGGAAGGTGCGGCGGTTGAGTGGTTGTTTTAGATTGAGATGGGACATCGGTTCTCTGGTTCTCTGGTTGGTCGGTTGGTCGGTTAGTCGTTCTTGGCTGAACGTGCCAGTTCGATTGACTGGGTGGCGAAGGCGCGGGCGAGGGCGACTTTTCCGTTTTCTCCGGAAGGGTAGTGGAGGTTGTCGTCGTCTCCGTTGAAGGCATCGGTGTCTATCCAGCGCCCGCGCGGGGTGCTGTCGGCAATTTCTTCCTGCGTGCTGCGCATTTGATCCCAGGCTTCGTATTTGCCGGGATTGGAGTGATCGCTCAGGCGTCCGATTACGAAGTTGATGTCGTCGCGACTGAGGTCTTCGCGCAGTTGCCGGAGCAGTCCTTCAAAGTTCTCTGCGTAGGCGTTGGCGCTGGCTTCACCGCCTGCGTCAGCCTCGCCCTGCATCCAGCAAAGGGTCACCGACTGAATCTCGCGATCGGCGATGGCGAACTTTGCCTTTCCGATCAGCTCACGGTAAAGCCAGTTTCGAGTGTCTGAAGTCTTATTCGAATTCGGTTGGTACCAATGCCGGATCGCTTTCGCGCCGTAGGCTGCCTTGACCACGATCGCTCCGTCTTCACTGAATGCCTCAATCACCGCCGGGACAAAGGCTTCTTCCGGGTCGAGGCCGGCCATGTTGCTTTGGCCGGAGAGGAGGAAGAGGTGAGCGGGATGTTTCTTCTTCGGAGTTTTTCGGGCGGGCAAGGCCGCGGTCTCTGAATCCGTGTTTTTGCGGATATGTTCGAGGGTCGCTTCCGCGAGCAGCTTCCCGAGGGCTTCGCTGTAGTCCTTCGCTTTTTCGCCGATGGGATCGGTATCGACCCAGGAGGCGTTGGGAAGGGAGTCTCCCAGTTTCGCCTGGATGGTTCTGAGGGCATCCCATTCGGGGTGGCGTTTCGAAGGTTCGCTTAGAAGACCAAGGCGGGCGATGACGCAGTTGATGTCATCGCGGCCAAGCTCGTTGGCCAGCTGATCAGTCAGCGCTCGAAAGCTCTCATCATAGGGCTCCACGAATCCCTCGCCGGTGTCGGAGGTGCCTTGAGCCCAGACGAGCGTCACCGACTGGACCTTCCTTCCATCGGTGGCCGCACGAGCCTTCTGAATCAATTCGTCGAAAATCCATCCCTGGGCGTCGTCTTGGCTTTCTCTCCCGCGGAACTGACGTGACCAATTGTCGTGCCAATGGCCCAGGTGCTTCTTCTGATAGGCTGCCTTGACGACGACGACATTTGCTTCGGCCAGCTCCGGCTGGAGAAGCGGAAGGAAGCTCACGTTCTCGTCCAGGTTCTGCATTCTTTCGTCTCCTGTCAGCATCAGGAGATGGACACCGTCGCTGGCCTGAGCGGCAAGCGTGGAGATGAGGATGGCGACGCTGGTGAAGGTCGCTGTCAGGATTCGAGTGAGCATGGTCAAACCGGGGGTTCTTTGCCCCTTGGAAAGGCGACTAGGAAGCAATATCCTTGGCGACGACCCCGCCGAGAAGAGGAGCGGTGTTGCCAGGGCGACGGTGAAGCGGATGCGGTTCATTTTGGGACTGAAGTGCGTTCGAGATGCGGGAGGCGTCACTTCGACTTTGGAGATGGGATTTCGACAATCTGAAGGCCGAGGAGGACGGAGCGGCCGTGATGGGGGGCATTGTTGATGGATCGTTCGCGCGAGTAGCGTGTGATGAAGGTGGCCCAGTCTTCCGGGCCGGAGACCTCTACTTCATCGACGGCGTAGGTGAGGCCGGGAACCCAGGTTGGTTCCGTGGCGTTGTCCATGATGGGGATGATGGCGGGCTCTGGCAGTTGTCGGTCCAGGTTTACGCCAAAACTGACATCGTATGAGGCTTCCGGTCTGCGAACGGAGCGGCAGAGCGCGTAGATGCGGTATTTGCCGGCGGGAAGTCCTGAGACGCGAAGGCCGAGGTCGAAGTCCCAGGGGCGATGATCCTGGCAGAGGGCGGAATCGAAGACGCCACCGGCCTTGGTATAAATGCGTCCCCAGGGATCGACCGGCTCGGCGTCCCAGTCGATCACGCCATCGCCATGGCCGTAGTCGACGACGATGGGGTGTGGGCAGATATTTCCGTTGGCCATCACGAAGGTGCCGGATTGATCGCCGACAATCTGGGTCCAGGCATTTTCGTGGGCGAGGAAATCGCCGTTGGCGTGACCTGGGGCGTTGGTGCCGGAGTAGATGCCGGCGCGGTGGCCGATGTCGAACTGGAGTTTGACGGGTTGGGAGCTCAGGAGGGTGTCGCGTTTGAGGGGCGCGAAGCTTTTATCATCGTATTCGACGGCATCGATGACGCCGGCATTGGGGTCGAGATCGACGGCGCCGTGTTCCAGGAGATTTTTTTCGGCGAGGATGTCTTCGTTTTCGTCGGTGAGGGCGACGATGACTTCGCCGCTGAGGACTTGGACTCTTGTTTTTCCGGTCTCGGAGGATTCCATGGCGAACTCAGTACCGAGGTCGACGACGCGGCCGCCGGGGAAGCGGACGGTGAAACCGTACGCGGATTCGGGGCAATTGGCGGCGAGTTTTCCGTAGTGGGAGAAGCAGTGGAGGGGTTCGTCGATGCGGAGTTTAGCGGGCCCTTGGATGGTCACGACGGCCCCGCTGCTGAAAGTGATTTCGGCGATGCCGGAGGCGAGGCGAAGATGTTTCTCGGTGATGGGCTCGCCGGGGACGGCCTGGAAGCGCCGGGAGTGTTCCCATTCGACATCGATGGCGCGGGTGAGGACGGCGGTGGGGGGTGGGGTGTTTGAGGATTTGCCAGGGTTCGTGTTGAGGGTGGCGAGAATGATGGCGCTCAGGGCGAGGAGGGCGGCGGCGGCGGTGAGCCAGGGGAGGCGGCGCGGGTTCATGCGGACGACCTTCTCCGGGGAGGCGGATTCATCGGGAGGAGTGAAGGCGCCGTCTTCGAGGCGGCGGTGCATGCGCATGAAGTCGGCGTAGGCGGTGCGGGCCGATTCGTTGTTAGCGAGGAGGGTGTCGAGTTCGGCGAATTCGTCGTCGGTGATCTGTTCGTCGCAGAGGCGGCCGGCGAGTTCGAGAGAGCGTTTTATTTGGGAGGCGTCGTTCATGGGGCGAAGCCTTCCTTTGCGAGTTGGTTGGTGATGCAGTCGTGAAGAATTTCCCGGAGGCGTTGGAGCTTTTTGTAGAGGGCGTTGGGGGTTTGGTTTTGGCGCTCGGCGAAATCGCGGAGGGAGACTTTGGCGAGGTATCGTTGTTCGACGAGTTCGCGGTGGGTGGCGTTTAGTTTTTCGAGGCAGGTGTCGAGGGCTTGGCAGAGGGCGTGGTCGCGTTCGTCTGACGCGGGGGTGGAAGCGGCGAGGCGTTCGATGGTTTCGTCGCTGAAGAAGTATTTGGCGCGGGTGGCTTGGGAGCGGCGGTGTTGTTGGACCTGGCGGTAGACGAAGCGATTGGCCCAGGGGAGGAAGGGGCGTTCGGGGTCGTAGTCTTCGAAGTGTTTCCAGAGCGACTTCAGGGTTTCCTGAATGATGTCATCGGCGTCGGCGCGGTGGGGGACGAGGGAGTAGGCGAAGGCGTGGAGGGAGCCTTCGTTTTCGGCGAAATGGCGGGTGAACTGGACCTGGCGCTCGGTGATGTCGGGGTTTTGGGGCACGGGCTTACTGAGCATATGCGTGTCGGGGGCGGATCTGCCGGAATTTTTTGGGTTTTTTTGAGAACACGTAACGATCAGTGGGGAGGGCACGAGCAGTTGGGACTGACCTTTTGTGTCTTTGCCACGGCTTTGATTCATTTGCATCTCTTGCTGAAAGATCGAATTTATGGGTGCGAAAGTGCTGCTTCGATGAATGAGCCTACCGACATCGTTGAGAATTACTTAAACGACAGAGCCGCGTTAGATCTCGAAATTATTGAGAGGTCGACTCAACGACTAGGCAGGTATTGGGGAGATTATTCACGAAAACGCGATAGTTCAGAAGAGTGGGCCGTAGAGCGGTCCAAGGAAGCCATTGTATCTTCAGAGGTATGCGGCGACAGCGCCACAGTTACTACAACTGGTGATGAAATTGGCGTGAAACGCTATCGCCTCTTGTTTGACGGATCAGCTTGGAGGCTGACCGCCTGTGAACGAGAATGTCCTTTTTGTGAAGGTACAGGGACAAACGATGTTTTCGACGAGCCGTGTGAAAGGTGCAGTGCTTCCGGGTGGTCTGACGCAGGGGATTGAGCATATGCGTGCCGGGGGCGGATCTGCCGGAAATTTTTGGGTTTTCTGGGGGGGCGAAGGACGTCAGGCGGGGCGCCTGCCCTACGAGGGGGGAGATGGGGGGACGTGGTGGGAGTGCCGGGTGGGGGCACCCGGCCTACAGTTCGGGAGGAGGAGGGACGAGGACGGGGTCGAGGGTGAGGGTGGCTTTTCGGTCGAGGAGGGGATTTTGGATGCGGTCGAGGAGGAGTTGGATAGCGAGGCGGCCGCGGGCTTCGGTGCCTAGATCGATGGTGGCGGGCCTGGGATAGAGGCCGGTGAGGAAGGCTTGTTCGTTGTCGCAGGAGACGAAGTCGAAATTTTTCGCGGGGTCGAGGCCTTCGGCGTGGCAGGCGGCGTGGGCGAGGGCGGTCATGTAATCGGAGGGGAGGAAGAGGCCGGTGGGGCGGTTGGATTTTTTGAGTTTGGCGAGGGCGCGGATGGGGGCACGCATGGCCTTGGCGGGATCGGCGGCGGAGGCGGCGTTCGGATTTGATTTGGATTTAGGCGGGACCCTGACCGTGACCTTGATTTTTTGGGCGCGGGCGGTTTTGGCGAATGCGTCGACGCGGGCTTGGTAGGAGGGGTTATCGGAATCGATGGAGATGGCGGCGATGTGTTTGTGATTTCGGTCGATGAGGTATTGGGCGGCGATTTGGCCGGCGGTATCGTTTCCGGGGAGGACGGCGTTGATGCCTCCTTCTTCGTGAGTGGTGAGCCAGAGGGAGGGGATTTTATGGGCGCTGCGGGTGAGGTGGGCGCGCGAGTGGAGTCCGTGGAGGAGGAGGCCGTCGAGGTTACCGGGGCGGACCCATTCGGGGAGGGTATCGAATTGGTCGAGGGAGATGAGGGAGACGGCGATGTTTTGTTCTTTGGCGGCGCGGCGGGCGCCTTCGTAGATGGAAGCGACGAAGGCAGCGTGTTCGGAGAGGGCTTGGTCGAAGGTGACGAGGGCGATGTGTTTGCAGGCGTCGGGGTTTTGGGGTTGGACGGAGCGACCGGGTCGTTGGTGTGAGGGTGGGGCGAGGTATTGGAGGTCGGCGATGGCTTGGCGGACGCGGTCTTCGGTGGCGATGGAGACGCCGGCGCGGCCGTTGATGATGCGTGAGACGGTGGCATGAGAGACGCCGGCTTTTTTGGCGACGTCGGTCATGGTGGGTGTCTTCATTTTTGAAAGGGTCGTTCGGTCCTTCGGTCGTTCGGTCCGCCGGTCTAGTGATGAGGCGGGCGTAAGAGATTTAACCCGGGAGATGAGCATAAAGTTTGCCAAAATATTATGCAAACATTATTGAAAAATAATTGTATAATAATCGTTGATATGGGATGGGCAAGGTGTTACAAGGTGATTTGATGATGGCGGAGGACCCCTTCAGCGGCTGGCGGGCTTTTTATGGTGATATGCACAATCACTGCGGGATTTCCTATGGGCATGGGAGTTTGGAGGATGCCTTGTCGAATGCGCGGGAGCAGTTGGATTTTGTATCGGTGACGGGGCATGCGCATTGGCCGGACATGCCGGAGGCGGAGGAGCGGATTCAGTATATTATCGATTTTCACGAGGAAGGTTTTGCGCGGTTGAAGGCGGAGTGGGGGCGGATGATGGAAGTGTTGCGGGAGCGGGATGAGGAGGGGCGGTTCGTGGTGTATCCGGGGTTTGAGATGCATTCCTGTGCGTCGGGCGACCGGAACATGTTATACAAGGATTTGGAGGGGGAGATATTGTATCCGGAGAGTCTCGAGGATTTGCATGGGCAGTTGCGGAAGCTACGGGCGGCGGGTCGGGACAGTATTGCGCAGCCGCATCATGTGGGGTATCGAACGGGCACGCGGGGGATTGATTGGTCGACCTTTGATCCGGAGTTCGCGCCGTTTGTGGAGATGCTGTCGATGCATGGGTGTTCTGAAGCGAGTGAGAACCCGCGGCCGTTTTTACATTCGATGGGGCCGTCGGATTATGAGAGCACGATCGAGTATGGGTTGCGGGAGGGGCATGTGTTCGGGTTTTCGGGGGGGACGGATCATCACAGCGGGCATCCGGGGAGTTATGGTCATGGGCGGACGGGCGTGTGGGCGGAGGCGTGTACGCGGGAGGCGATTTGGGAAGCCTTAAATGCGCGGCGGATGTGGGCGTTGACGGGGGATCGGATTGATTTGCGATTTTCGGTGAACGGGGCGCCGATGGGGTCGGTGATTCCAGCGGGAGGTGAGCGGCGATTGGCGATTGCGGTGGCGGGGGGCGGGGCGATTGACAGTGTGGATGTGATGAGGGACGGGGAGTTGTGCCGGCGGTTTTCGCAATTGGATGTGCCGGCGGGCGATGGGGACGGGGAATTGGTGCGGACGAAGGTGCATTTGGAGTTTGGGTGGGGGCCGAAGTCGCGGAGCCAGGCGTGGGAAGTGGAGATGGGGATCAGCGAGGGGGAGATTGTGAATGTCGAGCCGCGGTTTCGGGGGATGGAAGTGGTGTCGCCGGCGGAGCGGGATTCGGAAGACGGGGAATCGTTTTACCGGTCGAAGGTGCGAGAGCGTGGGGATCGGTCGGTGTTTTTTGAAACCGTGAGCGAAGGGAATGCGACGAACACCACGAGTGCGACGCAGGGGATGTGTTTGGAAGTGGCGATGCCGAAATCGGCGACGGTTTATGCGGTGATGAACGGGGTTCGAGCGGAGCACACTTTGGAAGAGTTGATGGTCGGGGCGCGGAGCGGGAGCTTGGATCATACGGATGCGCCTTCGTGGCGGTTTAACCGGGCGCCGCGGCCGGAGGAATTGAACTGGCGTTTTGAGTTTGAGGACGAGGATGGGACGGGCGAGGGAAATTACTATGTGCGGGTGCGGCAACGGAACGATCAATGGGCTTGGAGTTCGCCGGTTTTCTTAAGAGAGTAATCGAGTCAATTGTGTGATGAGTGCGGAACCGATACGAGTGGGGATTATTGGGACGGGGAGCCGGGGGATTACCTGTATCGGGCATCAGATTGCGGAGCAGCGGGGGGAATTGGGGATGGAGATCACGGCGTTTTGCAATCGGACCGAGAGCCGGATGCAGGTGGCCTTGGACGATGTGAACGCGGTGGCGGCGGCGGCGGGGAATGAGGGATTTGCGCCGGCGTTTTACTCGGACCCGAAGGAATTGATCGCGGATGACAACGTCGATGCGGTGGTGATTACGACAGCGACGGCGTCGCATTTGGAAGCGGCGGTGCCGGCGGTGGAATCGGGGAAGAAAGTGTATTTGGACAAGCCGATTGCGCACACCTTGGAAGATGCGGTGGCGATTCGGGAGGCGGAGCATGGCGCGGGGAACCTCATGATCATGGGATTCACGCGGCGGTATGAGAAGCCGTGGATTGATTTGCATGAGATGGTGGCAAGCGGGGTGATCGGGGATTTGAAGATGATGTTGGTGCGGGCGGTGTTGCCTTATTCGTTTTATTTTCAGACCTGGCATCGGACGCGCGCGGTGAGCGGGGGGGCCTTGAACGACAAGGGGTCGCATTACACGGATGTGTTCAATTGGTTTGCGGACGGCGGGCGGGCGGTGCAGGTGAACGCGTTTGGGGGGCGGAACGTGTTTATGGAGCGGGATGATGCGCCGGAGTTTTGCGCGGAGTGTGATTGGGATTGTGCGTATCGGGCGGAGCAGGCGCGGCCGGACACGCAGGATCAGAAGCGCGGGGCGGTGGACGCGAGTTACGATGAAGAGACGGACCCTTTGAAGCGGAAGGACAACTGTGTTTACAAGAAGGGGGCAGACATTTTTGATCATGCCACGATTCACTATCAGTATGACAATGGAATCGTGGCTTCGATTTTTTACACGGTGTATGGGCCGCAGGCGGAAGATGAAGAGACTTTGGAATTGGTGGGGACGAAGGGGCGGGTGATCTTGACGCGGTTGCGTGGGGAGATTGACTTGGTGACGGATTACGGGGAGAAGCGGCACGAGGTGATTCACTGCAAGGCGGAGGCCTTTGACAGTTCGCATTTTGGGGCGGACCGGAAGCTGGTGCAGGAGATTGCGTCGTTTGCTCGGGGCGGGGAGTCGCCGGTGAACGGGTGGCATGGGATGGAGGCGACGCGGATGATATTGGGGGCGATGCGATCGATTGACGAGGAGGGGCAGACGGTGCGGATGGCCGATATGGCGGATGGTCCCGCATTATGATTTGATCAAGTAAAGTCTCACAAGGGCAGTCAATGGATTCCGGAACGACAAAACTGAAGCAAACTCGGTTCTCGGTGATGATGCTATTGCAGTTCTTCACGCGCGGGGCCTGGTTCGTGACCCTGGGTATCTATTTGGGAGAGACGCTGTCGCAGGACGGCAAGTATATCGGGTTTGCATACAGTTTGTTTGGGATCGCCGCGATCATTACTCCTTTTTTCGTGGGAATGGTGGCGGACCGGTATTTTGCCACGCAGCGGGTGATGGGATTGCTGCACCTATGCGCGGGCCTGATCATGGTTGCTCTGGCCCAGGTCACTGATCCCGCGTTGTTCACCTGGGTTTTGTTTGCTTACTGCATCGTCTACACGCCGACGGAAGCACTTGCGAACTCGATTGTCTTCACTCACATGCCGCGCCGTTCGTTTCCGTATGTGCGCATGTTTGGAACGATTGGCTGGGTCTTCGCCGGTTTGTTTCTCAACTTTGTTCTGGGTCGATGGTTCGGATTTGAAGGGGTGGAGCAAAGTATCTTGCCCTTTTATGTCGCCGCGGGTTCCTCGCTTCTCCTGGGCATTTACAGTTTTTCGTTACCGAATACACCTCCGCCCCGAAAAGGCGAGAAGACTTCTATTGGAGAGGTCGTGGGGGCGGACGCCTTTCGGTTGTTTCGGTCCAAGAGTTTTTGCGTGTTTATGATCGCGAGCTTGCTCGTGATGATTCCGATGCAGATGTATTTCTCGTTTTTTGGGAAGTTTCTGACGGGGATCGGGGTGGAGGAGGTGGCGAGCAAGATGACTTTGGGTCAGGTATCGGAAGCGTTGTTCATGTTGGCGATACCCGTTCTAGTTTTGCGGGTGGGGATGAAGTGGATGATGGCGCTGGGCCTGGCTTTGTGGGCGATCCGGTATTTCTTGTTCGCGGAGATCACGATTGATCGCAATATGTTGATCATCTTCACGATCCTGATCCATGGGGCCTGTTACGACTTTTTCAATGTTACGGGCTCGATGTATGTCGACAGCAAGGCCGGTGAGAAGTTCCGCGCGGCGGCGCAGGGGCTTTATGTGTTGGTGTTTATTGGTCTCGGAAAGTTTGTCGGGTCGAATGTCGCGGGCTTGGTGGTTGATCAGCACGACCTTGGGGTGGTGGAGGGAGCGAACACCTTCGATTGGCCGGCGATTTTTCAGACGACGGGGTGGATATCGGTCGGAATATTCGTCTTCTTCGTTTTGTTTTTTCATGACAAGGAGAAGAAGGATGCGGAAGAAGCCGGGGGGTCCGGTTAGTCCGGTCTGGGGAGATTTTTTGTCGCCGTTATCGGGGAAAGACTGTTAGTTTTCCGCGAAGGAGTTCAAAAAGATGGCGAGAAGACAATCGAAGATCAGTCCTGATTGGTGGGATTACACGACCTTGGAACCGGATTTGATTCGGGATGCGGCGGCGTTGACGGAGAAGGATTTGGGGGAGTTGTCGCGACCGGGTTTTGAAGTTCGGTTTTACGATACGCTAGAGGATTTTTATTTGGCGGAAGCCCTGGAGTATATCGATGCGTGGCGGCAGGCGACGGCGGACAATCCGGTAGGGATTTGCGGACCGATCGGGCCGACGGAGCAGTTGCCCTTGGTGGCGCGCTTGGTGAACGAGTTGGGGATTGATGTGTCGAACGGGCATTTCTGGGGGATGGACGAGTGGGTGGGAGAGGACGGGAAGGAAGTGCCGACCTCGCATCCGTTGTCCTTTGAGAAAGCGGACCGGGAGATGTGTTTTGATCACATTGAAATACCGGACGAGCATTTGCATTTTCCGGCGGCGGATGTGTCGCCGTTTGTGGCTTCCTGGAACGCGGGGGTGCGCTGTGCGGTGATGCAGGGGGGGCAGGGGGACATCAAGCATTGGGCGTTCAATGATCCGGTGCGGCGGGAAGGGGAGTATGCGGAGGAGCCGCCGAGTCCGGAGGTGTATCGGGAATTGGGGACGCGGGTGGTGGAATTGCATCCGATTACCCTGGCGCAGAATGCACGGACTTCGGGGGGCGGGAATATCACGATGGTGCCGGACCGGGCGGTGACGGTGGGGCCGGTGGAGACGTGGCAGGCGGAGAAGGTATCGATTTGGCAGGCGGGGACGCATGACAATCCGCTGGGGCAGCGATTGACGGCGTTAATGATCTCGAAGGGGATTGCGGATTCGTCGACACCGATGTCTTTGTTGGCGGATCATTCGAATGTGCAGTTTCACTATTATCGGGGTGGGTTGGGTTCGTGTGCTGTTGAAATGCACTAGAGTTGCTCAGTCTCGCAGTTGCGCAGTTGCGCAGGGGGAGTGGGGTTTTTAACCGCAGATGGCGTCGATTTTTTTGATGGTTTGAAACCGGGCTGATCGCCCGGTTTGGGTGGAGGAGAAAGCGACGAAATGTTTCGAGGGTGGGGGGCGTTTTATGGGGCGATGAGAGGTATACGGCAGTTTTTATTGGTTGGTTTCTTATCTGGATTGGTGTGGGGCCCTGTTGGGGTTCGTGCGGAGGAGGGGGCGATTCGGAATGTTTTGTTTCTGATCTCGGATGATTTGAAGGCGAGTGTGTTGGGGTGTTATGGGGATGATGTGGTGAAGACGCCGAACTTGGATCGGTTGGCGGCGGAGGGGGTAGTGTTTGAGCGGGCGTATTGCCAGGGGACTTCGTGTGGTCCGTCGCGGCAGTCGTTTATGTTCAGCCGGTATCGAGGGGAAGGGGAGGTGAACCTGGGGCAGCACTTTCGGGAGAACGGGTGGTATAGCGCGCGGGTGGGGAAGATTTATCACATGCGAGTGCCGGGCGATATTATTGCGGGGACCAACGGGAAGGATGTGGAGAGTTCCTGGACGGAGCGGTTCAACTCGCCGGGGTTGGAAGCGCATACGCCGGGGGATTATGCGTGTTTGAATTTGAATATTTTTACGACGGAATTGGAGGGGCGGGAATCGACGCAGATGAAGAACCGGATGTTTGTGACGGTGAGTTATGAGGGGGACGGTTCGGATCAGCCGGATCACAAGACGGCGACGAAGACGATGGAGTTGTTGCGGGAACATCAGGATGAGAAGTTCTTTATTGCAGCGGGATTTGTGCGGCCGCATTACCCGATGGTGCAGCCGGAGCAATATTTTGATTTGTATCCGTGGGAGGAAATTGAGTTGCCGGAGAAACGGGAGGGAGATTGGGATGACATGCCGCCCCTAGCGATCTCGAAGAGCAACTCGGAGAGTTTTGGGATCGATCAGTATCCGGACAATCAGAAGCGGATGTGGGCGGGGTATTATGCGTCGGTGACGTTTATGGACGAGCAGGTGGGGCGGATTCTGGATGAGCTGGATCGATTGGGGTTACGGGAGAGCACGGCGATCGTGTTTACGAGCGATCATGGCTATCACTTGGGCGAGCATGATTTTTGGCAGAAGAGCAATCTCCATGAGGAAGTGTTGCGGGTGCCGCTTTTGATGTCGGTGCCGGGGTTTGAGCCGGGGCGGACCGAATCGATCGTGGAGTTGATGGATTTGTATCCGACCTTATCGGAATTGGCGGGCTTGCCGGTGCCGGAGGGGGTGCAAGGGGTGAGCCTGGTGCCGGTTTTGGAGGATCATGCGGCGGTAGTGCGTGAGGACGGGGCCTTGTCGTTGAACAACGGGTATTCATTGCGGGGGCCGCGCTGGGTTTACACCTGGTACAATGACGGGGGGGAGGAGTTGTATGACATGGAGAATGATCCGAAGCAGTTTACGAACGAGGTGGGGAATCCGGAGTATGCGCCGGTGTTGAATGAGCGGCGCGAGGCGATGGGGCGGGTGTTGGGGCGGGCGGGGTTGGAGCGGAAGGGGAAGAAGAAGAACGGTTAATCGGTTAATTGGTTCTTCGGTTCTTAGCTTTGGAGGCAGGGGAGGCAGGAGTATGAGTATGATTATGAGTAGGAGTATGAGGGAGGCAGGGAGGCGGGATTAAGATTAAGATTAAGAAGGGGGCAGGGGAGGCAGTAGTAGTAGGAGTGTGAGGGAGGCAGGGTAGGTGGGTGGCTCCTACATCAGGGCGCGGCGGCTGACGCAGCCTTGGTTGGCTTGGGTGACGGTGGCGGTGAAATCGTAGAGGTAGGTGCGAGCGTGATTTAATTCGGGAGCGGTCCAATTGGATCGGCGGTGGTTGAGTTCGGCGTCGGTGAGGTCGAGGTGGATGGAGCCGACGAGGAGGTCGAAGTTAATGGTATCGCCGTCTTCGACGAGGGCAATGGGGCCGCCGACGGCGGCTTCGGGGGCGCAATGGACGCCGATGGCGCCGTGGCTGACGCCGGAGACGCGGGTGTCGGAGATGAGGGCGACTTTTCCGTAGAGTTCGGGGATGGTGAGAATGGAGGAGGCGAGGAGGACCTCGGGCATACCGGAGGCGATGGGACCGAGGTATCGCAGAACGACGACGGAGCCCGGCTGGATGCGGCCGTCCTGGGCGGCGGCGACGACTTCGCGGACGTCGTCGAAGCAGATGGCGGTGCCGGAAAAGGTGGCGTCCTGGAGGCTGGAGACTTTGAAGACGATTCCGTCGGGCGCGAGGTTACCGAAGCAGATTTGGATATCGGAGAAGGCTTTGTATGGTTTGTCCGCCGGGGCGACGAGCTCCTGGTCTTCTGGGAGCGCGGGGGCTTGGGCGCAGCTGTCGGCGAGAGTTTCGCCGGTCACGGTGAGGCAGTCTCCGTTGAGGATGCCGGCTTCGAGGAAGTGGCGCAGGAGCATGGCGGTGCCTCCGATTTTGTGGAGCTCGGCCATGGTCTTGGTGCCGCGGGGGGCGAAGTTGCAGAGCACGGGGGTGCGCCGGAGGATGGGTTGGATATCGGCCAGGGTAAAATCGACATCTGCTTCGCGGGCGAGGGCGAGGAGATGGAGGATGCCATTGGTTGAGCCGCCGATGGCGGCGATCGCGGCGACGGCGTTTTCGAAGGCGGCGCGGGTGAGGATGTCGCGCGGGCGGATATTTTTTTCCAGGATCGTGCGCACGGCCGCGCCGACGCGGGCGCATTCGGTTTTCTTGTCTTCATCGACGGCGGGATTTGACGAGCTGTTTGGCAGCATGAGGCCGATGGCTTCCATGGCGACGCCCCAGGTATTGAAGGAGGCGGCGATACCGCAGCCGCCGGGGCCGGGGCAGGCGCTGCGCACGATTTGTTTTGCTTCGGCGTCGCTCATTTTGCCCATGGACACGGCGGACTGGGCGTCGTAGGGCGTGGCGGACGTGATTTCTTCGCCTTCGTGGCAACCGGGGAGGATCGTGCCGCCGCTGACGATGAGGCCGGGGTAGTTCATTCGAGCCAGGGCCATGGCAAAGCCGGGTCCGTTTTTATCACAATGGTGGAGTCCGACCATGGCGTCGTAGCAGTGGCCGCTTGTGGCGAGTTCCGCGCAATTGGCGATGAGGTTGCGTGAGGGCAGAGAAGCGTTTCCGCCTTCGAGTCCTTGCGTGAGGTTGTCGCTGATCCCGGGGGTTCCAAATGGAAAGCCGATGAGGCCGGCTTCGGCGCAACCGGCTTTGATGGCGGTGGCGAGTTCGTATGCGTGGACGTTGCAGAGATTGCCTTCGAGGAGGGGCACGCCGATGCCGACCTGAGGTTTGTCGAAGTCTTCTTCGGTGAAGCCCAAGCCCCAGAAGAATGATTGCATGGCCATTTGCCAGCCGTCGGTGACTTGCTTGGAGTTCCAGTTGAGATCGGCCACGGTACTTACCTAGCGGGAAGCTTGCGGAGGCACAAGGGGGAACTCTGTGGGGGTGTTTGGAGGATGGGTTCGGTGCTGACGGGGGTGCGCCGGTGGGAAGGCTTTTTTTGTCCGCAGATTACGCAGATTCTTTTTTGATAGATTGAAACCGGGCGGATTGCCCGGTTTGAGAAAGGAAAAAGGGATTTGTGAGAGGGGATGCCGGAGAGAGGAGGCGGGAGTATGAGGGAGTCAGGAGAGGCGGGAATTGAGATTAAGATTAAGATTAAGAAGGAGGCAGGAGGCAGGAGGCGGGGGATTAGGGGATGACGGCTTTTACTTGGTAGAAGCAGCGGCCGGGGGCGGGGGTGGTGTCGGTCAGGGAGATGGAACCGTTGTATAGGAGGAGGCCGCTGTTGTCGGCCTCGGTCCAGGGGGCTTGGAGGTCGGTGGAGAAGAGGAGGTAGTAGACGCGCCCGGCTCTTCCTTCGAGCGTCCATTCGAAGTGTGATTGCGCGTTGAGGATTGCCTGGGATGAGCCGGGTTGGCTGGTGGCGTTGATGGGGTGGCTTCCGTAGACGACTTCGTCGTGGTTTGTTTCGCCGTCTTGATCGTGGTCGAGGGCGGCGTCGTTGGCGGAGTAGGGGTCGAAGCCGTATGCGATTTCATCGGCGTCGGGCATGCCGTCGTTGTCGTCGTCGGGGTCTCCGATGTCGGGGATGGAATCGAGATCGTTATCGACGAGGGCGGCGGCGAAGGTGGGGGAGATGCAGATTTCGTCGATTGCGGACGTGGTATTGTTGTGGCGACGGAGGCGGACGGCGTCGAGAGTGATGGATCCGGTCGTGGTGGTGGAGGATTGGTGGGGATAGGACGTGGGATCGGTGGCGGTGAAGCTTTCGGAATCTTCGGCGACGTGGAGGGTGGCATCGACGCCGCCTGAGCCGTTGGCTTTGAGGTTGAGGGCGAAGTGCCAGAGGCCGGCTGAGGCCGCTCCGTTGCCGGGGCTATCGCTGATGGTTTGGAATGCGCTCCCGTCGATTTCGAAACCGAGGGAGCCGTTTGATCTTTTACCGAGGTAACCGATTTGGGTGCCGCCGTTCATGAGTTCGAGGCGGACGGAATGGCCGGTGGAGAGCGGGGTGTTGAGCTCCACGGTGGCGGTGATCCATAGTTCGGGTGTTTCCATGGCGCCATCTCCGACGGTGACGGCCGAAGTGAAGGGGCGGGTGATGTTTGTTCCCTGATCTCCGACGAGCGACTTGAGACCGGCGCCAGCGATTCCGGGGAAGGCGGTATTCGGGGCGGCGAAAGTCCAGCTGGTGTCGCCGGACCAGGCGCCGTTCCAACCGGTTCCTCCGGTGCTGCCGGACACGGGTTGGCCGGCGGTTCCATCGAAGCTTTCCGTGATGGGCAAGCCCGTCGCGCCGCCGCCGGCGAATGCGGCCTGGGGGCCGACGGCCACATTGACGCGATTGCGCCAGCCGGAGAAACCTTCGAGGGCGGCATCGACTTCGAGGGTGTAGAAGGGTTTCGTGGGGTCGGGGAGATTGCTGGCCACCGTAAGAGCGCCGGTAGCGGGGTTGATGTTGAAGAGTGCGGCGTCGTCGCCGGGGATGATGGAATAGGTGACGGGATCGCCGGCGGGATTGGTGACGGAGATAGTGCCGACCGCGGTGCCGGCGGGGGCGTTGGAGGCGGTGCCGGGGAAGAGGGCTTGGTCCCATTGGCCGGTTTCGCGGGTCCAATAGCGTCCTTCGTCGCCGGCTTCGAGGAGGAGGCGGCAGAAGCCATCGGCGGGGAGTCCGAGGCCGGGGAGAGAGACGGAGTGGGATCCGGCGGCGAAGTTTCCGAGGGAAGTGACGGCATCCCATTCGTCGGGGAAGGCGCCTTTCTCGTAGATGAGCGTCATACCGTCTTCGTCGCCGTAATAGAGTTTAATCGTGGCGGGGTCGGTGTGTCCCGACGTGAGGAAATCGAGGTCGAGGGTGCCATCGGCGCGGACGACGCATCGTTGGAGCGTGACGGAGACGGGTTCTGTTTCGAGGGCGGCCAATTTGGCGGCGTCCATGTAAGGGGGGAGGGTGGCGGTGGGGACTATGGTGCGGGCCACGGAATTGGAGAGCCATTTGTGGTGGACGAGGCCGCCCATTTCCATGCGGAGCCAGCCGTCCGGAGAAGTGGTCCATTCTTTTGTGCGAATGTTGGACGTGTTCGGGCTGCCTTCGAGGGTATCGATGGGTTGCCAGTTGTTGTTTGCGTCTTTGATCCAACCGCGGTAGTCGAGGATTCGTTTTACTTGGGCGGTGCGTTGGGCGGTGACGTTGCCGGGGACTTCGACGAATGAATTGGGTGCGGCGAAGCTGGGTCCTTCGGAAGCGAGCTCGGAGTCGTCCAGGTAATCGCGGCCGGAGGCGTAGAATTTCCATTCGGAGGCCGGCCAATCCCAGTAGTAGCTGACGTAGGTGCGATAGCGGTAGTGATCGGTGGCGACGTGAGGTTCCATGCGGAGGGCGAGCACGAGCGTTTCCTGAGTGCGACCGTCGAGAGGATTGCCGTCGCGTGGTTTGACGCCGGAACCTTCGTGGCCGTATCCGTCGAAGACTTGCGCGCTGTTTCCGACCCCGAGGAGGTGGCTGCGTTCCGGGACGGGTGGTTGGGGATCGTTTGCGCCGTACGACCACATGGAGAAATTGGCTTCGTCGGAGACGGCGAAGGTATGATCGGTGCCGCCGTTGACGGGATCGTAGGTCACGCCGTAGTAACCGAACTTCGTGGTGACGGGTCCGTAGAAGGGGAAGGTGTCTTCGGCGGAGAAATCGGGGCGGAGTTCGACGACGTAGAGTGAGTGTGTGAGGCCGGATGTGTTGAGGGCGCTGCTGCGGAGTCGGCCGTGGACGGCCCAGGGGCGCCAGCGGGTGCGGACGAGGTAGGCATTGGCGAGGCCGGCGCCATTGACTTCGATTTTGTGAATTTCGCCGAGTTCGGAGGCGCCGTTGAGGTTTACGAGTTCGATTTCGAGGAACTGGATCGCGGAAGCGGACACGCCGGCGTTGGTGATGTTCGCGTTGAGGGTCCAGCTTTGGGCGGTGGTGCCGTCGGAGACGGCGGTGGTCACCGTTTGTTCGAGATCGCCGAAGCGGACAATGACTTCGATGCCGGCGGTGGGTGTTTCGAGAAAGACATCGATGGAGACGGCGCCGGTGTTGGCAGGCATGACGGGCCAGAGGATGCGTTGGCCGGGGGTGTCGATGTCATCGATGGTGGCGAAGGTTTGATCGCGATTCAGATCGGCGCCGGCGATGGTCGAGGCGGTGCCGCCGGTGAGGGATGGGCCTTTCGGGTAGAAGAAGCAGGAGTCGGGGGTGAGGATGAAGGTGTTATTTTGGGCCTGTTGGCCGAGGACGATTTCTTCGTAGTTGGGGCCGGTGCCGAGGGAGACTTCGACGACGGGGGAATCGAGTTGGCTGAGCGCGAGGGAATCGAGAGGAAGAACGACGGCGAGGGCAATGAGGGCGGCAAGGGCGTAGCGGGGGTGATTTTCCTTGGGCGAACGCATTCGGGGTGGGGGAGCCGGGGACTTTGCTGTGCCAAGATACGTCCGATAGGCGGGGGTGTCTGGACAAAATTGATTTTTGGGGAGGTTGGTCGGTTCTTAGGTTCCCAGGTTGGGAGGCGGGAGAGGCAGGGGAGGCGGGATTAAGAATAAGATTAAGAGAAAGATTAAGATTAAGAGGGAGGCGGGGGAGGGGGTTACTTTTTGTTTTTTGGTTTCTTTTCTTTGCGGATGGTGTTGGAGGCGGGGATTTGGGGTGGGGTGAGGCCGTCGTCGGGTTGGTCCCAGAGGCGGTAGGGATCGTGGAGGCGGCGCATTTCGGCGAGGAGGAGGGCTTCCATTTCGGCTAGTTTTTCGGCGTGGGTGGGGTCGGTGGCGAGATTGGTTTGATTTGGTTCCGGGGTGACGCCGGTGAAGGCGATGTTGGCGTCTTCGTGGTGTTCGGGGATGTATTCGTTCGGGTTATCGGCGAGGTTGAAGAGTTGGGTTTCCTGGACTTCACCGTCCATGACGTCGTACTTGATGAGTTTCCAATCGCCTTGTTTCACAGAGCGCATGCCGGGCTTGGTGCCGCCGCAGTAGACGCCGTATAGGGTATCGCGGACGGTGTCTTTTTCTCCGGTGAGGACCGGTTTGAAGCTGATGCCTTCGCTGGTGGGCGGGGCGGCGATGCCGGCGAGGTCGCAGATGGTGGCGAGGGAATCGAGAAGGTAGATGTTTCCTTTCGCGCGAGTACCGGGTTCGATGCCGGGGCCTTTCACGATGTAGGGGACCTGCCAGGTGTGTTCGTAGAGGTTTTGTTTGCCCTGGAGGCCGTGGCGGCCGATGGCCATGCCGTGGTCGGCGGTGTAGATGATGTATGTGTTGTCGAGTTCGCCCATTTCCTCGAGTTGCTCGAGGACGCGGCCGACTTGGATATCGATGTTCTCGCTGCAGGCGAACTCGCGGCCGAGTTCGTTGCGGATGGTGCGTTCGTCGCGTTTTTCCCAGACGCCTGGGACCGCGACTTCGTCGCGGAGGTTGGGGTGACCGTGGTGGAAGGGGTGTTCGGGGAGGTAGTTGGGGGGAAGGACGGGTTGCTTGGGATTGGCGGGCGGGACGTTTTCTTTATCGGTGTGATTCACGGCGCCATATTTTTCGAGGAGTTCGGGCGTGCCGTCGCGGACGTCGTGGGGATGGGAGAAACCGTAATAGATGAGAAAGGGATCGGTGTCGTTGTTGGCCTGCCGTTCCTTCAGGTAGTTCATGACCTGATCGCCATGCCATTCGCTGCCGGTTTCGGGTGTGCCGCCGCGCTTGGTGGCGTCGTGACGAACGGTGAAGAGTGCGTTCGCGGCTTCGTAGCTGTTGCCGTTTTTGCAGGTGCGCATCGTGTCGTATCCGGCGTCGTTGAACACGGCCGGCATCGTGTGATTGGCGAGGTTGGGGGGGACGCGCTCGGGGTTGAGATTGTTCGGGTTATTGCTGGCGCGATTGGGTTTGTCCGGGATATGCCAGACGGTGCGGCCGGACATGACCATATGGCGGGAGGGGGTGCAGACGCCGCCGACCCATGCGCCCATGTGATGGGCGTCGTCGATGGTCATGCCTTCGGCGGCTAGGCGATCGATGTTGGGGGTCTCGAGGGGGGAATCGGGGTTATAGATTTTGAGGTCGAGAGGGGATTGGTCGTCGACGATGATGAACAAAATATTGGGGGACGCGGCGGTTTCATCCGCGGAGAGAGACGATGCCGAGGCGCCGACAAG
>JBCCIR010000013.1:0-54563 GCA_039028175.1 Verrucomicrobiota bacterium
AACCTCAACGGCTCATTCGACGTGTCCGCCATCTACAACACCGCCCTCACCCCGTACGAAATCGCTTCCCTCTCCCAAAAAGTAAAACCATAACGAATACACAAACTCGGTGGGCAGCGCTCCCGCGCTGCCGCCACCCCGGACTCCGATACCAAATTTTCGCTCTTACCCCCAATGACCACCCGAATTCTAACAATTCTGACCACCATCACCCTCGGAACGGTCGCCCACGCGGCAACCCCCGACGAACTGACCGATACCGAAAAAGGAGAACGCCTCTTCTCCCTCCACGTCGGCAAAATAATCTCTCAAAAATGCACCACCTGCCACGGCGATGATCCCGACAAAATTAAAGGCGACTTCGACATGACGTCCCTCGAAGGACTCCTCAAAGGCGGAGAAACCATCGGCAAAGATGTCCTCGTCCCCGGCAGTCCCGCCGCCAGCTTCCTCCTTGAATCGATCGAATGGAAAGACCCGGATTTCGAAATGCCGCCCAAA
The DNA here is from genome assembly GCA_039028175.1 of Verrucomicrobiota bacterium. Classification (GTDB taxonomy): domain Bacteria; phylum Verrucomicrobiota; class Verrucomicrobiia; order Verrucomicrobiales; family DEV007; genus JBCDBW01. Next base: position 502 of record JBCCIR010000013.1, read on the forward strand.
GAAAACGATCGCCTCGATGAAGACCAAATTCAGAAAATCCGCCGCTGGATCGCCCTCGGCGCCCCCTGGCCCGACGAAGCCACCCGTCAAAAATATGTCGAACGCGAACGCACCATCGAAGTCACCGACGAAGGGCGACTCGTCGAGACCAGCGGCGGCACTTCCGACGACTGGACCTACCGCCGCTACGAAGAAGAAGGCATCTGGGCTTTCCAACCCCTCACGAAACCCGATATCCCCAAATCAGATCACAAGAATCCCGTCGACGCCTTCATCGCAGAAAAACGCGACGCCGCCGGTTTCAAGGCCGCCCCCAAGGCCGATCCCCGCACCTTGATCCGCCGCGCCACTTACGATCTCACCGGCCTCCCGCCCACTCCACGGGAAGTCTTCGACTTCACGAACGCATACGAAAAGAATTCCCATAAAGCCTGGAATGACCTCATCGATCGCCTCCTCGCTTCCCCCCATTACGGCGAACGCTGGGCCCAGCACTGGCTCGACGTCGCGCGCTACGCCGACACCGCCGGCATGTCCAATGACTACGAACGCTCAAACGCCTGGCGCTACCGGGACTACGTCATTCGCTCGATAAACGATGACAAACCCTACAACCAGTTCATCGTCGAACAACTCGCCGGTGACGAACTCGCCGACCAAAGCCTGCGCCAACGCATCAAGGACGACAATGCCATCGAAAAAGCCCGCACCGATGGCGACTACACTCCCGAAGAAAGCGAACTCCTCGTCGCCAGCTCCTTCCTCCGCATGGGCCCCTGGGATGGCGCCATGGTCAAAGCCCCGGAAGCACGCCAGCTCTACATCGACGACACCTTGAATGCCATCGGCCAAACCTTCCTCTCCACCACGATGCGCTGCTTCAAATGCCACGACCACAAATTCGATCCACTGCCCACACGCGACTACTACCGCATGTATTCCGCCCTCGCCGGCACCCAGATGGCCGAGCGCAAGGCCCCCTTCCTCAACAAGGAAAACATGGTCGGATTCGAAGGCAGCAAACAAATGACAGAGCATCTCCACAACTTCGCCAAAACGAAGTTGGATGCGCTGAAGGCGAAAAACAAAGCGGCTGCCAACAAGTGGCGAGAAGAAAATGGCATCCCCAAAGTCAAAGGTGACGAAGAGAAGCTCAAGGGCATCCCCGACGACCAGAAACCACCCCGCCACATCGGCCTCACCGAAACTGAGAAAGGCCGCCTCAAAGTCCGCAACCAGGACGAATGGATTTGGAATCGCCGCCTTGAGCGATACCAACCCCTGGTTCAGTCCGTCTACAACGGCCCCGACTCAACTTCCAAACAATTGAGCGGACGCAGCCTCCGCATGAAACCCAACACCACCCCGGATTGGCGCCCAGTAAATCATATCCTCTCCGGCGGTGCCCTCGAAGCCCCCACCGATCCCGTGACGCCCGGCGTCATGAGCGCCCTCGGTATCCCCACCGATGACGCTTCCGCGGATGATCCCTACCGCCTCACGAAAGACCTCGACGGCCGGCGCCTCGGCCTCGCCAAGTGGATCGCCCATCCCGAAAATCCGCTCACCACGCGCTCCATCGTCAATCGCATCTGGCAATACCACTTCGGAAAAGCCATCGCCGGTAATCCCAATAACTTCGGCGTGTCCGGGAAACGACCCACTCACCCCGAACTCATCAACTGGCTCGCCGCCGATTTCGTCGAAAACGGCTGGACCATGAAACGCCTCCACCGGCTCATCATGCAGTCCGAAACGTATCAGCAAGCCGCCACTCACCCCGACCGCGAAGAACTCGCCAAGGTCGACGCCTTTAACGACCTCTTCGCCTTCTTCCCATCGCGCCGCCTCGGCGCGGAGGAAATTCGCGACTCCATGCTCCAAATCACCGGAGAACTAAATCGCGAAGCCGGCGGCCTCCCCATCAAACCCGAGATCAACATGGAGGTCGCCCTCCAGCCACGCATGATCCAGTTCTCACTCGCGCCCGCATGGCAACCGTCGCGCACCCCGCAACAACGCAATCGCCGCAGCATCTACGCCTATCGCGTCCGCGGACTCCCCAATCCCTTCCTCGAAACTTTCAACCAACCCAATCCGAATGACTCCTGCGAAGAACGCGACGCCGCCAGCGTCTCACCCCAAGCCTTCACACTCCTCAATAGCGACGTCATGACGGATCGCTCCATCGCCCTCGCCCTCCGGGTCGAGAAAGAACGCGATGGACTCGAAGAACAGGTAAAACGCGTCGTCCAACTCGCTTTCAATCGCGTCTCCACAAACGAAGAGCTCGAAAAGCTCACCGCTTATGTCGAGGAAATGCGCGTCTACCACAAGAATACCCCCGCCCCGGAAAAAGAATACCCAACCCACATCACCCGATACAACGTCGAGGAGTTCTCGGGACAACCCTTCGACTACCAGGAAATCCTTCCCGTCTTCAACAACTACGTCCCCGACAAAAAAGCCGCCGACGTCAACCCTAACACCCGCGCCCTAGCCGATCTATGCCTCGTCCTTTTCAATAGCAACGAGTTTATGTATGTTTACTAACGGATGTTTCAGGCTGCTATAATGCGCTCATGAAAAACTTCAGAAAACTTAAAGTCTGGCAACAATCCCACCAATTCGTCTTGGCCCTTTACCCCTTAACGAAGTCTTTTCCCAATGATGAACTCTATGGTCTCACTTCCCAACTCCGACGCTCAGCCGTTTCGATCCCTTCAAATATTGCCGAAGGATGCGGCCGTCAAGGTGACGCCGAATTGGGTCGCTTCTGCCAAATCGCAATGGGCTCAGCCAGCGAAGCCGAATACCAACTCGAACTCGCTAGAGACCTCGAATTCCTTCCTGAGAAATCCTACGCGTCTCTAAACGACAATCTCCTCGAAATAAAAAAGATGCTGAACGGCCTAATCAAAAAGCTAAACGCTAATCGCTAACCGCTAAATGCTATGAACATCTGCTCACGACCACTTTCCACCGCCGCCACCCGCCGCGAATTTCTCTACGGCCTCGGCGCTACTCTCGGCTCCGTCGCCGCCACCAGCGTGCTCGCCGAAGAGAAACCCGAAAAGAAAGGGCCGCTCACACCACGGCAGCCCATGCACCAAGCCCGCGCCAAAAACGTGATCATGCTCTTCATGGAAGGCGGCCCCGGGCACATGGACACGTTCGATCCCAAACCCAAACTCCGCGAACTCCACAAAACCGAGTCCAAAAACGATCGCGGCCTCGCCGCCGGCTCCTACCAGTTCTACGTGGGCAGCCCCTTCGACTTTAAAACCGTCGGCGATAACGGCATCGAAATGAGCGACCAATGGCACTACATGGCCGACCCCGAGATCGCTAATGAACTCTGCAACTACCGCGGTTGCCAAGCCGAGTCACTCAACCACCCGGAAGCCCTCTTCCACATGAATACCGGTAGCCGCCTCGGCGCAGACCCTGCCATCGGCGCGTGGACCACCTACGGCCTCGGCACGCTGAACCAAAACCTCCCCGGTTACGTCGTCATGACGGAACTCGCCATGCCTCAGGGCGGTTCACGCAACTGGTCCAACGGCTTCCTGCCCGCTCACTTCCAAGGCACCCGTCTCCGCCCCGAAGGATCCCCCATCCTCGACCTCGCCTCTCAACCCAACAAATCACGCGATCACCAACGCAAAGCCCTCGATACCCTCGGCTTCCTCAATGAGAAACACATCGCGAAGCACCCCGAGCACGATGAGCTGGCCGCGCGCATGGAATCCTACGAGCTCGCCTACCGCATGCAAACCTCGGTCCCCGATGTCATCGATATCGACGGCGAACCCGAACACATAAAAGAAATGTACGGCCTCGACGGAGAAGAAACCGCCGCTTTCGGTCGCCAGTGCCTCATGGCACGCCGCCTCGTCGAAGAAGGCACCCGCTTCGTCCAAATCTTCTCTGGCGGCTGGGACAGCCACGACTATCTCGAGCGCGGCCATAGCTCACGCATCAAAAGCGTCGACAAACCCTGGGCCGCCCTCATCAAAGACCTCAAACAACGCGGCATGCTCGAAGACACCCTCGTCGTCTGGTGCGGCGAATTCGGACGCACCCCGGACAACAACAAACGCGGTGGCGTCTACTCCATCGGCCGCGGCCACAATATCGACGCCATGACCATCATGATGGCCGGCGGCGGCGTCCAACCGGGCGTCCACGGCGCCACCGATGAACTCGGCGCCATGGCCTCCGACCTCGTCCACCCCATCCGTGACTTCCACGTCACCCTCCTCCACCTCCTCGGCCTCGACGATAACAAACTCACCTACTTCCACGCCGGAAGATACAAACAACTCTCCCAGTTCGGCGGTGAAGTGATTACGGAACTCGTCGGATGAGCCGTAGCTTCGGCCTCACTCTCCCAACAGCTCTGATCAGCACCCTGGCGCTCGCCGCCATCGGTGCCGAAATGCCGACCTTTGAAAAAGGCGCTAAACGACCCACCACCATGCGCGAGGTTCGCGAGCTCCACGCCAAAGACGGTCTGGAAATATTTCGCCCCACCATCGAACCCGCCAAGGGCGTCACCATCAAGAAAGACATCGTCTACGCCGAACGCAAAGAAAAGGCCCTCCACTTAGACCTCTTCCTGCCAGCCCCTCCCGCGGCAAAGCCGCATCAGGGTCAATCGGCACGCTTGCCGCCACTCGTCGTCCTCATCCACGGCGGCGGTTGGAAAAAAGGAGACAAATCTGGCGAACACAGCAAGGCCGCCTGGTTCGCCAACCGCGGCTACGCCGCCGCCTCCATCCAATACCGCCTCTCCGGCCAAGCGAAATTCCCCGCCGCCATCGACGATTGCAAAAGCGCCATCGCCGTCCTCCGCCATCAAGCCCCACGGCACGGCTATGATCCCGACCGCATCGCCGTCATGGGCTTCTCCGCCGGCGCCCACCTCGCCGCCCTCGCCGCCACCACCGGCGACAATCCAACCTTCGAAACCACACCCGACATCGCCTCAAACGCCGTCCAAGCCGCCATCATCGTCGCCGGCCCCACCGACTGCACCAACCCCAATGCCATAGCTGACTCCCGAAAACCAGACGGCAACTACCGTCTCTTCCTCGGGACATCCTACGACGACAATCCCAATATCTTCACCAAGGCCTCGCCCCTCACTTACGTCGACAAAAACACCCCGCCCTGCCTCTTTGTCGGAGAAAACTCCGACAAAAGCTCCACCGCCATGCGCGTTAAAATGACCGAACTCAACCTCCCCTTCGACTCCCTCATCCTCACCGGCGGCGTCCACAGCGAGTGGAACTGGGAACCGTGGTTCACCGTCACCATGGACGCCGCGAACAATTTCCTTCAACAAAATCTCAAGTGAACAATCGAGAGTCTCTCAACTGACTTCAAAACAACCCAATTCTCCCAAATACGAAGCGTGAAGGCATTTATCCTCAGCCTGACGGTCGGCATCACGATTGGAGTCGCGGTATCTTGGATAAGCCTAATCCGAACGAGCTCGAGCCCGTCCCCTGATCCGGACTCCGTATCGAAAATTCCCGCCACATCGGCGCCCTCACAAAAAAAAGAAGCGCCCCCTAACTGGCCGATGCCCCGTAGCGCCTCTGATAATTTCGACCGCTGGAACGCCTCCGACCCAAACCAACGCATAGCAATGGTCAACGATCTGGCAGCCCGCCTCTCCACAACGGATCTGCAGTCCCTTCTCAACGAAATTGTCGAAGAAGCCCCCGGCATGGCCCTCGTCTTGGCACTTCAGATGCCCGAAGGAGGAACTCCCCGCAGACTTCAAGGAGCAAACGCCGTCGCAGCCGCGTTCGATATGGACCCCGAAGGAACAATTTCATGGCTGCTCAACCTCGATTCGGATACACGCGCCGAAGTCCTCTCCTGGGGCAATGTATGGAAGCAAGGCCTTTCAAAATCACAGACCCTGCAGTTGGCCGAGTCCTTCGAGCCCGGCAAACAACGTGATGCGATTCTCGAAAGTATCATCACAAGCCTGGATCTGGAAACAGGATTGTCTCTCCTCTCTGAAATCGATTCAGATTCCATCCGCAGTGAAGCACTCAGTGACATGGCGACCTACTTGGGACGGGACTATCCAAACAGAGCTTTCGCGCTGGCAGGGGAAATTTCCGATCCCAGCGCCCAGAATGATGCTTATGGAAGTCTCGCATGGAATAGTCGCGATACCGATCTGGGTTTTGCTTTCGAATGCGCGTTCGCCATTAGCAATCTTGAAGATCGCAGAAACTCGATCCGAAATCTGGTTATGAACTGGGTCGAAAACGATCCCGTCGCCGCCTCGCGCTGGTTGACTGATCTCCCAAGCGGTGCCGATCGAGATTCGGCAATCATTGGTTTCGTGGAACGCTACGCCGAAGTGGGTGACCCTGAAGAGGTCGTCCCATGGCTGAACGAAATCGAAAATGAGAGCCTCCGGCGACGATACTCCGAAGGGCTTGGAGCTGATTGGCTGAAACGTGATCGAAAAAAAGCGATTCAATGGCTCCGCTCCCAAAGCGGACTGCCCCCCAAGCGTATCGAAATACTCATCGCCCTTTAATTTCATGAAACACTGTTCGTCAATTCCGATCATTCTTCTGGGATGCACACTGGGCGGCGCAATCGGTGTCGGATTGGTCAATCTCGTGGCCGACACCATACCGGAAGAACTGCCCGGAGCTCCCACAGGGCAACTCATCGGAAAGAACACAATCGATCGTCCGCCTTCACAAAACCTCGGGATAGATCAGTCAAATCGCATCGCTATCCCCATCCCGACACTGCGCACGCCGGCCAGTAATCCCAAAGAAAACTCTCAAAATACCGAACGATCACTGAGTGTTTCAAGTGTCGCGGCTTATCTCGCGGCAACGGACCCGGGTTGGCAACGTGATCGCATTGCCACCCGCCTCGTCGAATCGCTCTTTGAGTCCAATCCCGCCGCCGCCAAGGCTTGGGCCGAGGAGTCCGAGCTGGAGATACGATCTGCGGCTATCGGCAAATACCTTGAACTTCTATCCGAAGACAATCCAAATGATGCGCTTCTCTTTCTCAGAACGATCCCCGTCACCTCCAAAACAGGGAACTCAATCAGTATTGCAGTAAAAAATATTGCCGCCGTAAATCCAAAGGCAGCCATAACTTTCCTCGAGGAAGCGCGAGACCGTCTGGAGATTTCAACCTGGGGCAATCTAGGCACCGTCCTGACCGCATGGGCGAGCCAGGACCCATCGGCAGCTCTTAACTATCTCCGCGAAGCCGACCTTCCCGTTCAAAGCAAATACTTCCCGAGAATATTCGGAGCCACCTACGCAAACAATCCTGAGGAAGCCCTCACCATGCTGAACTCCGTCGAAGACAGGCGTATGAGGGAGTTAATGATAACGGAAAACACCGACTTGTTCATCAAATCTCCCGACGCCGCGATCACTATTGCTTCCGTCATCAGCTCGGAGAAAGACCGGCAAATATTCCTCTCCTCGGTTGGAATTCAATTGGCCCGCTGGAAAGCCCGTGAGGCCCAGGAATACGTTGCCCGGCTGGATCCAGACGTCCAACGCAACGTCATGCCCGTCATCGCAGGTACTCTGGCATACAAGGAAGACATCGACGCCGGGATAGAATACGCAAATAGCATCGAGAACACCGATGTCCGCGGAGAAGCAAAAGTCAACGTTGCCGTAAGCATGTTCAACAAAGTCGGCCCCGAAGATGCCCTCGAATTCGCCTCGACAATCGAGACTCAAGCCGCTCGAAACCTGGCAAACCAGTTCCTGATACAGCGGTGGGCTCCACAGAATCCTATCGCAGCCGAGGAATGGCTAAAAACGCAGCCGCCCTCAGAAGAGCTGCGCGAAGCGATCAGAGCCTTTGCAGATAAACTGTCACAGACAAAGCCCGAAACCGCGATCCGCTGGGCAAACCGGCTCCCGAACAGCATGCAGGATTCACGGGATCGAATTATTCGAAATGCCCAGCGCACCATCGAACGACGTCCATGAGCACAGGACATCTAGCATTTGCCAGAAAATGAATCACCTTCCACTCCCGGAAAAATTGCCCACCCACGGCAATTCTCCACATCCCTACTCTCTATATTGAACGCGAACCGGTCCTACAACTCCACCCGCAAGGCAGGCACCCGGGAACCCCTGCTGGGAACAGTGGCCATCGTCTGCATCATCGCTCTCGCTGCAATCACTTGGCGCCTCACAAGAAATGCTTCGAATGATACTCCGATCTCCGACATGAACCAGCCTGAACCCCCAAGCCAAACAATTACACCGGAGAATCTGGCGTCGAATGATTCAGATGATCAATCCGAATCAATAACCACCGAAGACGCAGAAATCCAACAGGATCAGTTTCTCGAAAGTCTTCAACTGGGCATTGATATGTCCAATCTCATGGTCGACAAAAGCTACGTCGAGGATCTCGTCGAACGGATCATGAATCAACAGGGAATTAAACCCGGCACGGAAGCCGCCGCAGAATTGAAAATGCGAGTGTTCAACAGGTCGAGCGATATTCTTATGGAACGCCTCGAAAGTATGGACACCAAATTTGGCGAATTGGACAAAGGAAATCTCAACATGAGGCAACAGATGAAACAAATTCGATCGCTCGCCCGGGAAGATCCCCTCTTTTCCCTATTGGCCGCGGCCATGACCGGAGACGACTTGGAATCCGCCAAGGCGGCCACACAATTTCAACAGTCAATCCAAGACCAGCTCGAACAAGAATTGCAGAGAGAACTCTCCCTGAACCTCGCCAACCCATCGGACCCAGAACCACAAAACTGAATCCTTCTATCACCCCTCTTAAAATACACTTCTCACCACCAAGCTCACCACCAAGAAAAGAGTCTCCGATCCGAATCTCAACAGAACTGAAGCCCCATTAATTCCGACAAGAAAAGACATCGAAAGGAAATTTCGCCCCCTATCCAGGACATGATTTGGCTAAATTCTAACAGAAATTGTCCGTTCCTTGATGAACCCCATGGCCAAGCACCCGTTTTACTGATAACGCCCTCGTTCTCGTGAAGCCCGGAACACCAAACTGATGCACTTCCCTTCCCATCCACTCAACCGGCGAGCCTTCCTTCGCGGTGCCGCAGGAGCCGCCATCGCATTGCCTCACCTCGACATAATGGCCTCGCCAAAAACGGCGACCTCCCCCAAGCGGATGGTCTGCGTCGGCACCACCTTCGGCTTCGTGCCGAGACTCTTCTTCCCAGAGAAAACAGGCGGGGACTACGACCTGCCCATCCTCCTCGAACCCCTCGAGCACCATCGCAATAATTTCACAATCCTCTCCCAACTCGACCACGGAACAGAGGCTGTCGGCGGTCATCAGGGCGTCCACGCCTACCTGTCCGGAATCCTTTCCAAGACCTCGAAGGGCTACCCCGAACAAAACGTCACCGTCGACCAAAAAGCAGCCGCCCACGTCGGCGCCACCACTCGCTTCCCTTCGATGCAATTTACTTCAGGGAGCGAACCTAACAACCTCCTCTCTTGGACTACATCCGGCGTCGCCATACCCCCCATCCAGGACTTGCGAACTCTCTTCGCTCTCCTCTTCGAAGCCCCCGGACCAAAGCAAGTAAACATGCTCCAATCCGCCTACGCAGCAAAGAAAAGCATCTTGGACCTCGTCAAGGCCGACGCAGAGTTGCTCACCAAACGCGTCGGATCAGAAGACCGCGAAAAGCTCGACCAATACTTCACCAGCGTCCGCGCGGTCGAAAAGCGTCTCACGCAAAACGAGGCATGGCTCCACCGCCCCAAACCCAAAGTGAGCTACGAACTGCCCGCCGGTGCCAACGAAATGGATTTCGTCGATCGCATACCCCTCTACTACGACCTCATGGCACTCGCACTCCAAACCGACTCGACACGCGTCATCACCTTCGAAATTTCCGACATCGGCGGCAACTCCGGTGGTTTTCCCATCACCAAAGGATATCACCAACTCACCCACCACGGCAAAGTCGAAAGCTACATCGAGGAACTCTCAATCATCGAAAATTTCCATACCACCCAGTTCGCCCGCTTCCTCGATAAGCTCGACGCAATCCAAGAGCCCGGCGGCACCCTTCTCGATCACACCATGGCCCTGCTCGGCAGCGGCATGGGAAATGCCAGTTCTCATTCCAACAAAGATCTTCCCCTCCTGCTCGCGGGTGGCGGCTTCAAGCACGGCCGGCATATCCGCTACGAGCAAGATAAGATCCCCGCTTGCAATCTCTTCGCCACTATGCTGCAACAATTCGGCGTCGAGACGGATTCTTTCAACCTCTCCACCGGCACCCTCTCCGGCCTCGATATCGCCTGATGCGCGCGCTCATCACATCCTCCTGCGCCTCCCTCCTCTCCTTCACCGCCGCCGAAGCCGCCCAAATCGAGCCCCTCACAAAAGCGGTTCCCTCGTTTGTCGAGACCTATTGCCTGGATTGTCACGATGAACTCACGGAAAAAGGCGACCACAATTTCGAACCCTTCTTAAACGATCCGCTCGCTGCGGAGAACCATATCGATCTCATCGAAATCCTCGATCAGCTCAATCTCGGCGAAATGCCACCGAACAAAAAGGGCGTCGACCAACCCAAGTCCCAGGAACGCCGAGCCGTCATCGCTGAACTCACTCGCTACCTCTCAGCCCTCGAGGCTTCAAAGACTCCTAAGGGGGCCGTTCTTCGCCGCCTCTCCCGCCACGAATACAACAACACCATGCGCGACCTCCTCCATATCCACCCGGATGCCTCCGACCCCACCCGACATTTCCCTCCCGATCAGCAACGACACGGCTTCACCACAATCGGCGAGTCCCAGGCCCTTTCCGATCACCAACTCTCCCTCTACATGGAAGCCGCACGCTTCTACCTCGACCAAGCCCTCGTCTTGGGCCAATCGAAACCCAATCTACAACACTGGACCTTCACCCCCGAAGATTTCACCCACAGCAAATCGAACGACACCGCCGTCTTCCACCGCGTAATCGACAAACACAAACGTTGGGTCGACATCGGCCACGGCGAACCCGTCGATCGCTATCCAACCTACCCAAAAGATTTTGCAGACGAGGGGATTCCCGTCTCTGGCCTCTATCGCATTCGCGTGAAGGCCGCCGGCGTCGGCCGCGAAAACCCATACGATCCCACTCTCTTCCGCTGCGACCTATCACGACCGCTGAAACTAGGCCTCTGGCACGTCCCGAACAAATCGCTCCTGTCGAAAAGCGCCAACGAAGGCCGAGTCTTCGTCAGAGCCTTCGACCTTCCCGACAACGACCCCGAAATCTTTGAATCTTTCGCTTGGATGCCCGCCGGCTCCACCCCCTACGTCCATTGGATCAACGGCGAAGGTCCCTCAAAACCACTCCTCACCCGCGTCCGCGATCGCTACCATCCGGAGACGCAGCGATGGTCAGAAACACGTGTCGACCAAGCCCGCGAGCAGGGCCTTCCCTTTCCTCCAAGGTCCGAGTGGGAACCAAAATATCCCCTCTCAGAGGTTTACGAGGGCCCTCGCGTTCGCGTTTTTGAAATGACACTCGAAGGCCCCATGGATCAGCAATGGCCTCCAGCCGGTCACCAACGCCTCTTCGGCGATATCACCGACGCCCGCCAGATCGATATCCCTTCCTCCTTTCAACGCTTCGCGTCTCGCGCCTTCCGACGCCCCGTTTCCCATGGAGAAATCGCCCACCACACCGATTTGGTCGAGAATCTCATCGCGAACGGCACCGAACATGAGGAAGCCATCAAACTTGGACTCGCCGCCATCCTCACTTCGCCGCGATTCCTCTACCTCGATGAAGGAAATCCCGAAACCGGTGAAAACCTCGATGATTTCGAGCTCGCCTCGCGCCTTTCCTACATGCTCTGGAGTTCAACTCCCGACCAACGCCTTCGCGATCTCGCCCGCGAGGGCCGGCTCTCCAATCCCTCCGTCCTATCGGAGGAGACCGAGCGCCTCCTGAACGATCCGCGCGCGAGCGCGTTCGCCAAGTACTTTAGCAATGCGTGGCTCCGGCTAGATAAGATAGGTACCATGCCTCCCAGTACGCAGCAATACCGCGCGTACTATTACGACCGGCTCGAATCCGCCATGAAAAAGGAGAGTCACCTCTTTTTCGCGTCCGTTCTTCGCAACAATCGCCCCGTCACGGACTTCCTCGTCGGTCCCTACACCTTCGCGAACGACATGCTCGCAAAACATTACGGCCTCGAGATCGACGGTATCGGCGAAGAGTTCCAGCGCGTTCGACTTCCGGTCTCCCACCGCCGCCGCGGCGTCATCGGGCACGCCAGTGTCCTCACCGCCTCCGCCAACGGCGTCGAAACCTCTCCAGTCGTCCGCGGCATCTGGCTCCTCGAATCCATCCTCGGCACACCTCCCCCGCCCCCGCCACCCGACGTCCCCCCTATCGAACCCGACACCCGTGGCGCTACCACCATCCGCGAGCAACTCGTAAAACATCGTAGCGTCGAAGCCTGCGCCGATTGCCACGCCAAAATCGACCCCTGGGGATTCGCGTTGGAATTCTACGATCCCATCGGTGGCCTCCGCACCCATTACCCCTACGTAGCCCCGGACGGTCGCATCGTTACCTCGCGCGACGGCCGCCCCGTCGATGGAACCGCCGAACTTCCGTCCGGCGAATTCATAGAAAACGAATCCGACCTCAAATCCCTCCTCGTCGACCGCAAAGACCAGTTCACGAAAAACCTCATCCAAAAACTCCTCATCCACGCCACCGGACGGGAACCCACCTATCGCGATCAACCGGAGATAGACCGCATTGCCAATCAATACTCCAAAAATGACCACGGCCTCCGCGACCTCGTCCACCTCGTCATTTCCAGCGACGCCTTCGCCCGACGCTAATCACCCCGCCTCCGATTGCCATGAACCAATCCAAATCAGCTCTCAACAACCGCCCCAGCAAACAAACCATGAAAACCTTCCTCCTCGCCTTAGCCTTCTCCCTGACACCCGTCTCCCTCCTCCTCTCCGCATCCGCAATAGAGCGCCCCAATTTCATCTGCATCCTCGTCGACGATCTCGGCTACGCCGACGTCAGCTTCCAGGACATCGTCGCCGAGGACGTTGAGACGCCCAACATTGACCGCCTCGCCAAAACTGGCGTCGTCTTCACCGAAGCTTACGCCAGTTCCCCGATCTGCAGCACCTCCCGCCTCGCCTTCTTGACCGGCCGCTACCAGACCCGCTGGGGCGGCTACTGGTACGGCCAGGGCGGTCTGCCAAATGACGAGCAAACCATCGCCGAACTCCTCCGTGATCAGGGTTACAAAACCATGAAGGTCGGCAAAACCCACCTCAACCACGGCGAAAAACCCTTCCCCCTCGATCACGGCTTCGACGAATACCTCGGCTTCGAACACCATTCCTGGGACTTCTTCCTCCTCAGCGAAAAAGACAAGAACGCCTACGAGGCCCGCAAGGCCGGCAGCACCGAGGCGCCCCAGTTCTTCTGGATGGGCCCCCTCACCCGCAACCGCGAAGAAGTCTCCTACGAAAACTCCAACACCACCGACATCTTCGCCGACGAGTCCGTGGCTTTTATCGAACGCAACGCCGGAAACCCCTTCTACCTTCAGCTCGAGTTCAACGCCGTCCACACCCTCCTCACCGTCGTCCCCGACGAATACGCTGAGAAATACGACATCCCCAAATACCCATTCAATCGCGATGCCACGGCCGACACCTGGGATTACCCCTACTGGGACCCGCAGAAAGAAGACTACAAGAAATGGTATTCCGACGTCGCCCACCTCGTGAAAGTTGACCCCTACGGCCGCAAGAAATACCTCGTCCACCTTGAGATGCTCGATAAAGCCATCGGTCGGATCACAGAGACCCTGGAAACGACCGGTCAACTGGAGAACACCTTCATTTTTTTCTCCTCTGACAACGGCGGTTCCCATCAATCCTACGCCAATAACGGCCCCCTCCACGTCTACAAATACTGTATTGCAGATGGCGGCATCAAAGTTCCCATGTTCGTCACCTGGCCCAAGGGTATCGATAGCGGCAAACGCACCGAAGCCCTCGTAACCCATCGCGATATCTTCGCCACCATCTCCGACATCACCGGTGCACATCCAAAGAAAGAACTCGACGCCAAAAGTCTCCTCCCTCTGATAGCGGGAGAAGTCGACTATCTCCACGACGAACTCTTCTGGGATACCGGCAAGAACTCGTGGGCCTACCGCGATGGCGACTGGAAACTCGCTCTCTTCCCCGAGAAAGAATACACCTGGTACGAACTCGACAAAGACGGCCTCGTAAAACCCGAACTCAACACAACCTGGCTCAAGGAAGAGATGGCCCTCTTCAACCTCAAAGAGGACGAAGGCGAAACGACTAACTTAGCCGACAAGCACCCCGAAAAAGTCGAAGCCATGTTCGCCCGATACAAGGAATGGCGCGCCACTCAAGGCGATCCTGTCCGGGGAAAGCGCAAATAGCACGACTAACGCCAATTACAAACCTGCCACTTCACAATGCTTCGCTCCCTTGTCATCTTCCTGGCCACCGCGGCGTTCACCATCGGCGCGCCTCCAAAAACCGAAGACCTCTCCGTCCTCGTCGTCCGCGGCGGCCACCACTACGACACCCCGGATTTCGAAAACATGTGCCTCGGCCTTGAGAGCGTCGAGGTCGACCTTGTCCTCAGCGCGCACCTGCACCAATTCAGCGCCGCGGAGATCGAAGAACGCTACGATGCGATTCTCTTCCTGAATCAGAACAAACACTACCCAGCCAAGCCCCGAACCCGAAAGCTTTACATGGAACTCGCGACACAAGGCGTCGGCATGGTCTTCCTCCAATTCACTCTCTCCTCCCACCCGGAATGGGACGAATACCACGAGCTCATCGGCGGGAAATGGTTCCTCAAAGACTACACAGAAGACCTAGAGCTCCACTCCACCTACTACAAGGATCTTACCCTCGACATCCAAATCCTCGACAGAAACCACCCCGTTACGAAAGGTCTCGAAGACTTCACGATGACCGACGCCTATTACGGCAACATCCATGTCGCACCAGAGGTTCACCCCCTTCTGGGCACAAAACATCCCGATATCGCATCAACCATCGCCTGGACTCACCAATACAAGAATTCGAAAGTCGTCTACATCATGCCCGGCTTCACCAAGGGAGCATACGAACACAAATCCTACATCCAGCTCATCGAAAATGCGCTCCGCTACGTGGCCAAACAGCCATCACCAAACCAAAAACGACCGCTCCCAAAACGTCCATGAAATACCTCATACTCTTGATGCTCCTGACCATCGTCTCCCCGGGATACACCGAAGCTGATCCGGAATTCCAACACATCGTCGTCTACCAGGAAGACGGAAAATTTGCCGGCTGGCCCGCCAATAACGGTGCCTGGATTTTCGAAGGAGACGAAATGCTCGTCGGCTTCACCCGCGGCGACTACGAACTCAACGAGAAAACACACAACATTGGCGGTAACCAAAAGAGTTGGCTCGCAAGAAGCACTGATGGCGGCCAATCTTGGGAAGCCTTCGACCCGGAAAATTACGTCGGCGACCTCGGCCCCAAACCGAAATGCCTCCCCCTCGCCGAGCCTATCAATTTCACCCACCTAAAATTCGCCCTGCGCATGGTCGGCACGGCTTACCACGGAGCCAAGGACCCCAACGGTCATTTCTTCTATACCTACGACGGCGGCGTCACATGGAATGGCCCGCATCGCTTCGGAGAGCTCCACAAATCACCCGATCTCGACACGGCCAAACTCCGCGAACTCACCCCTCGCACCGATTACGTGGTCACTGGCCAACACGAGGCCCTCCTCATGCTCTCGAGCCGAAAAACCGGTAAGTTCGCATCCGATCGCATCTTCTGCGCACGCACAAGCGACGGTGGCCAAAGCTTCGATTTTCTCTCATGGATCGTCCCCATCGATGATCCCGCCCGCGCCGTCATGCCTGAAACGTTTCAACTCGATGACGGCACCCTCGTCACCGCCATGCGCCGCCGCGAGAAAATCAAAGGAGGCGAGAAGAACTGGGTCGATGCCTACGTCTCCAAGGACAGCGGTGCATCGTGGCAGTTCATGGCTAAGGTTGGCGACGCCGGCACCAGCAACGGCAATCCTCCCGCCATTGCCGCCACCGCAGACGGCCGCCTCTGCGCCGTGTTCGGCGAGCGAGATGAAGGAAAGATGCTCGCAGCCTATAGCTCTGACGGTGGAAAAACCTGGGGCAAACCCATCGTCCTCCGAGACGACTTCGGCTCGGAAGATAATCAAACAAATGACCTCGGCTACCCGCGGCTCCTCCGT
Organism: Verrucomicrobiota bacterium; assembly: GCA_039028175.1. Classification (GTDB taxonomy): domain Bacteria; phylum Verrucomicrobiota; class Verrucomicrobiia; order Verrucomicrobiales; family DEV007; genus JBCDBW01. Next base: position 16,864 of record JBCCIR010000013.1, read on the forward strand.
CGCTCCGATGGCAAAATGGTCGCCCTCTACTACTACTCAACCCCCGATTGTCTCCACCACATCGCCGCCACCATTTGGTCCCCCGAACCGGCAACACTCGACTGATAGCCCACCTAAGACCGTCACTAGGGAACCGCCACCACCACGATCGCGTTGATCAGAGGGTTGTTCACCGATGCTGACACCGCCAAGTCGAGACTCGAATCGCTCACATTGGTGGAAAACACCCGGCGAATCGCCACCCACTTACCGGGAGCCGTCTCGTGAAGATCAATATCGTCCAACACAAGCGCTCCTTCGATCGAAAGATCAAACACACGCTTGGCATCATCAGTGAAAAAAGTCTCCGCCAACTGAAGATAAACAAGGTAATTACCATTGGTAACCGGAATGCTATATCCGGTAAAACTGCCCTTCGAACGCGCCGTATTGTAAAGAGCATCCTCGTTGGTCAGCGCAACCGCATTGCCCGGAAAGTTGTCAATCCCACCCCCATTGAAATAAATGTCCGCCACGTAACTGAAGCCGTTCGAACCGGAATACGCACCGCCCCCACAATTGATCGCAGCCACGACGTCCGACCCATCCACAACCCTGACCATCACGGTATCGCTCGCCGAGTCACTCGCACTCGAAACTTCAATCTGCAACTCATACAACCCCGCCTGCGAAAAAGTGGCCGTGGTCTGAAGAGCATTGTCGTCGGCAAACGTCACCGTCCCGGGCCCCGACACCTTCGTCCAAGTCTGGCTCGTCGCGTTCGTCACTACGGGCTCTAACCAGGCACTCCCCGCCAATGTAATCACCAAATCATCACCCGCATCAACCGTGGGTATCACCGGCGGAATGTCCGGAACAACGGCAAGTCGCGCAAACCATCGGGGCGCCGCCACATCAGGATTCAGACGCACCGTAATGCGCTCGCTCTCACTGTCGACAACAACCGTGCTCAATTCCTGCACCAACCCCGCCTCGCGACGCCATCCCTCCGGCACAAGTCCAATCTGCTGCTCGACAACAAAACGATTGTTCCGCGCAATGTAATCAAAACCACCGTCCCCGGTCCCTCCCGACCACTGCCGATACGACACTTCCAGCCCGCTCACTGCCCCCGGTATCAGCTGAAAATCAAACCAAGCCTCGGAATTCCCGTAATCCAAAGCAAGAAAACGCACAATCCGCCGCAAAACTTCCTCGTTGTCACGCTCGTTGATGTCCGAACCCGGCCCATTGTTCCACATCGGCTGCCGGTCAAAGATCGCAATCACATTGCCCTCACCCACCACCACATGCCCGATGACCGCCCAAATCGGATTCGCAATCGTTACCCCGACCGGGTCAATGTTCAGGTTCCCATTTGAAATGCGATTTGCCGGGTCCAACGGGATCAACGCCTCGGCATCCCCCAGCGGATCAATGGCTATCGGCGACACTCCCTCTCCCTCAAACTCAGGCTGATCCCATATGATCGGATTCGCGGCGTTCGCATCCGGGATATAAGCCCGTGTGCCCCCACCTTGATCAACTGCCACCTGCATACCGTAATCCGACAGAATCGAATTCACGGCGGTTTGACCAGTCGAATTCTTGATCCCCACCTGCGAAAAACTTCCTCCCGCCGCCGAATCATTATACATCAAAATCCCACCCCCCTTTCGCAACCAATCATCAAGCGCCGCCTGCTCTGCCCCAGACCACACCTTCTGATGCAATCCAAACACAATGACGTCAAACTGCCTCAAGAACGTCGCGTCAAGAGTGGTCACCTGATCATAATGCTGGGCAATCGAATACCCTTGGGCTTCAACAAGCGCTTTAAACTGTGACAAGCCCTTGTTGCCCATGTCCGTCAGCAACATCTGATCAAACGGCGCCGCCGCTCCAGAAGGGATCGTCCCGTCCGCAGCGACATCCCCATAGATGTAAGCAACATTCTTCGCATCAAGAACGCCCGCCAAACAAATATAAATAAGTAGGACTGCGAGGAAGGGGAATCTCATCGTCTCATCTCAGCTCATCACCCACCCTGTCAGATAACAGGATAATTGCAATCTAACACGACCAGGCACGCGCCACTCGTAATGCCTTAACAACATTCGCCTACAAACAGAAACCCGACGAGAGCAAAGCGGAATCCGGATTCCTACCCCAAACCATCGCCTCCTTCATAGAGCCTGTCAGCCATCGCAGACAAAAAACGAACGACCCCTTCCCGCGAATTCCGACTGAGAGACACGTTCTCCCCAAGCCGACGTACCCTGCGGATCCGTCAGGTGCTCAAGATGGACGACGTCCTCGCGGGCAAATCCCACCCCCTGCAAAGTCTCGAGCACCTCACCCACCGCGCGCCCGAATCGGGGACAATACGCCCGCCCCCAAAGAACCGGGTGTCGAGATTCCACAAGGTAATGACCAGATTTTGCTAAAAAGACACCCATACCCGCCGTTATACTAAGGATTCCATACCACCCGCCCCGGTCTCCCATGAACCCCCGCCCCATCATCATCACCCTCCTCCTCGCGAGCCTGTCCTTATCCACGGGCATTCAGGCAAATGATGCCGAAAAACCCCATGCGGTCGTCGTCGTGGGAACCCTCCACTACTCTCCCGAGCTGACCATGCCCGTCTTCGCCGAAGAACTCGAACGCTTCGGATTCCGCACCACCGTGGTCATGGGAGAAGGCGATCCCGAAAAGAAAACCGAAAACGTCCTCCCGGGCATCGAAGCCCTCGCCGATGCCGATGTTGCCATCTTCTTCATGCGCTTCCTGAAACTGCCAGACGACGAATGGCAACACATCGAAGACTACCTCAAATCCGGCAAACCCATCATCGGCCTGCGCACCACCAACCATTCCTTCAAATACCCCAACGACCACCCTCGCGTCGCATGGAACCACGACTTCGGAAGACGCGCCCTCGGCACCCCCTATGTCGTCCACCAGTCCGGTCTCACCGATATATCCGTCGTCGACAAACACCGCTCCCACCCCATTATGACCAACGTCGACAAATCAAACTGGACCTCCGAAGGCACCCTCTACCTCACCCGCCTCGAAGGCGGTTGCATCCCCCTCGTCACCGGAACCGGCCAAGGAAGAAATCGCCTCCTTGAAAAACCCTTCGGCTCCATCCAGGTCAACGAATCCGAAAACGACATCGTCGCCTGGGCCTGGGAAAACGAATGGGGCGGCAAAGTCTTCGGCACTTCCTTTGGTCACCCCGCCGACTTCGCTGAAGAAGACCACAATCGCATGCTCCTGAACAGCGTCCACTGGGCCGTCGATAAACCACTTCCTGCCCCCGGTGCCAAAATCACCACCTGGCAAATCGAACGAGTCGACAAAAAACCCAAGAAGTGATGCGTTTCCATTCAACCTTTTTTCTGGCAATAATCCTCTGCGTCTCCACGCCGATGTTTATCCTTCGTAGCCTCGGCGAAGAAGGACGCGAAACCCATGCCTCGGACTACCCCGTCCAACCCGGCGACCATATCGCCATCATTGGCAATACCTTCGCCGATCAGCTCCGCGTTCACGGATACCTCGAAACCCTGCTCCTCAGTCGTACCCATGAGAATCCCGTGTCCATCCGCAACCTCGGCTGGGCCGGCGACCGCCTCACCTACCGGGATCGTCCCACCAACTTTCCCACCGAAGAATCCACCCTCCAAGAACATCAAACCGATGTCATCATCGCATGCTTCGGGATGGGCGAATCCTTCGATGGAGAAGAAGGCCTCGCCGATTTCCGAAGAGACCTCCGTGACTTCATCACCTCCCATCGCGGCAAGATTTACAACGGCGAGTCCGAAGTCCGCCTCGTCCTCGTGTCTCCCATCGCCTATGAAAACCTCGGCGACATCACTCCCAACTGGGAACGCCGAAACAAAGAACTGGAAGCCTATTCCCAAGCTATTGCCGAAACCGCAACCGAAGCAAATATCGCCTACGTCCACCTCTTCGATCCCGCTAAATCCTTGATGGAAGACGACGATACACCCGATCTCACCACCAACGGCATCCACCTCAACCCGTTCGGCTACTGGGCGCTCAGCCGCGCCACCGCCGACCAACTCGTCCCCGGTCACCCCGCCTGGCAACTGACGATCGATGCGGCTTCCAAAGACATCACCGCCGAAGGCCTGACCGTCGCCAATCTCACGGAGAAAAACGGCGAACTCGAATTCAGGGTCACCGAAGACTCATGGCCAAGCCCGGCACCCCCCTCGGAACATCCCCTCTCATCCTCCCTCTCCGACTCCCAAGACACCCTGACCATCAAGAATCTCCCCCCGGGCAAATACCGCCTCGAAATCGACGACGAACCCATTACCACCAACGACCATCAAGCCTGGGCCGAAGGAGTCCTCCTCCACAATACCCCCGCCCACACCGCCGCCGAGACCTATCGCCGCTCCGTGAATGACAAAAATGATCAGTTTATCTACAGTTGGAAGGCTTTGAATCAGGTCCACATTGTGGGAGAACGCCGCAATTCCCCCAGCGGTCGCTCGCTCCCGGAAGAGATCATCGAATTCAACAAGCTGGCCCTCGAAAGAGACAAGTCCCTCCGCACCGGCATCGAACTCAAAACCCGCACCTGGCGCCTGACCCCCATCTCCCGCTAAACCATGAAAACAACAATCCAATTCCTCGCGCTCACCATCGCGCTCACCGGCACCACACTCGCCGAGGACAAAAAGATCGACTCTGTCGATGGCATAAAGACCCGAAACCTTCAAGGCGCCGATCTCGACCTCATCAACAACCACGACCCCGCCTCCGAACTCGAAAACTTCGAGCTCCTCCCCGGCTTCGAGGCCAACCTCTTCGCCGCCGAACCCATGCTCGCAAATCCCATCCACATGGTCTGGGATTCCCGCGGTCGCCTCTGGGTCGCGTGCTCCTGGGCATATCCCCAACTCAAACCCGGCGACGTCGCCGACGACAAAATAATCATCCTAGAGGATACCGACAACGACGGTCGCGCCGACAAATCCACCGTCTTCGCCGATGGCCTCTACATGCCCACCGGTATCGAACTCGCCAACGGCGGATGCTACGTCGCACAAACACCCGATGTCTTCTTTTTCAAAGATACCGACGGCGATGACGTCGCTGATGTAAAACAAGTCGCCCTCACCGGATTCGGCATCGAAGACAGTCACCACTCCATCAGCGCTTGGCGCCGCGGCCCCGGCGGCTGGATTTATTTCCAGGAAGGCATCTTCCTCCATTCACAGGTCGAAACCCAACACGGAATGGTCCGCAATTACGACGGCGGTGTCTATCAATACAACCCACGCACCCAGGAGCTCCGCATCTTCTGCACCGGCACCGGCGGAAACCCCTGGGGCCACGTGTTCACCCAATGGGGACAGTCCTTTATGGTGAACAACCCCCGCATCATGTATCTCAGCCCCGCCACGGGGAACAGCAGTGAACCCATCCGTGTCCCCCCCCTCATCAGCACGGAAAAACAATGCGGCGGCGATCTCATCTCCGGCAGCCACTTCCCCGAAGAATTTCACGGCCAACTCCTCTCCGGCCGCTTCAAAGGTCGCGCTGTCATTCGATATGAATTCATCGACGACGGCGCTGGTTTTGCCGCAAACGTCCTCGAACCCCTCATCTCTTCGAAACACCCCAACTTCCGCCCCGTCGATGTCAAAGTCGGCCCCGACGGCGCCGTCTACGTCGCCGATTGGTATAACTCCATTATCAATCACGCCCAGCACGACTTCCGCGACCCCCGTCGCGATCACACTCACGGCCGTATCTGGCGCATCACGGCAAAAGATCGCCCCCTCACCCCAAAACCAGATCTCGCCGACGCCTCGATCGAAGAACTCGTCGCCCACCTCGACCGCCCCGAACATTGGACCCGCCATCAGGCCAAAAAAGAACTCAGTGAAAAAAATCCAGATCAGGTCCTCTCGGCCGTCGAAGCCTGGGCAGAAAAACTCGACGCGAACCACCCCAGTCACGCCATGCACCTCACCGAAGCCATGTGGGCCTGTCAGAACGTCGGCCGGGTCAGCGAACCCATCCTCACCCGCGTCCTCGAATCCGACTCCGGTGACGCCCGCTCCGCCGGGGCCCGCGCCATTCGCTATTGGCACGAAGAACTCTCCGATCCCGTCGACATGATCGCAAACGCCGCCGGCGATCCACACCCGCGCACCCGCATGGAAGCCATCCTCTCCGCCGGCTACCTCTACGACGCCGATGCCCTCCCCGCCGCCCTCAACGCCCTCGACCATGAACGCGATCCCTTTATCGATGCCGCCATACCGCAAACGGTAGCCGCCCTCGAACCGTTTTGGAAACCCGCCCTCGCTTCAGGCGATCTAAAATTCGCGAAACCGGAACATCAGGAGTTCGCGGAGCGCGAAACCGGCCTCGGTTTTGACAAACACCTCTCCACTTTCCTGAAAACCCCCAATCCCGCGCCCTCCGAAATCGCCGAGATCAAGGCCCGCTTCATCACCGACGCCACCAAGGATCAAGTCAACACGGTCGTCGCCGCGCTCGCGCATAAGAATCCATCACTCTCCCCTGAAGTCGGCGCCGCCCTCCTCGATGCTCTCGCCCGCGTTGCCACCCGAGGCGATATCGAGCAACCACGCCGAATGAAGAACCTCCGCTCGATGCTCAGCGCTGATCAAGAAGCCCTCGCCCCGCTCGCCGCAAAAATGCTGGGCGTCTGGCAGGTCTCAAGCGCCGGCCCCGATCTCGTGAATATCCTCAAAAACGAAGCCCGCCCCCATGACACCCGACAAGCCGCCGCCGTCGCACTCGCCAATCTCGTCGACACCCGGTATCTCAATGAACTGATCTCCCTCTCGACAGAGGCCGACACCCAAACGCGCTATCTCGCCGCGACCGGGCTCGTCGCCGCGGATATCGAACACGCCGCCTCCGCCGCCTCCGAACTTCTCACTCTCGACCCCGGCGAAGTCGATCCCGTCCCGCTCGTTGCCGCCTTCACACGCCAGAGAAGAGGAAACAATCTAATCACCGATGTCGTCAGCAAGTTGACTCTACACCCCGATGTTGCCGCTAAACTGAACGCCTACCACCGCCAAACCGGCCAGCTCCCCCCCAAACTCGCCGCCATCTTTCAGAACACCAATCCCGATTCGCTTAGCTCGACCCTCCTGAAAGAGAAACGCGCCAAGCTCGCTGAGGACGTGTCTGAATTCGGCGACGCCCACCGCGGCGAACTCATCTATCGACGCAAGGAACTCGCCTGTACCACCTGCCACGCAATTGGTCCGGTCGGCCCCCCTATCGGACCCAACCTCGTCGCAGTCGGTGGTGGCGCGTCCACGGAGTACATGATCGAATCCATCCTCGAACCAAACAAAGCCATCGCCGAACACTACGAAAACGTTCTCTTCACCATGGGTGATGACACCACCCTCATGGGAGTCATCACCTTCAAAAGCGATACCGAAGTCGTCGTCCGCGATTCCGCACAGGGCGGTGCCGAGGTCACCATTCCCCTCGGCAATATCCGCACCCAGCAATCCGTCCCCTCCCTCATGCCTGCTGGTCTCGCCGATCAACTCAACGACCGCCAGGAGTTCCTCGATCTCTCCAAGTTCCTCGCGTCTCTGGGTCGGCCCGGCCCCTTCGCGAACAACGAACGCCCCTTCATTCGCAAGTGGCGCGTCGCCGCCGCCGGCTCGTCCGATACCACTCCGCCCGAAGACGACACCTCATGGCTTCCCGCCTACAGCCTCGTCAGCGGCGAGCTCCCCGCCACCGAACTCAATCTCGGCGACGCCGCCTACGCCCGCGGCTTCATCAACGTCCAGGTCCCCGGACCCATTGCCCTCGATATCAACAACACCAAAGGCCTCACCCTCTTCTTGAACGGTGAAATGATCACCGATCTCACCGCACCCATAGATTGCGCCAAAGGCCGCCAAATCTTCACTTTCCAAATCAATCCGTCCGAACGCGGCGACGCCGGCCTCAGCGTCGAACTGAAAACCCCGGACGGATCCCCCGCAAAGTTCCAGCCCGAAGGCGGTATATGAAAACTACCCTCTCCTGCCTCACACTCCTCGCCGCACTCACCACTTCCCTCTTCGCCGCGCCCCCAAACGTCATTCTCGTCATGACCGACGATCAGGGCTATGGCGACCTTTCCTGCCACGGCAACCCGGACTTCCAAACCCCAAACCTCGATAAGCTCCATGACGAAAGCGTTCGCTTCACCAACTTCCACGTCGACCCCACCTGCGCCCCCACCAGGGCCGCCCTTCTGACCGGCCGCTATTCCCTCAGCACCGGCGTCTGGCACACGATCGCCGGCCGCTCCTACCTCCACCCGGAAGAAGTCACCCTCGCGGAAGTCCTCCAATCCGGAGGATACAACACCGGCATCTTCGGAAAATGGCACCTCGGCGACAATTACCCCTGCCGCCCGCACGATCGCGGCTTCGATCTCGCCGTCTACCACGGCGGCGGCGGTGTCGGCCAAACGCCCGATGTCTGGGGCAACGACTACTTCGACGATCGCTACTTCAAAAATGGCGAGCCCACCCAGTACAAAGGATACTGCACCGATGTCTGGTTCGATGAAGCGATGAACTTTATGAAGGACAGCGGCGACACCCCCTTCTTCTGCTACATCGTCCCAAACGCACCCCACGGCCCTTTTTACGTCGATGAAAAGTATTCCCAGCCCTTCGTCGACAAAGGCTTCTCCCAAAATCGCGCTAACTTCTACGGTATGCTCGTCAATTTCGACGAGAACATGGGACGCCTCGAAAACTTCCTCGACGAAAACAAGCTCCGCGACAACACCCTCTTTATCTTCATGACCGACAACGGCACCGCCGGCCCCTGGTATCCAAAAGAAGGAGAAGATCACTCCGCTGGCCTTCGCGGAATCAAGGGCTCCATCTACGAAGGCGGCCATCGCGTCCCCTTCTTCGTCCGCTGGCCCGCCGGCAACATCGGTGGCGGAAACGATGTCGATCACCTGGCCGCTCATATCGATATCCTCCCCACCCTTGCCGATCTCTGCGATGTCTCTCGCGACTCTGGACCGGAGCTTCACGGTCAAAGTCTCGCCCCTCTCCTCCGTGATCCTGGCGCCGACTGGGACGAACGCACTCTCATCGTCAACAATCAACGCGTCGCCGTCCCCCAAAAATACAAAGACTTCGTCGTCATGACCGATCAATGGCGCCTCGTTGGCCAAGAAGAACTCTACAACATCAACAATGACCGCGGGCAAGAAACGAACGTCGCCGCCGAAAACCCGGAGGTCGTCGCAGAGCTCGTCACCGCTTACGATAACTGGTGGAACAAAACATCCACTCGCGCCAACACCCTCGTCCCCATCACCGTCGGTCACGATGCCGAAAATCCCGCCCTCCTCAACGCCCACGATTGGCACGCCGACAAAGTCCCTTGGCACCAGGATGTCGTCGTCGAGGAACCCGCCCTAAACGGCCACTGGGAAATCGACGTCGCCGAGGCCGGAGACTACCGCATCACCCTCCTGCAACGCCCTCCAGAAGCCAAACATCCCCTCCCCGCAACCAAAGCCACCGTCAACGTCGCCGGCCAAACCGTGGAACAAGATATCCCCGAAGGTGCAACCGAAATCACCTTCGATCTCACCCTTCCCGCCGGCCCCACCCAACTCAAATCAACCCTGTCCGGCGACAATTCCGATCCCCGAGGCGCCTTTTATGCGTTGATTCGACGATTATGACGCGTTCATGCGCTCGAGTCGATTTCCTCCACAATTCTGCTAACCTCATCCCCGCCCGAGGCATTTGCCGGGGAACAAGAATCTCAAGAATCCACTCATGAAATCGCCATATCGCCTCTCCACCTTTGCCCTCGCCATTCTAACGCTCACGCTCGCAAAGGCTTCCGCCGCGGATCCAAAGCAACTCCCTGAAGGCTTTACGAATCTCAACATCGGCGATCCCGCCCCCGATTTCTCTCTCCCCGGAACCAACGGCAAACAATACACCCTCGCCGATTTCGAAGGCCCCGATGTCCTCATGGTCCTATTCACAGGCACCCACTGCCCCACCTCTCACGGCATCGAAGAACGCCTCCAAACTCACCTCGACAGCCTAGAAGACGAAAGTTTCGCCGTCGTCGCCATCAATCCCAACCACTCCTCCGGCCTCCGCCCCGACGAATTCGGTCACACCGCCTACGACGAAACCTTCGAAGATTCCAAACGATACGCCGAAGACCTTGGCTGGACTTTCCCTTACCTCTACGACGGCGACGAACAACTCACCGCCCGCGCCTACGGATGCCTCGCCACGCCGCACGTGTTCGTCTTCGATAAAGATCGCAAACTACGATACAATGGCCGCTACGACGACTCTCGCTTCCCCGATCCCGCCACCGTCAAAAGTCCCGACGCCAAAAATGCCATCGCCGCCCTCCTCGCCGGCAAACCCGTCCCTGTCGAAACCACCCGCCCTCACGGCTGCTCCACCAAGTGGAAAGAACGCTCCGCTCATGTGGCCGAAGACGAAGCCCTCTGGCAAGCCGCCGAAGTCACCGTGGAAGAAATCGACGCTCCTGCTGTCGCCAGTCTACGCAAAAACGGCACCGAAAAAGTCCGTCTCTTCAACGTCTGGGCCACTTGGTGCGGCCCGTGCGTCCAAGAAATGCCCGACCTCACCGATATCGCCCGAAAATTCAGCCGCCGCGAGTTCGAACTCATCACCATCTCCCTCGATAGCCCGGATAGAAAGGACGCCGCCGCCGAATTTCTCGGCAAACACCGCGCCGTCATGAGCGACAAACTCAAGAAATCCGTCGAAGCCGAAGGCCGCACCACAAACAATTACCTCTACGCCGGCGCCAGCACCGACGATCTCGCCGAAGCTCTCGATCCCGAATGGCCCGGACCCGTTCCCTACTCAGTCCTTGTCAATCAAGACGGAGAGATCATCTACCGCCACACCGGCATCATCGACCCGGTCGAGGTGAAAACAAAAGTTCTCGAGGTCCTCTCCCCTTATCACACTCCGAAGCCTGCTCCCAATAAGTAACCCCATGAAACCCCTCGGCCGCTTACTAGCCTCAGTCGCGATTGCGCTGCTCCTCCCTTCGGCCCTCGCCGCTGACCAACCAAATATCGTCTTCATCTATGCGGACGACCTCGGCTACGGCGACGTCGCCTGCTACAACCCCGATTCAAAAATCCCCACCCCTCATCTGGATCGCATGGCCGCCGAGGGTATGCGCTTCACAGACGCCCACAGCCCCTCCACCGTATGCACTCCCTCCCGATACGGCGTCCTGACAGGCCGCATGCCTTTCCGCCTCGACTACGCCGGTGTCTTCACCGGCGTCCAAGGTCCCTGCCTCATCACCGCCGATCGCCTCACCCTCCCCGAAATGCTTCAGGAAAAGGGGTACACCACGGCCCTCTTTGGGAAGTGGCACGTTGGAATGACCTTCCTCGATCACAACGGCAAACCCGTCTACGAAACGAGCAATAAAAACGGCGTCGACCTCGTCAACGACGCCGACCTCACCCGCCCCATCGCCGACGGCCCGCTCAACCACGGTTTCGATCACTTCTTCGGTACCGTCTGTTGCCCCACCACCGACTGGCTCTACGCCTACATCGACGGCGACCGCATCCCCGTCCTGCCACAAGGCGTCCGCGATAAAGAAAAACTCCCCCACCACGCTTGGTCCTTCGATTGCAGGCCCGGCATCGTCGCCCCGGATTTCGACTTCGAAGAGGTCGACATGCTCTTCCTCGAAAAAAGCCAAGACTTCCTCAAAGACCACGTATCAAATTATCCCGACAAACCCTTCTTCCTCTTCCACTCCGCTCAAGCCGTCCATCTCCCCTCCTTCCCCGGAAACGATTTCAAAGGCAAATCCGGCGCCGGCCCCCACGGCGATTTCATCTTCCAGTTCGATCACATCGTCGGCGAACTCCTCAACTCCCTCGATAAACTCGGCATCGCAGACAATACCCTCGTCATCGTCTCCAGCGATAACGGTCCCGAAGTCGGCACGGTCATCCACATGCGCAAAGATCACAATCATAACGGCAGTCACCCCTGGCGCGGCATGAAACGAGATCAATGGGAGGCCGGCCACCGCGTCCCCTTCCTCGCCGTCTGGCCAGGCAAAATCACTCCCGGCTCCGTCAGCGATCAAACCGTCTGCCAAACCGATATCATGCACACCTGCGCCGCCATCACCGGATACGACCTTCCCGACGATGCCGCCGAGGACAGCTTCAATCTCCTTCCCACTCTCCTCGGCGAAGACGACGACCACCCCATTCGCCCTTACACCCTCCACCAAACCATCCGCCTCGCCCTCGCCATCCGCCGCGGCGATTGGAAATACCTCGACCACCAAGGCTCGGGAGGAAATAAATACGGAGTCGGCAAACTCAAAGACTACCCTTCCCCCGACTCCGCCCCTGACGCCCCCGCCCAACTCTACAACCTCAAAACCGACCCCGGAGAAACCACCAATCTCTACTTCGAACACCCCGAAATCGTCCAAGAACTGAAATCCCTCCTCGAAGAATCCAAATCCACCGGCCGCTCCCGCCCCTGAGCCCCACCGCATGCGCGCGATCCACTTCTCTCAGCCCAAAACGCTCGAGCACATCGAGATAGACGCCCCAACTCCCCCATCCCCCACCGAAGCCCTCGTCCGCACCCATCGCATGGGCGTCTGCGGCACCGATATCAGCAGCTATCTCGGCACCTTTCCCTTCTTCGAATACCCCCGCATCCCAGGACACGAACTCGGCGTTGAAGTCCTCGAAGTCGGCGCCGAAGTCACGAATGTCAAACCCGGCGACCACTGCAGCGTCGAGCCCTACATGCACTGCGGCACCTGCTTCGCCTGCCGCACCGGCCATATCAACTGCTGCGAATCCCTCAACGTCATCGGCATCATGTCCGATGGCGGCCTCTGCGACCGCTTCCTCATCCCCGCCCACAAACTCCACCCATCCAAATCCCTCTCGCTCGACCAACTCGCGCTCATCGAAACACTCGCCATCGGCTGTCACGCCACTCAACGCGCCGACCCCAAACCCAACGACCAGGTCCTCATCATAGGCGCCGGCCCTATCGGCCTTTCCGCCCTTGAGTTCGTCCGCCAAAGTGGCGCCCGAATCACCGTCACGGACCGATCACCATCTCGTCTCGACTTTTGCCAGTCAACCTACTCTCTCGAACACACCCTCCTCTCGACAGCCCCCGAATCAACACTCACAGAAATCACCGAGATCACCTCCGGCGATCTCTTCCCCATCGTCATTGACGCCACCGGCAATCCAAAATCAATGGCCACCGCTCTCAGCTACGTCGCCCACTCGGGAACCTTGGTCTTCCTGGGCGTTACCCCGTCAGACGTCTCCTTGCCCGACCCACTCCTCCATCGAAAGGAAGTCACCATCAAAGCGTCAAGAAATGCCCTCCCGCAAGACTTTGTGACCTGCATTCAAGCGATCGAACAAAACAAAATCGATACGGACCCATGGATCACTCATCGCACGGACTTCGCCAACGCCCCGAACGATTTCGGCACCTTCACCGATCCTGATGCGGGTGTCCTCAAAGCCATGATCGAAGTCGCTTGAATCAGGGCATCTCTCAAACAATGGACTCTCAATTTCCACCCCAGCTTCTTGACGACATCGAATCCACCGCCGTGATTGCCGTCGTCACGATCGCCAACCCGGCAACCGCCCCGGCTCTGGCCGATGCCCTGCTCGAAGGCGGCATCAATGCCATGGAACTCACGCTCCGCACTCCCGCCGCGCTCGAGTCATTGCGCGCGATCAAAAACTCAGCCCCTGACATGCTCGTCGGTGCTGGAACCATCCTCACGTCAGATCAGCTTGATCAAGCCATAGACGCCGGAGCCGCCTTCGGCGTCGCGCCCGGCCTGAATCCAAGAATCGTTCAAGCTGCACAATCAAAAAACCTCCCCTTCGCCCCGGGCGTCGCCACACCCTCGGAAGTCGAACGCGCCATCGAACTCGGATGCCGCGAACTCAAATTCTTCCCCGCTGAATCCAACGGCGGCCTTCCCTATCTCTCCAACATCGCCGCCCCCTTCGCCCACCTCGGTATCCGATTCATCCCACTCGGAGGCATCAACGCCGACAACATGCTCACCTACCTCAACCACGAAACCGTTCTCGCTGTCGGCGGGTCTTGGATCGCTCCACCGAAACTCATCGACGAAGAAAATTGGGGCGAAATTACATCTCGAGCTGCTGCCGCTCAAAAGACCCTCGGAAAAACAGCATAGGGCCCGAAAGCCACAATCCCACCGTGTGAAATCCCGCAACTTGGGCTGGGAAACTTCAGAGGGTACGGTGTAATACTACGGCCAAAACTGCCGTTCTCTCAGCAAGGAAAATCCCCTCAAGACACCCCCACCACCCTTTCCCCCTGCCATAACCATGTCTCTCCTCAAAATTCCCGCGCTCTCCCTCCTGGTCGCTCTCGTCGCCGCAACCCTCGCCGTCGGAGATGAGCAACCCAACATCCTCTTCATCTCCGTTGACGATCTGAACGACTACATCTCCCCCCTCGATAACCATCCGGGCGTTATCACCCCAAACTTCGACCGCCTCGCGAAACGATCCGTCACCTTTACCAATGCCCACTGCGCAGCCCCCGCCTGCCACCCCTCCCGCGTCGCTGTCATGACCGGCGTCCACCCCGTCACCTCCGGCATCTATCGAAATCTCTTTCGCGCCCACGGCCCTCGCTGGCGCCACGAGTCTCCCCAGCTGAAGGACGCCGTCGTCCTATCCCAACACTTCCGGAACCACGGCTACCACGCCGCCGGCGGTGGAAAAATCTTTCACACTCTCCAATGGACCCCCGGCGATTCCCAAAACGATCCCGACGCCTGGGACGAATACCGTGGCGATCCCCTCGATCCCATCTCCGCCGATTGGCCACGCCCCAATTTCACCAAAGACCAAAACGACGGCTTCGTCGGCAAACGCCCCCTCTCCAATCACCACTTCGGCGCCGCCCCCCTCGACGTCACCGACGCCGAATACGGAGACCATCTCGTCGTCAACTGGGCCATCGAACAAATGAATACAGACCATGAAAAACCAGTTTTTCTCGCGGTCGGCCTCTTCCGCCCCCACATCCCCTTCGAAGTCTCCCAAAAATGGTTCGATCTCTACCCCATGGAAGATGTCCAATTACCCGAATACCGCGAAGACGACCTCGACGACGCCCACGCCCACGACCGCGTCCTCTGGCACAAGTGGGTCTCCGACAACGATCAATGGAAAACCCTCATGCAGGGCTATCTCGCCAGCATCTCCTACGTCGACAATCAACTCGGGCGCCTCCTCGATGCACTGGACGCCTCTTCCATGGCCGACAATACCATCGTCGTCCTCTGGACCGACCACGGCTTCCACATCGGCGAAAAAAACAACTGGGAAAAGTTTGCTCTCTGGGACCAAACCACCAACACCCCGCTCTTCATCAGTGCTCCCGGCATTTCCCAAGACGGAGAAAAATCCCAGCAACCCGCCACTCTCACCGACCTCTACCCCACGCTTTGCGAACTCGCCGGCCTTCCCACCCCCGAGCAATGCACCGGCACTTCCCTCGTTCCGCAACTGAAACACCCAACCGCCAAGCGGAAAAAACTAGCGCTCACCTCCCACCAATTTAACAACGACACCGCCCCCTCACACGCCGTCGCCGACTCCCGATACCGCTTGATTCGATACCCCGATGGATTCGAAGAACTATACGATCTCAAGAAAGACCCCAACGAATTCACCAATCGCGCCAATGACCCAGAGCTCGCAAATGTAAAAGCCCGCCTCGCCAAATCGCTCCCCAAGAACGCCGCCCCCAATCGCACGATTCCCACCGATTCTCCATACCACCTTGGCCCGCCCAACAAAAAGAAATCCAAGTAATACGGTGCTCCGTTCCCTCCTACTTACGTCGCTGGGCACCGCCGCCCTCGCCCTCAGCGCTGCCCTTGCAACCGGCGCTGGCCTCAAAGACTTCCCCGTCTGGATCGGATGCAATCTCGAGGGCACAGGCGGAGAGCCCCACCCCTATATCGCCGTCCCCACAGACTCCACCATCACCTGGAGCGAGCCAATCTGCACCGTCCCCATTCCCGGTGACCCGCAAAGCCGAAGACTGGTCGTCGAACGATGGAGTAACATCTGGCTCCACTCCCCCGACGAAGATTCCCGCACCCTCTTCCACGCCATCCCGGGCGGCGATGAGCAAAAGAATCGACAGGATCGCGCCTTCTGCCTCGGCGCCCTATTCCACTATGACTACCCAAATACACCCCGGCTCTTCATAAGCTGGAACCGGCGAGAAGACGGCATCCCCATCACCCGCCTCTCACGATTCGAGGTGCAGCCCGGTGATATCCCTAAGATTCTCCCCGCTTCCGAAGAAATCCTCTTCGAATTCGAAGCCGATGGCCACCGCGGCGGCGATCTCAAATTCGGTCACGATAACTATCTCTACATGTCCAGCGGCGATGGCGCCTCCCCCGGCGACCCCAACAACGTCGGCCAGACCACCGATAATTTTCTCGGCTCCATCATCCGAATCGATATCGACAACGCCCGGGGCGACAAATCCTACCGCATCCCGCCCGACAATCCCTTCGTCAACACCCCCGGCATCTACCCCGAAGTCTGGGCCTACGGCTTCCGCAACCCCTGGCGCATGAATTTCCACCCTGATACCGGCGAACTCTGGCTCGGCGACAACGGCGACGAACACTGGGAAATGGTCCACCGAATCAAGTCCGGTGCTAACTACGGCTGGAGCGCCTTCGAAGGAAGCCACGTCTTTCGCGCTTCCAACAAACTCGCCGGCCCCACCCTCGAACACACCCTCCCCGAAGTCGAACACTCCCACCAGGAAATGCGCTCCGTCATCGGCGGCCTCTGGTATCGCGGTTCAAAGTTTCCCGATCTCAAAAATTGGTATCTCTATGGTTGCCACTTCACCCGAAAAGTTTGGGGTTTCCCCATGGATGGGGACAAACCCGGCACTCCCATTCGCATCGCGGATACCGGAGGCCAAATCGTGTCCTTCGCCGAAGACGAAAACAACGAAGTCCTCGTGGTCACACTCGACCAGGGCATCCTCAGCCTCGAAAAAGCACCCGAACAACAAACTCTCAAACCCATCCCCACACTTCTCAGTGAAACGGGACTCTTTGCTTCCACGAAAAACCACGAAGTCGCAGAGGGAATCCTCCCCTACGAAATAAACGCTCCCGCCTTTTGGAACGGAGCCCGGAGAGAACGCTTTATGGGCGTCTCTCCCTCCGAAAAAATCCAGGTCCAACTCAAGCCCCCGGGCATGAACAAAATTGACGACTCCGAACTCCGCACCAAGGTCGGTGTCGATCGTTGGAAAATGCCCACCGGCTCCGTGTTCTTCCAAACCTTCTTCCTCGGCGAAGGACAGAACGAACGCCGCGTCGAAACCCAAGTCTCTCTGAAAGATCGCGGCGAGTGGCGTTTCCTCACCTACAAATGGAACGACGACCAAACCGATGCCGTCCTCGTCGCCGAAGACGGAGAGAACGTCACGCTGACCATTCCCGATTCCAAAAACACAGGGCATACTCTCGAGCACGAATGGCGTTTTCCCTCCCGCGTGGAATGCACCGCCTGCCACACCCAGCGCTCCATGTTCGTCCTTGGCGCCAGCATGGCCCAACTCAACCGCGACTTCGACTACCGCCCCTGGGGAGGCAAGAAAGCCAATCAAATCGAAACCCTCCACTCCCTCGGATTCTTCTTCCGAAACTTCCGGCCCAATCCCGCCAACACCCCGCCCTCAATGGCAAATCCACACGACAAATCTCAACCACTCGAAGAACGAGCCCGCACCTACCTCCACGTCAACTGCGCCCACTGCCACCGAGAAACCGGCCTGGGCGGCCGCGCCAATTTCCAACTCCTCAACTGGCTTCACACCGCCGACCTCGGCCTCATCGACGAACGCCCCCTCGTCGGCCTCCCCGGCATCGACCCCAATCAAGCCCGCCTCATCGCCCCCGGCCAACCCCATCGCTCGGAAATCTACCGCCGCATGGCCACCCACGGCGTCGGAAAAATGCCCATGCTCGGAGGCACTCTCATCGACGAAAAAGGCGCCCATCTCATCCGCCAATGGATCAAATCACTCGACAAATCCACCCCGCAAAACTGAAAAACCGAATCCCCCATCCTCGTTTCAACCCTACCTAGCCATGAAATCAACCTTCCTCCTCGCAACTCTCGCATCGGCTCTCTTTAGCTTGGTCGCCTCCGCCGAATCCACTCCCCGCCCAAACATTATCCTGGTCATGACCGACGACCAAGGTTGGGGCCAAGTCGGTTACTACGATCACCCCGTCCTCGAAACCCCAAACCTCGACGCCATGGCCGCCAATGGCCTCCGCTTCGATCGCTTCTACGCCGGCGCATCAAACTGCTCACCCACGCGCGCCACCGTCCTCACCGGCCGTTCCAATGACCGCTGCGGTGTCTTCGACCACGGCTACCCGCTTCGCCTCCAGGAAAAAACCATCGCCCAGGCCCTTCGCGATGAGGGATACAGCACCGGTCACTTTGGCAAATGGCACCTCAACGGCCTCCGCGGACCCGGTGCTCCCATCCTCGCCGACGATACCCATCACCCCGGTGCCTTCGGCTTCGATACCTGGCTGTCCGCCACCAACTACTTCGACATGGACCCTCTCCTCAGCCGCGGCGGCAAAATCGAAGACCACGATGGCGACTCCTCCGAAGTCGCCATCGCCGAAGCCCTCAAATTCATCGAGGAACAATCCAAGTCCGACGATCCCTTCTTCGTCGTCGTCTGGTTCGGCACCCCCCACGACCCCATGATCGCCTCCGAAGAAGACCGCGCACCATTCGCTGACCTCCCCGAGCACAGCCAGCACCAACACGGAGAACTCGTCGCCATGGACCGCAGCATCGGCGCCCTTCGCCAAGGCCTCCGTGACCTCGACATCGCCAATAACACCCTCTTCTGGTTCAATAGCGACAACGGCGGACTCTCCAAAATTGAGCCCGATTCCGTTGGCGGACTCCGCGGGTCAAAGAACACCATGTTCGAAGGCGGTCTTCGCGTTCCCTGCGTCGTTGAATGGCCCGCCGTTATCAAACCCCGCGTCACCGAGTTCCCCGCCGGCACCATCGATATCTTTCCCACCCTCGCCGACGTCGCCGGCCTTCCAAATTCTGCCGCTCCCCACGACCTCGACGGCATCAGCCTGAAACCCCTCTTCACAGAAGACCTCAAGGAACGCGCCAAACCCCTCCCCTTCCGCCATCGCGACCGCGGCGTCATCATCGACAACCAATTCAAGTTCATCTCCCAGGACGGAACCGAAGAACTCTACGATCTCGTCGCCGATCCTGCAGAAACCACCGATCTCTCCGCTCAACACCCCGAAGTCCTCGCCCGCCTCAAGCTAAACTACGAAACCTTTAACGCCTCCGTCGAAAATAGCGTCGCTGGAAAAGACTACCCCTCCGGTACGGTCGACCCCCAACCCGAGCGCCGCTTCTGGACGGAAGACAAAGCCTACGAACCCTACTTCGATGACTGGAAAGATCGACCCGAATACAAATCCCGCCTCAATCCTTCCAAAAAAAGCAAATCAAAGAGCTCGTAAGTCGACAGGTTCCCCCGCAGGCATCCCTGACTGAGGCAGAACTCAGAAGTCGGACAAGAAAATCGCACTCTTTGCTCTCTCCCGAGCGAAACGAGGAAATTCTCCAATCTTCCAAATCAAAAGGGTAGGGCAGGATGGACGGGACACCGCACTTAAACCACCTCCTCGGGCCGGCCAATTGGCAAGACCACCAGGCAAGCCGTCCCCTTGCCCTCCTCGCTCCGGACCTGAATCGTCCCGCCGTGGTCCTCCGCGACCGACTTCGCAATCGACATCCCTAACCCTGTCCCCCCGGATTTACCATGCGTAACAAACGGATCGAATACCCGCGACAACACATCCTCCGGTATCCCGCACCCGTTGTCCGCAATCGTAAACTCAACGTTTCCCCCAACCTCGCGTACCCGCACCACCAACTTCCCCCCATCAGGCATCGCTTCGCGCCCGTTTTTTACCAAATTGTATAGCAACCGCTGAACCCGCGAGCGGTCTACGCAGAGCTCCCCGGCAAACTCGACCCGTCGCAATACGTCGATTCCCTCCTCCTCCACCAAATCGAGTATCTCCCGATCCAATCCGTCCATCAAATCCCGCACACTCGTTTGCTCAAGATGAACCTCACTCGTCCCATGAGCAAAATCCAGAAGCTCCTGGATCATATCCAACATTCGCTTCACCGAATCCCTCGTCACCTCCCCCAACTCCATCAACTCCGGGCGCTCCTTACTGCCCTCGAGCCGTTCCCCGACATACGATAACGCCCCGACCGGACTCCGAAAATCATGTACGATCGAACCCATCATCGATCCCAGCAAACTCAGCCGCTCAGCACGAAGCAACTCCTGGATAAACAACGAATTCGAAGATCGCAGCTGCTTCGCCATCAGCCGAGTGAACTGAAGAGCCGACTCCGGTGAATGCGCCACCAAACAATACAAACCCGATTGATCAAGTTTTCCCAAAAGCGAAGGCCCTATCGCCGTCGCACGCGCCGATCGCGCCATCCCATCCAGTAAGGCCATCTCCCCAAAAAACCCGCCGCTCTCCTGTATCGCCAACGTCTCTTGTCGGCCGGCCCGGCCCTTCTTCGATATCCGCACCGACCCCTCCAACACCAAATATACATTCTCGCCCGCATCACCCTCATCAAAGATGATTTCCCCACGCCGATAATGCCGCTCCTCCACCGGTAACGACAGCCGCTCCAGTTCCTCACGGGGAATACCCGTGAACAATTCATTGGAATAAAGAGTCTCGTGAACTGTGGTCGCCAACATCTCTCATCAACCGCGAACAGCGCCAATTAAACACAATTGACCGACCTGTCCTTGCCCCCCGGAAGCAATAATATCGCACGACTCCTCCCGCCGCGCATGAAAAAATGTCTTCCTCGGGGAATTTTACCGTCGCCCCCCGAATATTCCCGCCCATTATCTGCTGTCCCTACTGTCCCGCACCACCGGAAGCAGCGGCAGCAGGTGCCGGCGGCGGCGCTCCCGCATCACCTCCATCCGTCACTCCCATCAATGCCTCCGCCGCTTGAATCTGCGCCGGACTCATCTGCCCCTTCAACTGATCGCGCAACTGCGCCGCCAACTCATATCCACCAGCCGCTGCGCTCGCCGCCAAGGCATACGCCCGCTCCAAGTCCCGCTCCTGCACGCCAAGCCCACGCGCATTCAATAAAGCCAACCGAAACCGCGCCACCAGGTTCCCCTGCTGCTCCGCCAATGAATACAACCCCGCCGCCGATCGAAAATCCTGCTTCACCCCGACTCCCCCTTCATACATACTCCCGAGCTGAAGCTGGCTGTCCCCCAACCCCGCCCGTGCCCCCAAATTAAACCACCCGGCAGCCGCCACCTGGTCCTGCGTGATCCCTTGACCACTCATGTAAAACTCGCCGACCTTGTGCATCGCCGGCGCCAGCCCCGCCCGGGCTGCGGCCAGGTAATTCTGAAACGCTTTCTCAAAATCCTGATCCACCACCCGCCCCTGCTCGTAAAACACCCCAACATTATAGCCCGCCGCGGCCAAGCCATTGCGCGCCGCCATCCGATACAGATTTAAGGCCACCGCCGGACTGCGGTTTACCGCTCCCCCACGCTCGTAGTGCCCCCCTAGCATATGCTGCGCCACCGCATCATTTGCCTCCGCCGCCTTCGTATACCACTCCATCGCCTTCGCCATATCCGCCTCCACTCCCGTTCCCGTCTCATAAAGCGACGCCAAACTACGCTGCGCCGCAGCACTGTTCTTCTCCGCCGCCTTGGTAAACCACTCCACACTTCGAGACTCGTCTTTCCCCACCCCTTCACCACGCAAATACTTCTGCCCCAGCCGCACCATCGCCTCAACCGATCCCGCATTCCCCGCATCCTCCAGCAACGTCAACGACTTCGCCTCATCCTTCGGATGATCAAACGCCCCCTCATAAAGCTGACTCAACGCCAACAACGATTCGCCGTCATTCTCAGCAGCCCCCTTCTCCAACAATGATCGACCGGTTTCCAAACTCGGTTCCAACCCCCCTACACCCCGAATATAAAGTTGCGCCAAATTGCGCCGCGCCAACGGTAACCCCGCCGCCTCCGCCTGCCGAATCAACTCCACCGCTTCGCTCAACTTCGCCGGATCCTGCGAGTAATTCTGAATCAATAAAGCCCCAAGACTGTTCAACGCCAACGGATGCCCCTGCTCCGCCGCTCTGCGATAAAGCCGCTCCGCCTGCGGTATGTCCTGACGCACTCCCGATCCCCGCTCCAACCACAGCGCCAAGGCATACTGCGCGTTCTGATCCCCCGCATCCGCCAAGTTCGCAATACTCTGAACCGCCGCCCCAAAGGCCTCGGGATTCTCCTGCAACTTGACGATCGCGTCCTGCATACCAGGACTCAAATTCGGCAACTGCTCGGTGTTGAGACCAAAAATCGACACGCCGATAACGGCAATCTTCAATTGAGCTACGATCGTAAGCATGGGGATTCCAATCGGTTGAGTGATGTTGTAAGTGGCGTGAACCTGAGCGAAATAACCTCTATCACCACCCCGCCACGGATCAAGTAATCTTATTCCAATATAAAACAACACCCGATAAGCCAATCGCCCCCCTCTCCCTTAATCCTTCTTAAGCATATTGTCAGAATCCGGGAAACCCGCTACCTTCCTCCCGGGTTCAATTCGCCAAACATGACATCATCTCCATGCCTATTCCCAATCGCAGCCCTCGCCCTTCTGGGCTCGTCCACAACCGCGCCCGCCGTCGACTATCAGCAAGATATCGTTCCCGTCTTCCAGGAAAAATGTGCCAAATGCCATAGCGCCGATCTCGAACGTCCCAAGGGCGGATTCGCTTATGACGATCTCGATCGCATGCGCCGCGAAATTGGCCCCAACAAGAACATCATTCCCGGCGACTGGGACGCGAGCTGGCTCTACATCGTGTTGAGCCGCCCCTCTCACGATGGCGATGCCATGCCCCCCGAAGGGAAAGGCGATTCCCTCACCGATTCCGAACTCGCGCTTGTTCGTGACTGGATCACAGAGGGCGCCAACCTGGACCGCGGCCGATCCGTCGCCGGCACCGGCTCCACGGATTCGAATGCCGAAGACGCACTCGACCAAATGACGACTTCCTTCCTGGCTGACAGCCGCGATTGGACCAATCGCGAAGGCAAAACCATCACCGCCGCTCTCGTCGAAATCGACGACGACATCGCCGTGCTCCGCATCGAAAGCGGCCGCGAATACCGCTACCCCATCGAAAACCTCTCCGACGAAGACCAGTCCCTCATCACCACCCTCGCCGCCCAGTCCCAGGAATAAAAACCGCCCGACATCAATGGCGCTCCCTGAAGGACTCGAACCTTCGACCTACGGTTTAGAAGACCGTTGCTCTATCCAGCTGAGCTAAGGGAGCCTCGCTTTCTTTTCGACTGTCTTCGCTTTCTTCCCCATTCGCAAGCCTCAACATCCAAGACGGCAGACAGATTAGCCCGCCCCATCCGGCCATCGCCGGACTTCCGTCACCCCCGCACAAAGCGCGCATTCCGCGACGCGTCGGGAGCCTCAAATCAAATCCGGCTGTCTTAAACCCTCCTCAACCGTTCGCCGCCCTGAACATTTGAACAAAGAACGAATTGTTCGCCCTCACCTACGACTGTGGAATCTGTTTATCCCGCACAATGCGCGAAAGCCACACAACGGCGAACGAAGCCGCCGACCACTCACTCGTCAGACGCCGGCGGCTCCGGCACATCAGGCTCGTTCTCCGAATTCGGATCCTCATAGAAATCGGAGCTTGCCGCCGTGGCCTCCCGATCACTCAACATCTGCGTGTAGGTCCTGTTCTTATCAGGATTGAGCTCGTCAAGAACCGTTACTTCCACCCGGAATAGTTCTCCAGGCATCGATTCGTCTGGCACACTCGCCAAGGCTGCAAAGTTGGTCGCCTCAATCCAAGCTCCCACCTGATTCAGGGGTAACCCCTTGAGCAGAATATTCAACCTGTAGCGCTTGTTCGCCATCAACGATACCGACGTCCCATAGTTGGGAATCTCACGAACAATCGCAGGAAACGATTTGACCACTATCTTCTGATAGCCATCCCCCTGTTCCTCCTTGAAATTCTTGAAACGACTCAATTCTTTCGCGTTCCCAGCTGTGTCCAACAATTCCAACCGACAGGTCGCACCACGATTGGGAGCTTCTGGGTCTGGCGGCGAATACTCGAACTCCCGAACCCCCCGAGTGACCATGCCATCCGAAAAATAAGTCTCCGCCGTTGACTTCGTCAGCTTCCAATTCTCCGGCGCCTTGGGCATCGCTTTGAGCACTGCCTCAACAGAAAGCGGCTTCAGTTGCCCGTCAGCCCCTTCGCTCGATCCAAGCAATAATCCAGAGACCAATGCCACCAGGCAAAGAGGCACACACTGCTTAAAACACTGTTTCTTTCGCATCGTAGAACTCTATTGATCCAGATACTTGAAATACGCAACCCGATATTTGATCACCGGTTGAGGAGGATTGTAAGCCTCTTCAAGCGTCGATCGGGTATACTTGACATCCCCGATCGCCGTCTTCGTGGCGGAATCCATTCCTACCGCCTGAGGCCCATCATACTCCGGGTAGATTCCGTTCTTGTCTAAGACAATCCCATTGCCCGTTTGCTGGTTTCCAGTCCGCTTCTGAGGAGGCGAACCCGGAAGTTGCGAAAAGGTGGCCGTCGTGTCATCGCCTTCGTTGTCCAGCCGCCAACCTCCACTCTCCACGGTAATCTTCCTCTCTTGCTTCGCCACTCGGTCGAACTTACCCGAGGAACTCGCGTGCGCGTTTCCAGGCACTCCATCTTTCCCCGGCCAGACATAACGCTCGATTACCGCGAAAAACCGCTTCTCGCCTACCACCTGATCTCCCGCCTCAAACTCGTCATACTTGCCGTTCTGCGGAGACTTTTGCACCGTCTGTGCCACACCCCATAGGCCGAAGGTGTTGGACTGCGTGGTCAATGCCCCCGCCATATTCCGCAGAATCGATTCCTCCTCCCATTGGTTCGTCGCACCGGCGTCGTAACCGTCCGCCTTCGCGATATCTCCGATATACAGAAAACGATTGTTGCCCGTCTGATGATCGATGATCCCATTGACCAGTTTCTCCACATCGGAATCGTCTCGCAATTCTTTGAATACCGCCTCTAGTGGCTTCCGCCGCTCAAACTTACTGGCCTCAAAATACGGATTGTCATCCGGGAATATGCGTGAATTGAGATTGATCGCACCCGCCGTGCTGTTCATGTAAGAAACCGTCGAGAATTGATCCGGCAAGGTGGCTTCAATCTTCCACTGGTCATGCTGCATCGGGTATATACTCCCCATGATCTCAAGCAAGAGACTGTCGGGCAGCGAATCCCTCTGCCCATCTGCCGTCAAATCCATTGTCTTGAAGGGGCTACTGCTCTGAATGCCCGTCCGGATTAACGACCAATACCCCTTGGAGGCGGTCGCCGTATAAGAGTTGTACTCATCGCTACGCCTGAACAAATGCCACCGCCCTCCGGGCTTGCGCACTTGAAAGCGGTTCGGGCCACGGGGAATATAGCGGAACTTCGAACTCCCGCTCCCGCTTCCCGAGTTCACTGCTGCCGGGCTGCCGGCTCGCTCACCACTTTCGTCAACCGTGCGCTTCCATTGGTTCTTGTCCCAGCTCAACAAGGGATCATTAATCTCCCAGGAAACCGACACCGGCGAACCAACATCCGGATCCGACAAGGTCAACTGAGCACTGTCTTCGCCATCCCCACCGCCCAGAACAAGATCCAACGTATCATCGGCATACTCACCGAGCGGTATCATTTGCCGCGGCCGACCCGAAATACCTACACCACCGGGATTGTTCGTCGTCACATCCGTATCGTTTCCGTGCGCCATCCCAAAGCGGACCTTCAAAGCCGTGATCTTCAAATCCGGATTAACACTGGGATCAAATCCGACCCGCCTCCAAGGCCGATTCGTATCGCCCCCGTTGTTCGCAAAAATCTTGTTGTACAATCGGTCGTCGGCAGGATGAGCGCCGATATAACGATCCACCCCTCTGATCTCGGCAACTTCAAACTCCTCCGGGTTGTCAGACCACTCTGAAGCGTTGGCCAGTCGTCCATTCACTGGGAAAAGCAGATCATCGCCGTTGCTTCCCGTTCCGTCTCCGTCCGCCTTCCTCGCAAAAACCTTCAGCATTCCCAGTGATCGACCCACGTTCCAATTCCTCTGATTGGATTCTTGAGTACTTTCTGGACCACCATCTTTCGGGCTAGGCCGTCCAAACTCAAACACGTAATCATCCGTAAGGCCCTCCAATTCCATGTAAAGGTAATCAACCGCAACGGGATATCTCCATACCGCCACGGGTGGACAAAAGGGATGCGCATAAAGCTCGGCCTCCGCCCGAACCTTAATCAGATAGCGCGGATTATTGTCGTCCATCGTTTCGTTCCACTCAGTATCGAATACTAAGCGCACTTCGGAAACATGCGGCCCCGGCGTTTGGGGGAACATCAGGGTCTCTCCATTACTCTGCCGATGGCCATTTCCGCCGGGTTGATCCGGGAACGCGCCGTCCGAATCACCAAAGCGCCAGTAGAAACGCTCCGGATTCTCCCCACGCCGCTCGTCCCCGGGCGGATGGTAAAGCACGCTCGAGGTCCGGTAATACCAGCCTTGGCTCCACGCCCGCATGTCGTTCTGATTGTATCCCGCCGTCCAGTTCCGCGCCATGGCCAGCATGTTTAGCGCAATCTGATAACACTCCTTCTCACCATACTTGTCCACGAAACTCTGCCCTTCGTAACCGGGCCAGTCGTCCCTCCGCAAGTAATCCATAAGCATCTGCAACTGCCCGGAATTCACCAGGTTCCCCGCCATGAAGTCATTCCGTCCATCCCCATCCTCATCAATCGAATCCGTAAATCCAAACGTGCCCATCAAAGTATGCATGTGCAGGTTGTTCCTCCACGGTTCCCGGGCATTGACCGGCGCCACAACGAATGGCAACTGATAAAGCGGCCCCGCTTCCAGCGACAAGGGAATGCGGCTCGTAAACAGTCGCGAACGACCAAACGGACTGAACTCGGGCGAACGACTGTAAAAAGTCAGGTTGAAGCGCTGCTCGCGAAACCACTTGGTCTCTTCCTCAATCTCGTCAGGATTTCCATCCATGTTGATATACTCAAGAATTCCCTCGGGATACCGGTTAAATCCCCGCACCCACGTGTCATCCAGAAGGTCATCACGCAGGAGTTGATTCTTGTTCTCAAACAAAACATCCAAATTCGTCGAGCGCGGACTTCCCAATGACCACATCCGTAGATTGTTGCCGGCATTCTCACTCTCATTATACTTCGTCGCCTCACTCCCCATCCGCAGTCCCGGCGTAACCATGCCCATATCAAGCATCTCATGAAAATTCCGACCGTTGTGTGCGTCATCATCATAGGAAGGCTTGCCGCTCGCCACGTTGTAATTCAGCCGGGCACATTCGTCATCAATCCAAAAGCCGTATCGACCGATGATCGGATTCTCCTCGCCCACCGCCTCCGCAGGATCCTTTAGGACGTTCACCCAGTTCACCCACATCTCCGGTCGATCCACCGAGGAGTCGGGCATTCCCTCACTATCAAGCGCATAAGTAATCGGCGGAACCGGCTTTCCCTGAATCACATCACCCGGCAACGGCCGATTCAAATCCACCGCCTTCCCTTGAAAGACCTCGTCGGTCTTCGGGTTGGTCGTCGGCACTCCCGTGTGAAGCTCAACTTCCCTCGGACCTCCGCTGTTCTCCAATACCGTCAATAAACCCGGATTCACCACCCAATGGTCCACTTCCGCACTCGAAATCGTGTCCTGAATCGGCGCCGGCCCCGGAATGTTCGCACGCAAAAGATTTACCGCATGCCCCACCGCCCCCTGGGCCACCATCTTCGTCCGCTGAATATCCTCCACCGAATGAGCAGCCACCATTTCCGTCCGCATACTCACCAAGAATCCCGTGACCAGAATACTCATCATGACAAGCACGACCATTGTCATAATTAACGCGGCCCCTCGCTGATTCCGTCGCGGCCCACCGCCGTAAATCGACGCATTCTGCGAGCCTACTCTCAATTCTTCGGTTTTGGTTTTCATTTCTCAGATGGCTTTCTATTCATTCGCTTTGGCCGCCTAACTCCCGTTAAGAAGTTTCACGCGCGTCGTGAAAGTTCGCGCCTCCTGTATCCCTTCCGCCTTGAGCGCAAGGTTGTAAAGACGCACCGATTCGGCCAAATCCAGTGCGCCGTTGGAATCCAAAATGTTCTCCTGTATCGGCAAAGAAGGTCGCCGCGCCAAAAGCCGCTGATCCAAGGTAACCACCGTAACATCTACCGCCGCCGGAACTCGGATCGCCCGCATCACATTGAAATCCTCCGCCAGATACTTCGTCGACGATCCGTCCTCAAACGGAACCGATGTCGCCATTGTGAAGAATCCCGAAGAGTTATAAATGAGCTCCGAACTTGGATGAGGAGGGGTCGATTCGGATACCCAGGGAATCGGATTTCCCAACAAATCCAACGGCTGCACCCAGAACGCGATCACCCCGTCCGCCGCAGTGGAAACCACCACCCGGTCATTCCCCGGATCCTCCTCGTCAAACGCGGGCGCATCCCAGTTCGTCAAAAACCAACTGGCGTCTTTCGGACTCGTGCTGTAATCCCGCTCCCCGCGCCGCGCATCTCCCACCTGCTGCTTCAACGGGAAATAATCATCCTCATTGTCCGGCTTGATATACATTCGCTTCAGCCGATAGAACTGCCGCTCATCATCGCGATAAAGAAAATAGCCCACACATCTCAAATCACCCTGCTCCCCAAGGGGCGCCATCCACAGTATGACGGGCGAATTGGGCGAAACATTGACCGCACCCACATCTACCAAATCCTCCCCAGCCATGACTACGAATTGAGTCCGGGTATCAACCACCGCCGGTGTCATTTCCCGGGTCATCAATTCCAGGGCCGCACGGGCACTCTGATAACTCTCAATCCGCGCCTCACCCTTCGCCCAGGTATCCGCCACTGTACCCGTCATCTCGGCAAGCATTAGCAACATGATCGAAAGCACCGCAATCGCGACAAGCAACTCGATCAAACTAAATCCTCTTGCGGTTTCCCGCTCCAAGAATCGCGCTCGTAACTCTGATCTTATTTTCAATTGCAACATCCCGACCTTAATATTCGATTTTCGGTTTGTAAGATGAGTCGACCTCTGTCCATTCAAGTCCAGTCAACGTCGTCAGGTAATAGGTGATCGTCGTCTTGGGGTTTCCTTTCCCCAAAGGATCACCCGTCGCCGGCACCACCGGCCACGAAAGCTCAATCACCCCCGCCATCAGTCCGTTCGTGTCCGGCAACCCACTCTTGTCCGCAATATCCTCGATCCGAATGTCCGCCCGGAAAATCCGGCGATTGATCTCCTCGGGGTCCTCGCCATCCGGTATAAACACCCCCTGCGCATCGTAATAAAACGGACTCGTCGGTAAGTCGCCAACCGTTAACTCCTCCCCTTCCAACCGATTGTGCACATCCTCCAGAATGATGGCAGTCACGGTGTGCTCAGATGACGCCTTCGCCGCCTCTTGCCCCTGCGGAATCAACGCAATAATAGCAATCAATCCCGTCGCAACAATCGCCAGAGAAAAGGCTACTTCAACCAATGTAAATGCTCGCTGTCTCTTCATCACTACCTAAGGTCGGTAAATTCGAACTCGCCCGGTTAAAGTGTCGATATTGATCTGCGACCAATTGTTGGGCTTCCCGTCGTCGGCGTTCTTGTATACAATTGACGGCAGGTCCCCCTCGTCTCCCGGTGCAATGATTCCCCCCGTCACCACCAACATTATGTTGCGCTCCGTTCCATCTTGAATTCGCGCCGCACCCGAAGGAAGAAACTCAACATACTGCATCGTAAAATCCTCGCCCCCCGTGTCAGAAATGAACATCCGCTCCTCATCCAACACGTAATCGCCTCGCACCGACGTGGCGTCGTCTTTGGCATACAAAGATTGCCGAATGTACGTCGGCTCGATCGGCTCAAACACGGCGTCCAGCGGTAACTCCTCCCAACTACTCAACGGACGAAATTCCTCAAGTTCCGGGTTCCAAGCCCATATGCCATAAAGACGATAAGCAACCTCTTCCGTCTTCGAGGCCTCCGTCACGACTACGAACCGGGTAACGGTATGTAACTTGATCGCTTCCGTTCGCGCCAACGTCAGCAAATTCGAAACCTGCCGCGTCCCCGTCGACAACGATGTCGCCCCCGATAAACTCGACAAAGTCGGCACCGTCAACGCGATCAAGATCGCAATCACCGCCAACACCACAAGAATCTCCATTAACGTAAATCCGCCAACGGACAAACGCCTCCGGCCACGACAAGCCAAAGGTTTGACATTCGAATACGGCATATCCATGCTGAGAACTCGGAAATCGGGGTTTTCCATCAAAATTAGGGTGGGGTATTTAAATACAATGTAAATACTTCGTCCAGCCATGCCAAGCTTTAATTTCCCCCTTCCACACTTTTCGATTCGCCCGTTTGCCCTGTAAATACAAGACCTCCGGCACTCCCTCCCCCTCAACCCCTTAGCAGGCCCGCCACCAAATCCCGCAATTCCGCCGGATCATAAGGCTTCGGCAACACCGCCGAAAACCCATAATCCTTAGGCGCCGCCATCACCGGATCATTCGAATACCCGCTCGAGACCACCGCCCGGACTCCCGAATCCATCTCCCGAATCCGCTGAATCGCCTCCGCCCCCCCCATCCCCTCCGGAATCGACAAATCCATGACCACCACGTCAAAACGCCTCCCCTCATCCATCGAGCGCCGATAAGCCTCCACCGTCGCCGCCCCATGAGAGGTCGCCTCCACTTCATATCCCGCATCCGTCAGATTCGCCGCAATCAACTCCCTGATCAGCGGCTCATCTTCCAAGATCAAAATCCGTCGCCGCCCCTCTCCATCACCCCTCGGCGCCGGTGCCCCCTCCCCGGCCCTCCCCGCCTCAACCGGTTTCGAACTTCCAACTCCACCACTCGCCCCCGGCATTCGCGCCACACCTTCTCCTCCGATCCCCCGACCGCCACTCCGCTCTCCAACCCCCGCAGGCAAATACACACTGACAATCGTCCCCTCATCCTCCCGCGAGTCAATTCTCAACGAACCCCCGTGCGCCTTCACGATTGACTCGCATACCGTCAATCCCAGACCGCTCGCATTCGCATCCTCCCGCGTGCTGAAATAAGGTTCAAACACCCGCTCTTGTACGCCCGCTGCCATCCCATGCCCCCGATCCACCACCCGCACGACCAATGTGTCCCCTTCCGCTTCCAAGTGTTCCTCATCCTCCGGCAATACACCGCCGCTTCCCAACGAAAGACGCATCCCTTCCAGCGTAATTTCACCCGCCCGATACGAGGCCTGCTCCGCGTTCCGAATCAAATTCTCAAACAACCGCCGAATCTGCCCACGGTCCGCCCACACCTCCCCAATATCCTCCTTCACATCCGCCCGATACCGCAACTCCTTGGGATTTATCCCGCCCGTATGCTGAGTCACCAACTCATCAATCAAAGGCCCCAGCCCGAACCCCTTCTTGATCGGTGCGCCTCCCTTCGCAAACGTTAATAGCTGCTGCACCAGGTTCTGCGCCTCCTCGGTCGCCCCCCTCGCCGCACCCAACTCCTCCTTCACCCCGCTTCCCTCGCCCAATTGCGACGTCGCCAATGACAGATTCCCCACTAACACAGTCAACAAATTGTTGAACTCGTGCGCAAACCCCCGCGCCAAGTATCCCAAGTCTTCCAACTTCTCCATCTTCCCCCGAACTTCTTCCGCCCGCTTCTGCTCCGTGATATCCCGAAACAATACCAGCACTCCCTCCGCGAACGGATACGTGTTCACCAAAAACCACTTCCCCCTCGCCTCATGATTCATCTCAAATGTGTGCGCCTGCCCCGTCTCCCGCGCCCTGCTGAAATCCGCAAAATAAGCCTCGCGAACGTCACGACTGAAATCTTCCCAAAACGCCCGCCCAATCACCGACTCACGATCCCGTCCAAAATATCCCGTCGCCTGAGAATTCACATACGTAATCCGCCAGTCCGCGTCCATCGTGAACATCGGATCAACAATACTCTCCACCATCTGCACCAGCTGCTCTTCCCCGCCCTCCGTCTCGCCGGATCGGCCCTCCCCCCCGCCGTCCTCCCGCTCGGATCCCCCCGGCCGTCGCCGCCGAAATACCACCACCAACCCCGTCAATCCCCCCGCGTCATCCTTGATCGGCGCGGTGCTGTCCTCGATCGGCACAATCGTCCCGTCGCGCGCCACTAATGCCACTCTCCGAATCGCCTTCTTCCCGCCTCCCCGTCGCTCTAACGGTTTCACCTCGCCACCCTCCGCGTCACGAACCAAAAATACATCCCCCAATGGCCGACCACACGCCTCAATACTGCTCCATCCCGTCAATCGCTCCGCCACCGGATTCACAAATGTAATGTTCCCCGCCAAATCCGTGGAAATCACCCCCTCCGAAATACTCTTTAGAGTACTCACAAAACGACGCTCACTCGCCTCGAGTCGCTGAACCGAATCATAACGATCCAAGGCCGCCTCCACCGCCTCCATCAAATCCTCCTCCGCAAACGGCTTCACCAAATATCCATACGGACCCGTCATCTGCGCCCGACGCTGCGTCGCATCATCCGCACCACCGGTAATGTAAATCACCGGCGTCCCATGCGAATCCTGAATCCGCGCCGCCGCATCAATCCCGTCCAACTCCCCACCCAACGATATATCCATCAACACCAAATCCGGTGCCGTCTCCGCCACCAATTCCACCGCCCGCTCCCCCGACGGCGCCACATGCGGCACGCTGTATCCATGCCGGACCAACGTCTCCTGCAAATCCCGCCCGACGATCCCGTCGTCCTCGACTACCAAAATACGCTGCGAATTCATTGCGCTCTGCCTCTCTCCCGAAAAGAGACAGATATTGCGCTATCCCCCCTCGACAGGGAACCGCACGCGGATTTCCGCCCCCGGTCCCTCCGCCACTTCTAGCTCGCCATGCAGTTGCTCCACAAGGATTTTCACGATTTTCAAGCCGTTCGTCTTCGGCTTCTTCACGTCAAACTTCTCCGGCAGTCCCTCCCCATCATCCCTCACCGAAAACACCACTTCGTCCCCCTCCCGCTCAAGATTCACCGCGATCGCCCCCTGGTCCTTGTCGCCAAATCCATGCTGCAAAGAGTTGCTGATCAATTCATTCGAAATCAAAGCCAAGGGCACGGCCTTCTCCGCCCCCAAATCCGCCTCCTCAAAGTCCACTTTCAACGCCACTCGTTCCCCATCCACCTCGTTGATCTTCTGCAAATGCATCCCCAAGGCCTTCACAATCTCGGCAAAATTCACCGAGTGCAGGTCCTTCGACTTCGGCATCTGACGATATATAAACGAAATCGCCAATATCCGCGTCTGATTCTCCCGCAACGCAAAGCGCGCCTTCGCATCCTCGACCTGGTTGATGTCCAGATTCAATAAACTGCTCACCGTCTGCAGATGATTGCGCAACATATGATGCGCACGATCAACCTCCGACCGCTCACGCCGCGCATTCTGCGCTTCCGGCGAACCGTCCGCATCAGGCACCCGTGCCGAGTCCTCGCCCGGTATCCGACTGATCCCCACCAAAGCCTTCGATGCCCCACCCTTCTCCCGCAAAGGAACATAGTTCACCTCACAAATTCCCTCCGTGCCATCCTTGTGCCGGAACTTCGTCTCCCCCTTCCAACACCGCTCCGCATTGATCTGCCGCGAAAGCTTCTGATTGAACTCCCGAGGATTGTCAGGATCATAAAGCGTAAATAACGGCTCACCCAACATCTCGTCTCGCTCAAATCCAAACAGTCCCGTCGCCGATGGATTCCAATCCACTATCCGGCCCCGCAAATCCGTGATCACGATCGCCTCGTCGATGTTGTCAAAAACCAACGCCTGCCGCGTCATCACATCCTGCGCAAGATGACGCTCCGTGACGTCCTCCACCATCATCAACACCTGCTCCTCACCACAACTAACCGCCCGCGCCTCCATCTGGTGCACCAACTTCGCCTCGCCCGGCTCCGCCGCCGTGAACTCCACCCGCACCATGTCATGCGGCTTTCCGTGTGCCCCCGCCGTAATCTCGTCCAGCTTCTCCGCCAAGCCCGGAAGCATGTCGCCCAAGCCCTCCGTTACCATCTTGTCCGTCTGCAACCCTAGCGGATTCTTCGCCGGAGGAATCGCATCCAATATCTTCCCCTTCCGGTCCAACAACAAAATCAAATCCGGCACCGCCTCCAGCAAGGCCCGGTTCTGCTCCTGGCTGTCCTGAAGCTCCCGCCGCGTCGCCCGCTGCGCCGTCAAATCCCGCACACTAAACGCCGTGAACATCAACCGCCCCTCACCGTCCCGAACCGGCGACGCATTCAACCTCGCCCAAAGCGATCCCTCCTCCTTCGTCTTCAAACGCAACTCCATCTCCTCACCTTCACCCGTTTCCCCTTCCACCGCCTCCGCCATCTCCTCGAACTTCTCCAAATCATCCGCGTGAATACACTCCACAATCGCCTTCCGCCGGGCCTGCCAACGCGGCAACCCCAACATCTTCTCCAACGCCGGATTGATGTCGAAAAAGAATCCCGTCTGATCAACCAATGCCATCCCAATCACCGAATCCAAAAACAAGGCACGAAACTTCGCCTCGCTGGATCGCAACGCCTCCTCACTCCGCCGCGCCTCCGTCACATCCGAAAACGTCAATAGCATGCTTCCGTCCGACAACAATTTCGGGCGGAATTCCACCTCCTTAATCAACCCCTCCTCCGTCGCCAACGTAAACACGCGACTCAATTGCTTGCGCCAAATCGTGTCACGCCACTCTTCCAAAACCTCCTCAACCCGGCTCTTGTCCGGACAACCACGCTCCAACCACTTCTCAATATCCTCCGCATCCTCAATACTGAAACCCAACACCACCTTGTGCTGCGGGTTGCTGTAAATCCGGTTGCCCTCCGCATCCAAAAGAATCACCCCGAAAGGCGCATTCTCCGGAATCTTGAAGAACGTGTCCCGCTCCTCCAACAATGCCTGAACCTTCGCCTCGCTGTCGCCCCCCTTGCCTGCCACCCGCGCCGGCGCCTCCACCGGTACCGCCATCTCCGATCCCGTCAAAACCGGCTCCGCTCCCAGCTCCACCCCGATCTTCGTTACCGCCTCAATCACCCCGCTCTCATTGACGAACGGCGCGTTCGACCACGCAATCCGCCGCGTGTTTCCACGCGTCGTCGGCAAGGCATGCACGCTCGTCACCGGCAATTCAAATCGTCCCCCCTGCTCCAATCCGCGCACCGCTTCCGAAAAAATAGCCTTCTCCTTCTCCCGGTCGGAAGGCGCCACCAACAAATCCCAGTAATGCTTCTGCTCCTGCTCCGCATCCAACCCCAGTTCCGTAAATAAAGAACGCGACGCTCCATTCTGCCTCACCACCCGCCCCGTCAAATCCACCATCAATACCGGTGCCGTTCCATTCTCCAATACCGACTTCGTAAACTCACCCTCAAACTCCTGGCGCCGACGCTCCTGGCGAAACGCCGTAATCACTTCGCACGAAACCAATACCCCTTCAATCTTGTCGCCCCGCTTCCACGGACGCACTTCCCATCGTACCCAATCCGACGTCCCGTCCGGCCGCTCAAACAAATCCTCGTTGCTCCGCTCCGTGTGCCCCTGCAAAGCTCGCTCATAAATCTCCCGCCACGCCTTCGGCAGATTCGGAAACACCTCAAACTGAGACCGCCCCACCAAAGTCACGTTCTCCAAATGAAACAACTCACGCCAGCGATCATTCGCGACCAGATACTTCAACTTCTCGTCAAACATCGCCATCGCCAACGGCGCACTCTCCAGCATTACCTTGTAATGCTCCGAGGTACTGTCCCCCGACACTTCCCCCGCATCCTCCGCCCCGGGCGCAAACTGCTTCCCGCGCACCACCTGCGGCGTCACCCCCCCGCTTTCCTCCAACAAAGACGCCAATCCGCCGATTCCCTGCTCCTTCTTACTCTCATCCGTCGACACCACGCCCACCACCTCTTCGCCAAGCTCCTCCTCCAGTTCAATCTCCTCCAACACATCAGCCTTCTTCCCCTCCGCCGCGCTCGCTGTCGCCGACTCCCCACGCCGCTTCCGTAACCACTGATCAATCGCCTGCAACCGCTCCTGAATCTGCCGCTCGTCCACCGGCGCCTGCATCACCGCGTCACAACCCGGATTCGCAATCGCCACGTCCATCCGGTCCGCATCCTCGTCGTCCCCCTCGTCGCTGATCGCCACAATATACGGCTGATCCTGCCCCGCACGCTCCCGCACCCAGTCCACAAACCCATTCAACTCCGATCGGTCCGCCTGCGCCCGCGCCACCACAATCGGCTGCGAGTTAAAATACTCCCGCCCCTGGTCCAATGAACTGCACGCCCGCACCTCAATCCCATTCTCCTTCAATATCCGCGTAATCCGAGCCAATACCTCCGGATCATTCTCCACTACCAATGCCGAAACCGTCTGCTGAGGGCGATCCATTGCAATAACCATGACTCAATCTTGATAAAAATCCGTGTTTAGTGAAAATTAAGTGAGATTCCTTATTAAGCAAGGCGTAACACCCCGCCTTTCTCCCAAAACTTGTTACTTTATCCCATATTTCTGAGAATTCATCACCCTTTTGCGTCAAAGTTTTGATAATTTTATAGAAACAGAACTCTCATCCGTCTTCCCCTCGCCTCCAAACCCGTCCACCCCTCACACCCGGAAGGCCAACGGCCATCCCACCAACCCGATCGTTCGCAGGCGGCAAACAACGAGAGCCGGCGGCCCAACGGCCGCATCCGGGTGCAGGCTCAGTCTGCCGCCGAAGGCCATAGGCCATCCCTCAAAGCACTCGTTCGCCAGGGGGCGAATAACATGAGCCCCTCCGCCAACAGCGGTCTCTAAAGGCAACGTCACGTTGCTCGGTGGTAGGGCTCGCCTCGTTTGAGGGTATACACCCGGTAAACCTGCTCCAGCGCCACCACCAATGCCAACTCATTCTGCAAGGTCGCCTTCCCGAACGCCCACAACTCGTCCGCCGCCGACCGTACCTCGTCCCCCACCCCGTCCGCACCCCCTATCAACAACGCCACCTCCTTCACCACCCTACCCTCCCACCCATGCTGTCTGTTTTAGACCGGGCAAGGACCAGCAAGCACAAGATCAACCCGCACACGCTGGCTGTGAAATCATACAAAAGCCCAGCATTCTGTGACTTCTGTGGCCAGATGTTGTTTGGCCTCGTGCGCCAAGGCCTACACT
>JBCCIR010000014.1:0-52146 GCA_039028175.1 Verrucomicrobiota bacterium
CCCCACCTCCCGACTCAACGACTCCCGGTCCCCCTCCGCCACATACGGCAAATTCGCCACCACCAAATCAAAGTCCCCCGCCACCCCCGCAAATAAATCGCTCTCCACCAAGCTCACCCGGGCCGCCTCAACCAAACCCACGTTCTCCCGGTTCTCCCCCGCCAACGCCAACGCGTCCCCCGATACATCCGCCATCACGATCTCCCAACCCTCCCGCTCACACGCCAACGTCAATCCAATCACTCCTGAACCCGTCCCCATGTCCAATACCCGTAACCCCTCCCCTTCCACACGGTCCAGAACCCGCCGCACCAATTCCTCCGTCTCCGGCCGCGGCACCAACGCCCGCCCGTCACACGCAAACTCTCGCCCATAAAACTCCACCGACCCCACCAAATGCTGCAACGGAACCCCTTCCCCGCGCTGCTTCACCAAATCCCGCAACGGCGCCAGCTCCGCCTCCTCCATCGGCCGGTCAAAATCCAGATACAACTGCATCCGCTCGCAGCCCAAAACCAACGCCGCCAATTGCTCCATGTTCAGCCGCGCACTCTCCACCCCACGCTTCTCAAAATACTCCGTCCCCCCCTGAATCGTTTCCAACAAAGTCTTCAAAACTCCCCCATCATCTTAACTGCTCATCCCGTCAATTCCGCCTCCTGCAGACGCTCCTCAATCTCCGACCCCTGCAAGGTCTCAACAAACTCATCCAACTGCCCCGACAACACCTGCTCCAAATTGTGAACTGTCAGCCCCACCCGGTGATCAGTAATCCGGTTCTGCGGAAAGTTATACGTCCGAATCTTCTCCTCACGCCCCCCACCCCCGATCAAACTCCGCCGGTGCTCCGAATACTTCGCCGCCTCCTCCTGCTGCCGCCGCTCCAACAATCGCGATCGCAAAATCATCAAGGCCCGCTCCCGGTTCTTGATCTGACTCCGCCCGTCCTGGCAGCGCACGATAATACCCGTCGGCTCATGCAAAACCTGCACCGCCGAATCCGTGGTATTCACCCCCTGCCCCCCGGGACCACTCGCCCGACAAACTTCGATCCGCACCTCCTCCGGCTTCAATTCCATGTCCACCTCCTCCGCCTCCGGCAACACCGCCACCGTCGCCGTCGAAGTATGAATCCGTCCCTGCGTCTCCGTCTCCGGCACCCGCTGCACCCGGTGCACCCCGCTCTCATACTTCAAATGCCGGAACACTTCCTCGCCCGACACCTTGAACACCACCTGCTTGAATCCCCCCACCTCCGACGGACTCGCTTCCAAGGTCTCCATCTTCCAGCCCCGCCCCTCGCAATACCGCTGATACATCTGCAGCAAATCACCCGCAAATAAAGACGCCTCGTCCCCGCCCGTCCCCGCGCGCACTTCCACGATCGCATCCCGATCCTCCGTCTCATCCCGCGGCAACAGCATATACTGAATCTCCAAATCCAATTTCCCCACCTGCGCCTCCAACTCCGGAATCTCTTCCGCCGCCAACTCCGCCATCTCCTCATCATCCCCCTTCACCAACTCCTCGCTCTGCCGCAAATTCTCCGCCGCCGTCTCATACACCGACCAGGATTCCAACAGCTTCTTGATGCGGTTGTATTCCTTCATCACTTCCGCCGACTTCTCCTGGTTGTCGTAAAAACCTTCCGACGCCATCTCGCTCTCCAGCTCCGTCAACCGCGCGCGTCGTTTCTCAATCAGTGGCCCGTATTCCATCGTCCTTTGTCTTCCCGGAAAAAATCAAACAAATCTCAAAAAACAAAAACGGTGTCCATGCCACCAAGGGCAAGAACACCGTTCCGTTAAAAAAATCTAAAATAGCTAAGGCGCGTGAACAAATTGGCGGACCGGCCAGCGCGAGGCCATTTTTTGGCTGGCTAGGCGCCGTGAGCGGCGTTGGTTGAAACCAATAAAGCGAGCGGGAACAACGCCAGGCGAAAAATGGGCCGTGCTCCAATCCCAACCGCCGCTTTGCGGCGCTAATTGATCAAACCTAGTCATCAAACTGGTCGGTGCGGGAATTTGGTCACGTGCCTCAAGCAGAAGCCGAAGACAACTTCGGCTTCTTCCGCCGCGTCGCCGATGATCCGCCATAGCGCTTCGCAAACTTCTCAACCCGGCCCGCCGTATCCACGAACTTCTGTTCCCCCGTGAAATACGGATGACAAGCCGCACAAATCCCGATCTTGATATTCTCCACCGTCGCCCGGGTGTGAAACACCTCTCCACAGCTGCAGGTAATCGTTGTGTCCACGTATTTTGGATGGATTTCGTCCTTCATCGCTCTCGTTCCTTCCCGTCGGTCAAAATTGGCTAGCTAACTACTTTGTGGCCGATTCCCCGAAGATGCAAGCCCCTGGCCCCAAAGCGCGGGGAAACTAGCCCACCGCCCTCCCCCCCGCAAGAAAAAACCCCCACCCTCCCCAACTGTCCCCTGTAGGAGCCCAATACAAGCCTGCCCTGAGCAAAGTCGAACGGGCTCGGGCGACCACTCCCAAGGGCCTCCCACTCGCCCACGGCCAAGGTAGGGCGACTTTTCCGCAAGGAGCCGCCCGTTCCCGAGATATCCCCATGCTCGCCCACGATCCCAATCAAAGGATTGCCCTTCACCCGCCCCCACCGCGCTCATTCCCGCCCAAAACGCCCGCCTCACCAAGGTCCCGTAGGGACCAGAGAAAGTAGCCGGTGGTGCAACCGCCGGTCCCCAACCCAGCAACCGCCATGCGCTCTGGAGCAGCACCAGAACCCCTTCTCATTCCCTTCCCCCGCACTCCTCGCCTTCATTGTAGGGCAGGCGCTCCGCCTGCCGCCCCCACCATTGACACCCCAATCTTTCCAGATATCCTACCCTTCGTTCACCGCTCGCAGCGGATCGGAACGAATTTCCAAGCCGGAGTAGCTCAGGGGTAGAGCAGGTCATTCGTAATGATCAGGTCGTCGGTTCAATTCCGACCTTCGGCTCTCTCCTCAACCCAGACGCGTCGAACTCACCGTTTCATCGTGGAAATGACAAAAACTCGCCGCAAATCAGGTCGGATTTGAACCGGCGAAGTTGGTTCCGCGCTTCTTGACGAACGCCAGTGAGTCCGTAATTCCCCGCGAAGGCGAAACACAAGCGTGCGCCGCGATCCTCTGTGAGCCGGACGACGATACGGTCGCATTGGTCCAAGTTGACGGTATGGCAGGCCGGAAGGCCGCCAACGAATGGTATGAGGAGTTCCTCGGAGGCGCCATATCGAGGGTGCCGATCGTGACGAATGCGTAGGCGAAGATATTGGAGGACTGTCTCGAAAGGGCAGCAATTATTGATAACATCACCACCGATAACAGTGAAAAGGAGGGGAACAATGCGGGCCTCGGGGAGTCGCTAACGGCCTCTTCATCCCCGGTGGAGTAGAGTATTTGGTGTTAATGTCCGAGGCTGCGCCGAATCTCAATATCGGATAGGAGGATATTCTTGAAAACTACCACTGCACGAAGGCCTGTCCCTTTGCTCTATCGTCCTCAAAAAGCGTAGAGTTTAGGTTTCAACTCTCTCCGAGAGGCCACGACGTTGGGAAAGGTTGCGGCCTTTGGGTGTGGACTGCGTGTGAGCTTGCCGGAACTGACGAGGCGAAGTTGTGGATGATCGACAACCAGCTTGGGCGGCGGAATCTGGAGCCATACACCCGCGCCGAGCTGGAGCTGAAGAAAAAGGCGATTCTAGCCAAACTAGCGAAGGATAAAGAAAGGGAGAGAAAGTCAAAAAACGGACCCACTTTTCCGAATTCGGAAAAGTCGAACACCCACAAGGAGATCGCAAAAGCGGCCAAGGTGTCTGGCGACACTCTCCACAAAGTCGAGGCAATCACCAAAAAAGCCGACGAGCAAACCAAGGTGAAACTCCGCGCCGGGGAATTCGATTCTGATTTCGCGGGACATCAAGTGAGGGAGGAGAGAGGAAAAAAAGTTAAGACAATCAATGCCTATGCCCCGTTTTTCTGTTCAGGGAATTGCGTTGACATTAAATCATAGAATTGTTCTTCTTAGGTAAGAAGTTAAAAAATATGAAAGCATTGACGATTATTGTCGGATTCCTGCTCGTTGGAGCCAATTCATTGATCGCACAAGACCAAGACCTCACGGTCACGGGAGATCTCACCGTTGAGCTCGATTCAAATGAAGAAAAGGGCAATCTAGTTGTGGAGGGAGGAGCCAATCTCACCTTGCACCCAATGCCCTATCAGGAAACACAACTGCAACAGCTCGGGCTTTCGGAATCTTTTTTTTACGGTCCCGTCACCTTGGGCGACGGGATTCACTTTGCGAGACATAAAGTAGTGAAGGATCTGTCCACAGGAGATCCAAATACTCTTGTCGACATTCCTCTTCCAGTGATTTTAGGTGCAGGTCGAACTGAGATCACGGCAACAATTTACCATGCGGGCAATAGAAATAGTGCTACCTGGATCCTTGATGGCGGGCGGCACAACGAAGTGCGTTGCATTCAACATACCGCCTTCGGTAGCGGCCGCTACATTTCATTAAACGGAAGAATGAACCACAAGATTATGTTTCTCAGTTTTGACGTAGATACAACAGAATCTGACTTCCGATATGGCTTCACCGAAGTTGAGTTTCTAATCCGAGCGGTCTGTGCTGGAGGCAGTAGTGGGGGCTTTTGGATGGGGGCTCACAATCATTCGGGAACGAAGTCGAAAATTGAACCTGTCCTATCTCAGGTAATCAGTACGAAGAAAGGAAGCCACGAACACAACGGGGTTATTGACCGCACTTACGGCTCTTGGAAAGGTGATCGGTTTGTATTTGACGGCGAGCTGGTTATTGCCGAGCCGCTCGGAGGTCTTTCTATGGGAGTTTACACCAACAACCCCCCGTTGGCCCCCTGACTCAGAATTGGCCCTTCCCGGCCTAAGGGGCAGACTCGAATGGCCCCCTCATAACCGGGTGTCATTCCTATGTGCCCCCTTTTTTTGACCCTAAGTTGGCTCATGCATCAGTGGGAAGCAATGGGTGGCGGCCATTCACGCGTACACGTGTTCGACTACCGGCTCAACACGGGGTCGTACATCTTGAAGCAATCCGGTTCCCAGGAGGATTCACGCCTCTGCGGGGACTTCTACGAGACCGGCAGGCTCTCAAGCGAGTTCTGCGACCTCACGCTGTCGAACAGCATCTGGCGCCGTGCCCGGCGTCTTGCTCGGATGAGACAGAGGGGACGTTAAGCAAGAGAGCCGTTACCACGTCTCCCTTGAAACACTTTTTCAGGGTCCCGGGGCCCGAGGCGCGCGCCCGGCCCGGGTCGCTTAAAGATGAGGTGTGTACAAAATTCAACTCCACATCCCCTGTATAGATCATCTAGTTCGGTTGGAATCGCCGTCCCATCCACTCAAAATGCAAGATGTTCCTCCTGACCCATTTTCCGCGATTGCAGGACGGAGGGGTGGGGTTGTTTCGGGCGACATCCTTTGCGTATCCGAGCTAGCAAGGGGTTGGAGATTTTTGAGAGCGGCGGAGTGACAGCCTGTTGATCGGGTTAGGTTTATTATGCTGATGAGGCGCATGGGAGACCGCTTCTCACCAGTTGCCTGTTCCCTTCTCGCTGTCCCAATTATCCTTGAGATCAGGCAAGAAGACTGAGATTGCTTCGATTCGAGAGTCTCGGTCACGGGGGTCAGGACGTTCAAACGTGATCCCGGGGATTTGCTTGATGTAAAGTTGTTCGTCGAACTCATCGAAGTAGATTCGTGGTTCTATTTCCATTGCATCGACGAGCACCATACCTACGCGGATTCCGTTTGGCATCGCCCCCTGGTATTCGCGCAGCGCGCCGAGCTTGATGATTTTCCCGTTCAATACGTGAACAACCACGGTCATGGTATAGGGCTGTTCGTAGCGAACATAAAATGGGTTTTCGAACGTCGCACCATTGTCATGGGCGTAAGCAGTTTTGCGAACATCCTTGTAGACCGCTCGCAACTGAGATCCGATTTGGACCCCTCCAAGAGACACTCCTGGGAGGATTCGGGCTGTTGGATCAAGTTCAGTTGTCACGGATCACTGGTAAAATGGCCAGGAAGCGTAGGTGCTCGCTGGCCCAATTGAAGTCTAAACTTTGGACCAAAGATATGGATCTTGCCAGCTCCGGTGCCGCCTAATCCTTGGGAACCGCTCACGGTCCAATAAGAACCTGCGTGACGGGCTCCCCCGGGATGGAAGCGTAATTGACGGAGGGTGCTGTGTCCTGCGATGTCGAAAACGGTACCAGTTTTTACCGTTCCAGTTGTGGCTCTGGTGGTGTAGTTGATTCTGGCGGCGTTGAGTTTTGCCATCAGATCCGCTGGTGAGTGGTCGCCGAACAACGCGGGATCGGCGATCAAGTCGTCGATGGTTGAATTTGCGAGCCCAACACGGCTGTAGTTCGTGGCTCCTGATGCAATTTGAGTAGATAGCCCACGGGTTGTACCTGCTGGGGCACCAACGCTGCGAACGGCCGTTCCGTAAGGAGCAAGTGCAA
The DNA here is from genome assembly GCA_039028175.1 of Verrucomicrobiota bacterium. Taxonomy (GTDB): domain Bacteria; phylum Verrucomicrobiota; class Verrucomicrobiia; order Verrucomicrobiales; family DEV007; genus JBCDBW01. The sequence goes on from JBCCIR010000014.1 coordinate 6,520, forward strand.
GGGCCATTTCAGTTCCAGCTTCCCATATATGAAAGACCGCTCACGGGGTCGCCATACGCCCCACGATCTCATCGATTACCGCCGTTTGCTGTGCACGCCTCGCCGCGTCCGCACGATCCATTCGCGACTGCGAGGCCTCCATCTTTGCTTTATTCTCTGCTTCATACTGTTTTACAGCCTCGGCATCCGCAAGTCCCTCCCGTTCCCCCTCATCTGTAAGCAATCCATACTCTAGTCGTTCGAGCCCACCATACGCAGCCGCTTCAAAGAGCGCTACTTCTTCACGCGACAGACTCTCAACACCCCGACCCACCCGATCGGAAGTAACCGGTTGGGAAACCGTTTCCCATTGCGCACTCATCTGCGCGGCTCGTTGCGCCTCTTCGCCTTCGTGATAGCGCAACATGCCATCCTCAAACGGCACCTCTAAAAAGTCACACACGCGCTCGAGAGTCTTCTCAGGTGCCCTCACGAGCTCTTCATACGACAGTTGATGAAACCTGGCGCCTCCCAACGCCGCTTCCGCAGCAAGGCAAGAATCCTGAATCGCTTGCCACCGCCTGCCGATGCAATACGGATGTTTGTCCCCAATAAATCCGTTCATGAAGGAGAAACACACATCCCGGCCATCGCGCCGAAGATAGAGATACTGTGCCCGTCTCTCAAAGTGTCGCTCCAGTTCCTCCACCCACCGGATATTCTGCAGGCTCTTGCATACCCAGCGTTCCGCGTTCTGATGCTCCGCATACTCACTCATGATCGCCTCGTATACACCCAGTAGGCCCTCTTCACCGCGGCACCGCTCCAGCACCCCAACTCGACTTAGGGGCCCATCCATTGCCCAGGGCACAGGGTTCGCCTCAACAAATCGGCAAACATCATCCACCAGAACAGCCATTGCCGATTTGCGGTCTAAATGGCCATACTGCGGCATCAGCGGCATGAACCGTTCCAAGAAATGGGGTGGATGCGGCGCCGCCAATTTCGAATGCTGGTTCAACATCACTCGGAGTAGATTCGATCCCGATCGCTGTTCACCGACAATAAAAACCGGCGGTCCCATCTGATTCTCTGCACCCATATGCCTCAAAACAATACCAACCCCAATAGCCCCGCCGCCGGAATAATCCACACGATCGCCACCTGAAACCGCAGGAGCGCCACCAAAGTCAGACCGAAAATCAATCCAATCGGCCACACCTCACCCCACCCCGGGGGCCACGGAGAAAGCGCGCTCCTCAAAATAACCACCACCGCGGAAAAGATCATCCCAATCACCCCCAGTCGCACCCCTCGAAGCGCCGCCTGAATCGCCGCCGATCGTTTCAAGCCTTCAAGCACCCTTGAAGCGGCTACCATCAGAATCGCCGGCGGCGCAAAAATCGCTGCCGTTGCCACCAATGAACCGGGAATCCCAGCCACCCGCTGGCCGATAAAAGCCGCACTGATCAAAATCGGCCCCGGAGTGATCTGACCCAGCGCGATCCCATTCACAAACTGCTCGCTCGTCACCCATTGATACTGACCGACCACGACTTCCTGTATCATAGGAATAAACACATACCCGCCACCAAAGAGCATCACGCTGAGCCCACTGAACGTCAGCGCCAATCTCGGGACGCCATCAGGCGCAATTGGAAGCGGAAGCAGCGACAACACACAAATGCCACCCAACAACACCGCCACCACCAGCAGCAGCCGATACGGCAATTTCACCATAGACGCATTGGTCGATGCGAATTCCCCCCGAAAGAGCCGCCAGCCCACAAAGCCCCACACCACCACAATTGAAACCGTCACATACAGCTTCAGCGACGGCGGGACCAACAAGATTAATAGAAACGCCAGCGCAATGAGCATCACCTCCCGCCGCTGCCGCATCGCTTTGCCCGCCATCCGCCATGCTACCGCCAAAATGATCCCGGCCACCGCCGGCAAAAAACCTCGAAATGCCTGTTTTAAGAACTCGATCTCGCCAAACCTGAAATACACATAGGTGAGAATCGTGATCAGCACCCAGGACGGCAAAATCACCCCCACCGTCGCCGCCAACGCCCCGGGACCACCCCGAATCCGATACCCCGCATAGGCCACCACATTCACCGCGATCGGTCCCGGCAACAAATTCGCCAGACTCACCCCGTCCAGCATGGTTTCCTGCGACATCCATCGGCGCTGCCGCACCACATGATCCTCGATCACCGAAATCAGCGCCATCAGCCCGCCAAAGGCAATACAGCCGATCCGAAGAAAGACCGTGAAAAGTTGCCCGAGGGATACCTCCGGTAGAGGCATGATCGGCTTCTCAGCATCTTCGTTCGATGAATCGATCACGGCCCGTCAATGCTACCGAAAAATTCGACCAATCCAAACCAATGACTCAATCCGCCTCGGAACTATCCTTCAAGCGGGACACCCCGGGGTAATCCAAACCATAGCGTTCCGCTTTGAACACCGCAAAAGGAGTAAACGGAATCACGTCCGTCGCCCCAGGCTGATCGCTCATGCCCGTTGCACGAATCACCGGTCGGGGGCCTTCGGGTGTTCCACCGGGCGGAAGCGGCGCTCCCCGTTGTCGTCCAAACGGCATCTGATACTGCCACGTCTGCTCCCCGTTCTCATCCACTTCAAATAAAATCCCGCGTGGCCCGGAACAAATCAGAGTATTCCCGTTTGGCAACCGTTGCGCCCCGGAGATTCGCTGCGCGTAAAACACTTCCTTCTCCGGCGCGATGTATTGCCAGATCGGACTAGCCGGTCCGTAGGCGCCGTCCCCACGCGCATACGTCCCGTCCTCCTGCAGAGGAGGCACGATTTCCTCAATCGACGAATATTCGATCAACGGCCGCAGCCACCCGTTGTTAAAAATCAGCAAATTCCCGGCGCCAGGATGATCCTTCTCAATCCACCGCACGTCATGCTGCCGGAAAAGCTGCTGATCCGCCTTCGTCCCCGCTCGATACGCGCGGGGATTGCCCCAGCGATACAATAAATCCCCACCCCTCCCGCACCGCCCCCCTTCGTGTGTCGCCGCCTCCGCCGTCGTCGTGCTGTGATCGATCACCCACAGTTCATTGAACCCGTGGGCACTCACCACGATCTGATCCAATTTCTCGTTGTAATCGATCGAATTCAAGTGAATCCAATCCTGATCCTCTCGCTCATTGTAATTGAAATCAATCAGCCCGGGATGTGCACCTACATCTCCAGCGTTCCCTTTGTCTTTGTCAAAATCCTGAACTAGATGATCCCATGCGCTCCATTTCCAAACAATGTCAGCGCCTTCTTCCCCGACGGGCCTAAGCTCAACAATGCCGTCCACCCAAAGTCCCTTTTCGTGCAGTTCATCCGGATCGCGACCGGCCGCGATCGCGTCCTCGCGCGTTTTGTAGTCCCAAACCAAAACCAGCACGTTCCCGTTCGGCATTGGTTCAATGTCGTGATGTGCCATAAAATTCGTGCCCGCATACCAGAAATCCCAATCGATCTCGTTGTACCAGTTGACCCGCTGAATCCGCCCACCCGCGCCGCCCGCTGCCTCGAAATGCTTGGGGGGACGAACAACGCCCCCCCGCAATATACTCCCGTCCTCAAGCAGATACGCAGAACGCCCAGCCCGGTAAGCACTGTCCCAGGAGTGAACAACCTTACCCTTCGAATCCACGAGAAAAGTCCGCCGCGACTGCATCGGCGCCACCAACGTGTAGCCCTTTTGGTGCCGGTCATTGGAATATAACAAGCCCCCCCGCGTCTGCAGCTCAAGCGACGACGATGAATTGCCCATTCTGTCATTCCCGCTTTCGCTCGTAACGCCCGTTTCTCCCTTGGCTGGCTGGTCGTGGACGGCAATTGCAATCGGTACCATCAGCAACCCAATAGCGACCACGAGTGAAATAAAGGCGACAGGAATGGAAACTACATGGTGGCTCATCCCCTAATTGTAACCACTCCGCTAACAATTAAAAACTCAATTCTCAATCCAAGAGGTGCGAACCATCAAGGTTACCTCATTTCGGGCAATATGACGGTTCTTGTTTTCACTTCAAATTGATAACGGCGAGAGCAGCCGCTGCTAGGAGCTGGCACAAGGAGCTGCGCGATCGATTTGAGTTTACGAGAGCCCTTGCAGTAAAACCGCAATGTTCATAGCCAAGGAGCTTCTCTCGCTTCAGTTTTTCCACAGCATGACCAAGACAAGTAGATGACTAATGAGTCAATTTCTATCGGCTACGGCTACGGCTACTCCATATTTAGGCCCCACGATGTTGCACCGATGAATTTTGAAATCGCAAGATACACAACCAGCAAATAGATAAATATTGTAACAAACAACATAGTGACTATCACGTCGTGTTTGACTGAAGAATTACTTTTCAACGGAAAAAGACCTATCACTACAGCGGCCAGTGGAACCAAAATCCAGAACAGAGATGTTTCAAACAATAACCACAAACTTCCACTTATTGGGAATTTTGGCACTATTTGATCCATCCAGTGCCGGAACAAGGCCGCAAACCGGAGGATTATCACCCATATGCCCGCTGTGATTGCGGCCCCAATCAATACGTTAAATTTTCCCACTGATTTACGGCTAATCATCGTCACTCGGTGATTTAAAGTTAAGAATCCTATTGATCTCAGCGATTGTCGTCTTAGATACAGGAACTGGCTGATAAATTAGTCTAATTCGAGGCGGGTCTTCCATTAGCACTCCCGGTGTTGATCTATGACCTGCTCCTACTGCATGAAGAACCTCGTGGGCCAACGCCAAGCCAAAGTATCTCCGAATCACGTCATGCAAAGGCCTTCTATCGACGACCGGAGGAAGAGTTCCTTTCTTCTTTCTCTCCACAATAAGCTCTTCGATTCGCTTTACATACACAACGGTCTCGAAATCAATTCCGTAGCCCAAAAGTTCTGGTGCAAAGACACTTAATTCGGGACTGAAGTCTGCTTCAACGAAGAAAACACATTTGAATTTCTCTCCATCAAATACATTAGACGCTTGAAGTCCCTTCTTTCTGGTTTTGCCGGGATGTTTCGCTTTCACAAATTTCCACTTGAGACGCTCAGGATCAATCGGGTCCAGAAAAACACGTGTAATTTTCTCACTAACGTTATTGAAAGCGATAGCTTCATCACCCCAAATATGAACTACTACGAGAGTTTCATGGGGCAACAAGCCGAGGTAATCGTACCGAGATAGCGGATTGTTGCCAACAAATCCGTACAAATTGATCAAACCATGCTCTTCAATAGGATCTCGAGAAATGAATTTTCCTCCGCGGGGTTCATAGTATCTAAAGCCGTAGTAAAGTAGCCCCGTTTCTTGATCTGCATATTTGGTAGAAAACTGGAATGGATTACTCTCCGCTGCCACGCCATCCTTTCGCAACACCTCTCCAAACGCCCCATATTGGAATCGCGCCATCTCCGCACCATCACTCCCGGCAACCAGTACCATCACATTCCCGTTCCCATCGTAGCCCGGCAACCAGTTTTCTCCCATTCCCTCGTCCATCACGGCTAGCAGTCCTCCCACCCCTCCTGCGGCATTAGCCAGCGCCGCCCCTCCGTTCTGTCCTGCCACATCCAGTCCCCACACATAGCTCTGCTTCAAGACCGAACTCCCTCCCGTCGCTTCCAATTTCGCTACCAGATTCCATCCATCATACACAAACCGCTCATCTGATAGCAGCGTCCAAGTCGCGGTCTGCCCATCGCCGTCACCATCCCCGTCATACACTCGTTTCTGCACCCGCCGTCCCTGATAATCATACACGAAAACCAGTTTCTGCTCCGGAACACCCGCAGCTACCGCACTTTGCTGCGTCGCCATTTCAAACAACCGATTCTCACCATTCCATTCATATCCCCAGCGTCCATCACCGGTTAGGTTTCCGTCATCATCATACGTAAGGCTCTCCGCCGCCGGCGGCACATAACGATTTCCTTCCTGGCTCGTCCTCACATCCTGCCCATTCAATCCTGCACCGCTTCGAACGCCCTCCACCTCCACGTCCGCCCACACCGGCCCCGATGTGTTGTTCACTGAAACCTCACTCCAGAACGGTCCTCCCCGTCGTTCCGCCGTCTGCCCGTTCACCATGATCGCCGCCGCACTTTCCGCCTCTCCCACCACGTCAAAACTATCAGGATTAGCAATCGAAGCATACTGATTCAATGCGTTCGTCCCCGCCACATAATCAATCTCGCGCAAATCACTGATATCTCCGCTGCGGGCCGCCTTCCGATTCCCGATGCTGTCAAAATCATACTCCCAGCGCCACCCCTGATGCGCCGTCGTCCCTCCCGTCTTGAACGCCACCTCCACTTCATTCCGCGTATTGTATTCATACTTCCAGTTGTTATCCGTGCCCGGCGTCACGATCGCATCCGTCCGACGATTGGCATCATCGTACACATAATCATGCTCGGACACGACACCGCCACTTCCATCGGTATACGTGATCTCATCCAATCGTCCCACCCCGTCAGGGTCACGATTCCCCGTCAAGCGCAACTGCCCATTGTGGCGCGATTCAATCGTATCCACCTGGTCCGAATTCGTCTGGTAACCGTAAGTCACAGCCAAATCACCCGACGTAATGGTCTCCAACCGGCCCGTCGTCGGATGATAGGTATACCCAAGGTTTATTAGCGTCGCGGCCCCCAAAGTCGCCGTCAGTCCACTCCGCCTCGAAAGACCCCCGCTCTCGTTTACCGTGACAGTCACCCCGTCCAGCAAACTCCCACTCGTCCCCGCCGTGATCGTATCACTGCTGAATCGTCCGCCCGTATTGCCGTAAGCATAGGTATGCAACCCAACCGCATCCTGCGTCGTCTTCCGCCGCCCCGCCCGATCATACGTGTGCGTGACCGACGGAGTGCTATCCGAATAGGTGATCGTCTGCAGGTTCCCCGCCCCGTCATACCCATAGGTAGTGGTAATCCCTCGCGCCCACGTCCGCGTCCACAACAACCCCGACGCATGATACGTATAGTCCGTTGGCTGCACCGCGGCATCCTCCTTTGATCTTAACGCCCCCGAATCCGCGTCGTAATTCCAACGAGTGATGTCGCCATCCCCGCCGAAAGCCCCAATCGCCGTGTGGTCCGGCCCGCTCCAATCCGCAATCGTCCCCGAGCGGTAGGTATGCAATTCTTCCAGTTCCCCGAACGTGTTATACACATATTTCAGAGGATACGTCCCGTTGCCCCACACATGCGTAACGCGGCCCTCCGCATCGTAAGCGTAATAGGTAATGCTCGACGGATACCGCTCCTCGGACTTCACCAGCCCGGCACTAATATGATTGGGTGGGTAATACGTGTAATCCGTTGCGATATTGCTGTTCCCCTGCCAAATCTTCACCAACTGGCCCAGGGAGTTATATACAGCCGTACGAATTACCCCAGCCGAATCCACCATCGACGTCCGTCGCCCCATATCGTCGTATCCATAAGTTTCTGGAGAACCAACCGTCAATGAGGTGCGCGAAACGACACGCCCATTCACAATCGTAACCGTCGCGGTAAGCGTTGATTGATTCGAAGTCGTATCCTCGGTAGTGACTTTCGTAACGCGATCCACATTCCGGGCCGTTGTCGTGATGGTACCATCTCCCAGTGTTACCTGCCTACCGGTTGTCAGCACACCATTGAGCTGTTCCTTTTCTTCCGAAATCAGTGTCTTAGCTGCCGAGCCGTTATTCAAAAACTGCTCACGGGTCGTTACTTGCCAGATAGTTCCCCCACTCTGCTCAAACGTAACCGAACTATCCTCGATGCGATCTGTACTCGCCTCGCTAAGCCCCCCACTGCTATCCAAATCGAGCCCAGTTCGCACCAATTGCCCCATCTCGTCGTATCCGTAATAAACCGTCGCCAGACCCGTCCGTGTCGTGTGCGTCCGCAAACCCGTATTAGGATCGTAAAAGTGCGCCTCAACAATATCGCTCCCTCCCGGCCCCGGCCGCCGCGACTCCACCACCCGCCCTAACATATCTGTCTTGGTTGAGGACCATCGAGGAGAGGAATCAGTTCCTTCATAGATGGTTTCAGTGATCGCGTTGTCAGAGTTGTTCACCGAGAATTCATATGTTCTCAAAACCTTTTCGGTTGTACCGTCGGAGAATATCTCTTGGAAGACTTTGCCATCGGCGTACGAAACGGTTTTTCGATAGGCGCCGCCCGGCAAATGCTCAATCTCTACCCCGGCAGATGGATACGTATAAGTGGTGTTAATCCCAGTCGCGTCAGAGTTGGAAACTAACCGCCCAGCCAAGTCAACAATGGTCGAGGTCGCCTCGGAGAGCGTTCCTCCGATTGTTGTCGTTGTCGTCGTCAATCCATTTCGGTTGTAACTTGTGATAACATCGGCTTGAACTCCATTAACCCCGAAGTCACCACCAACTCGTGTCACCGACTGCAATTGCCCCTTCCCGTCGACAACCTTAACAGTTTCAATACCGTATTCATCAATCTCTAGCGTCTCCGTATCACTCACCCGTATGATCTTACGCACCTCGACCCCATCTTTGGTGACATTATCGAGCTCATCATCAACATAGTTGTACCAAGTCACCCCAGTGGATACAAAGTTTGCCCCATCATGGACGAACGACTCGGATCGCGTAGGCCCAAAACTTCCAGTCCTGTGATCATCTTTGGTGGACTTACCGGGGACCACCGCCCAGCCTGGAATGGAACCCCCGCTGGTATCAATCGTGCCAGCAACGGCGATCGTCTTCCACGAGGTCGACCCATCATAATTGGTAACTAACCCGTTAGGATTAGCATGCCGTTTGACGCCATCTTGCACAACCCCGCCGGGCGCAGACGGATCATTCTTACTTTTATAGATCGTCACCTCCTCAACAAACTCGTTTCCTCCTGCGCCCCAATAATTCCTTATCCGGTTAACGAAAATTGGCTCATTGCTGTCGAACGGATCTGTGGTCGCCTCACTCGAATACACCGTTCGCGAAATAAGGGTTCCATCAATCGTCACTTCCACTTTCTCAATGGCGGGCGAATTTGCCGCATAAAACATTCTCGTGCTGCGAACATTAGTCCCTCCGGATACATCCGGCCCCGTCTCAGAATCGATCGTGGGCCCGTCTAGCCATGGTTCATACGTATACTCAAGCCTCCCAAACGAATCATAATCATACCTTACCCACGAGCCATCCGGTTCTAGCTGATAATCAAGTTGGCCGTACCCGTTTTGTCCCGCAGTTTCATGGTAGAAATACGTGGTAGAAAGGGATCCCATTCCTGTGAGGACATCTGTCTGCACTAGCTCCTCACCTCCCCACGGCTTGGATTCATATCGGTCTGTGCGTTCACTGACTTTAACGTCTGTCCCACCGCTTGAATCAAAAACCAACTCCCTAGCCATGACCCAATGCTCCCACTCGCCCCCACCCAAATCGATCACTGTTTCCCTCCCCTCTCGAATCTCTTCACGATCACTTCTTTCCTCCCGCCACTCCCATCCGTTGGCTACCTGCCTGCTTAGCATCAAAGTCGTATTCGATGTCGGAGCACTCCCATTGGGATCTTCAGTGCTCGTCATTTGAATCCCATAGGAGTAGCCTTTCAAATCGCTCGGCGTCTCCAACACATGCGCCTTAATTGGATCGCCGGTTATCGTATAGTCCTGAGTAGGAGTGCTTGCCCCACTCGAACTTTCGTCGAATCCATCTAGATCGTAGAAGTTGATGTCTACGCGCCCCGCTCCCTGATCGACAACCTCTGCGAGCCCTTCCGTATATCTTATCTGACGCAGCAAGTCCGGATTCCCAACCTCGTGAACCGGATGGTTCTCATCATCGTAATACTCCAACAAGAATCGATACGCGAGCTTATCACGGGTTACCGGATTGGAGTGATCGAGCGTCGAGCCAAATGTCAACGAACCAACTGGCACCTCGTCACCGTCTTCATTCAAGCCCATGCCAAGGCCAAACCTGAGAGAACTGGACGGTATTGTATCGGAAACCTGCCCGCTTCCGCCGCCTCCACAGCCGCCGGACGAAATACCTCCCGACTCCTCTCCAGGATCTTCCTCGGGATCACCACCCGTGGCCCGAATTGTGAAAGTGACCCTCTCGCGCTGCACCTCATCTCCATCAGGAGCACTAACGGGATACAGCGAGTACAGCCCAACAATCGTGGGGTCGACGGCAAATATTTCATGCAAATACTCGTAGTCAGTGTAGTCATAGCCAACGCTCAAATATTCGCGTATACCCATTACTCCGCCACCCGCTCCGGTGCCGTTAATAGACTCAAGCCGCACCCCAATTCCGATGCAGGCAGAGGAAGGCAAGCGAATTGATAGACCTCCCCCACTATTTCGTCGAGAGTCAAACTCGACAGTAACTGCATAGTCCTCTTCAAGAACCACAGGCACATCCACAAAGGCAAATTCCGTATTCGCCAATGTCGTACCTCCAATCGTAATGGTAGCTCCTTCCAATGAGGTGCTCTCCACGATGAACCGAACAGAGAAGTTGCCTGATCCTCCACATTGAGAAAATGCCGACGGAGCGAACAGACATATTATCGACGCCACAGCACTTCCTATAATCCATCGCTGGCCGATCGAAAGAATTCGTAAATTATTCGCCGACCGCCTTTGAGAAGGTCCACTGTTCTTCCGATAAAATATCAACCTATCCATTCTCTTAGTCCTCGAGGGGGGTGAACACCTTTAGGACAATCAGCTGTGCCGAAGACGATAGGGGATCGGTCGGATCAGTCCCTTCCTGATATTCCGTAAGGTTATCAATACCATCGCCGTCGTAATCATCTCCTGAACTCACGTGGCTGAAATCCGTGATCTCATCATCCGGATCGGCTTCGACAATCAATTGCTTAATCGAAGTAGGTAGCCCATCTATATTGGTAACATCAAAATCAAACAGCTGCTTCACTTGCCCGGCATTCACCAGCGCATAGTCATCTGCGGAACCCGCCAACGGGTCATCCCATGGATACGTGTATTGCCAGCCCTCTTGAGCGTGATAGCCAATATCCTCAAGAACGTCATAGAAAGGGGCTACGACCGCCTTAAGCTGCCCCGCATTCACCGCCGCGTAGTCGTTGTTACCGGGGTTGACATCCCAGTCATTTACCAGAGCCTGAATCGCTGTCAGATTAGGAGTCCCCGGAGCCTTTAATTCGATGTGTTCGAGAGCCTTTGAAGCAATGTTCTTCAGCTGTCCTTGATTGATAACCGCATAGTCATCTTGAATCGCCGAATTGACGGCCCCCGAATCGGTCCACCATTGGGGAGCAGCGATTACCACAAACGCCCCGGACGCAGTCGCCAAAACTACGAGCAGGCAAGCTCGGGCATATCCGTCTCTCAGTATAGCGCGAACCTTATTCATAATTTGAGATTAAGTCCCCATCGGGACGTATTGTAGATCGACCAATATTCAGTCCCCGCAACAATCCGCTTCGTGAAATAAACACCTGATGCCGAGCGGTTCACAGTAGAGATTGGAAGAGGAATTCTGGGTAGCGGCAAAAGCGAAAACAGGGCTGCGCTCATAAACCACCATGGTTAGGATTCCAGTCCACTAAAAAACCTAACGAGTGTCAAGGTCTCTAGATCAAATTTTGATACGGACCTAATCGATCAGCTTAGCAAATAAAGCTCAATGGGTTCCTCTTCAACTGTTTGCCGAATGTTCTTACCGGATACAGTTGAAAACGAATCGAAATGACACTCACAAAATTTGACAATCCCCTTGTCAAATTTCGGGCATCTAGCTAATCATGGAAGTAAGATCGTCTTGTCTTCACGGGAGTAACGCCATGAAAAGCTCTGTTGATCGATTTGCTCCACCACTTAGCAGCCGCCTGCCCCTAAACGTTTCCACATTTCTCTTTTCCACCGTGCTGCTGGTTTCTGCTGCCTCTGCACAGGAGCGAGCAAAACCAGAGTCTCCAAGGGAGCCCTCCATAGAAGCAAATCCAGCGGAAAGGAAGGTCATCAAGCTCATCGACTCGGGAAGGGCGGGAGTCCTTGAGGCCGAACTTGTTCTGCTGATGAGAGAAGACTATCCCAGCATTGCGGCCCGGAAGCGGGCGCTCGATTCTTGGTATCAAGAGAATGGAGAATCACTGAAGGCCGAGCAAGCCCAATTGACGGCACAGCAACGCAACACTCTCTCTGTAAGAGATCGCGATTCTGTCCTGCAAAAGCAGAGGCGGCAGATCGAAGTAATGGTTGAAGATGAGCGATCGGGCGAGAAAGAGGCCGAGCTGGTGGAATTGATTCGTCGAGAATTCTCCAATGCTACAGAACGTAAACGAGCTCTATCGCAATGGCATTCCGAAAACGAAGCGGCACTCAGGCGGGATCGCTCAGCCGTCGCCGCCAACCAGGCAGCAGTGGAAACCCCAGTCTCGAGAAGAGCTCGGCAACGGGCGGATGCAATCCTTACCAATCGAGTCTTAGAGGGAGAGATTGATCCCCGTGACGCGGAGCTCGTTCGACTCATGCGTGCGGAGTATCCAAATGCCAAAGCACGACAAGAAGCGATTCGCTGGTGGCATCAGCAGGTTGCAAGAAAACAAGTTGAAGGAGAGTCAACCACGATTGATCCGGCAACTTCGGGCAACCTTAGACCGTAGATATATATGATAATATCGATCATCACCACTAAATCGCAATTCGTTGGCCCAGTAGCCCTTGCAGTGCTTCTATGTTTTTGCACTGGCGTCCTGGCGCAATCCGTAAGCACGTTTAACGGGAACATCGTTGTTTGGCCCAGCGGCGGCACAGACGCGACCATCCAGATTCTGGGGGATGGATCCGAGATTAGGCTATTCTGGGACGATGCCGAGCCATATCCATCGATTGAGATGAAGGCCGAAGATGGTGCTTCCTTCATTAAAATTGACGACAACAACGTTCTTACCGATGCCGATATAGGATCGCTTGTCTTGGGCGCGGTCCCCGCAAAAGGGAATTTCGGTTCCACTCCCCAAGCCACAGGTCAGTTTTCGTTTGCTGCTGGCTACAACGCTCTCGCAAATAGCCAGGCTGCGGTATCACTTGGCTACGGATCCGAGGCCCGGCATCAGGCCGCATTTGCAACGGGATGGTATACCACCGCATCTGGGTGGAATTCGACGACCTTTGGAAATGCCACCACCGCCTCTGGCCCAAGCTCATTGGCGGCTGGTTCGGGGGCTGATGCCACAGGGGGCCGAGCAGTTGCCTTTGGGCTCAATTCAACCGCATCAGGAGACTCTTCGTTCTCCCACGGGAGCGACACGCTGGCGTCAGGTGATTATTCGGTCGCCGTCGGAAACCTCACAACCGCCGCAGGAGATGCCTCTTTTGCGTCCGGTGGGGAGACCGACGCCCAGGGAGGACGCTCTTTCGTGACGGGCTTCAATACAGAAGCAATTAGCTGGCAAGATGCAGCTTTCGGGGCGTATTCGCGGGCAGAAGGAGGAAACTCTTTTGCGGCGGGCAATGATACTCTCGCTTCCGGTCCGGGCAGCACTTCACTCGGCTATCTCACAGTAGCTGGCGGCAGTTACTCCGTGGCGATGGGAGAATCGACAGTGAGTTCGGGGCGAGCATCTGACGCGTCAGGGGTCTTGACCACGTCAAGTGGCCTCGCGGCGTCAGCAGGAGGATGGGGCGCAATGGCTGATGGACATGTTTCGTTTTCCAGGGGCTATTACTCAACGGCTTCCGGCGCCTACTCGAGCGCGCTGGGTGAGTTTACAGTTGCCGACGGACGGAGCCAGACGGTCGTCGGACGCTACAATGATCCTTCGGGATCGGAATGGAGTGCCGATGACGACAACCCCGCGTTTATTGTCGGCAACGGGACTGCAATAGGTAGTGAAAGTAACGCGCTCGTTGTCGAATGGGATGGCGATGTAAATCTCCCTACGACAGGGTCCGTGGTTCGAGTTTGGGAATCAGGCGGCTTGAGTATGGGGAGTTACACAAGCGGCTCCAAACCCGATGGGAATTGAGCGCATTGTGATTTTTTCGAAAACGTTTTCCGCACAAACAAGAAGTTGAGAATCCAAACTAATCAATGAACCCTATGAACACTACTGCTCCTCTTACCTCTCGCTTTGGCGTCACGATTTTAGCCGTCCTAGTTGCGCTGATTTTTATTTCCTCTGACGTCTCGGCCCAATCGGTTACTACATTCAACAGCGTGCTGGTACAGGATGAACTGACGGTCGATGGAGTATCAAACTTTCATGCGCCATCAATGTTTGTCCCTACTGGCGGCACAGCTGGGACGATCGAGATACTAGCTGATGATTCGGCGATAAAACTCTATGAGTCCGATAGTGCACCAGCCGCTGCCATTACCATCAGCGGGGGGGCCTCTCCATCAATCAACATCGACGGAAGTGAGGTGCTGACGACAGCTGACCTCGGAGTCTCAATCCAGGAGGTCACCCCTGCGAATTTGACGGTGGGCACTGGGACTTCGGCTTCAGGGGGAGGAGGTGCCATCGCCGCCGGTTGGTATTCTCAGGCCTTGGGCGGCAATAGTGTTGCACTTGGCGCCCACTCAGAGGCGACAGGGTGGAGATCATTTGCCGCAGGTTATGATTCAGAGGCCCAGGGGAACGAATCATCAGCGTTCGGGCACTCAACGAAAGCGTTGGGCGCAGCATCGGTGGCCTTTGGGGAGTCGACTACCGCTTCGGGGGATTATTCAACGGCATTTGGCAGAGTCACGCTGGCTTCAGGCTTATATTCGATTGTCGGCGGGAATGGTTCTCAAGCCACTGGGGACTATTCATTTGCCGGAGGATACTATTCGATCGCTAGTGGGAGAGAATCTTTCGCGTTCGGCCAATATGCCGAATCGTTGGGAACGCGTTCAATTGCTGTGGGCTACGACACGGAAGCTCGGGACGATCAGTCTGTTGCGCTGGGTAGATGGACACTCGCCGATGGGGCAAATGCCGTAGCCATGGGACAAATCTCCCAAGCCACGGGCGACCACTCTTTTGCAGCAGGGTATGATGCCATCGCTTCAGGACCAGTCGCGATAGCAATCGGACGTTCGGCTCATGCGACAGGCCCCTACTCAACCGCCACGGGTTATGACACAGTTGCCTCTGGGTCACGCGCGCTCTCGGGAGGCCGATATACAGACGCAATAGGAGACAACGCTGTCGCCCTCGGGGAAGGATCGAACGTGACTGGAGCCCATTCGCTCGGCATTGGGTACTTTGTGATTGCGAGTGGCCCCGCGTCCTTCGCTGCGGGCGCATGGTCGGAGGCTGCCGGAGACACGGCATTCGCCGTCAACCGGGGAACCGAAGCTTCGGGTGAACGCAGTTTCGCATCCGGATACAATTCCGCAGCAAGAGGCGACCAATCAGCAGCCTTTGGCGAGGGGTCGATCGCAGAAGGGAACAACTCCAGCTCTTTTGGGCGGAGTACGATCGCGCAGGGATACGGGCAGACCGTTGTCGGGCAATTCAACGTTGGAGGCGGGACAGCAAACTCCTTCACCAATGATGATGCCGCGTTTATCGTCGGAAATGGAACGGGCGGCGGGGGAGACCGCAGCAACGCACTCGTGGTAGAATGGGACGGTGACGTAAGTCTGCCTACCCAGGATTCATCAATTCGCGTCTGGCCGACCGGAGGGCTGTCGATGGGCTCATTCAACTCTGGGGCTAAGCCGGACGGGACTTAGTCAGGCAGGCTCAAGCGCCACTCCAACGCTAACGAAACCCGCATAGGCTCCAAGTCATCCGCAATCACCAAATCTTGGAGGCGCCTATCCGCGTCCGCCGATTCCCGCAAGGAATCACGCGCTTCCTCCTGTCTCCCACTTTGAGGGTCGTAGCAAGCCACATTGATCCACCCCACTTCGTGCGCCGTCGGCAATGGTTCCGCTAATCCCTATGTTCCCAAGATGCTAAGTCGAACCTTCTCAATCCCTTTGAGGCACGTAAATAGGAAGCGTCGGAATCAAAGGATCAACTTCCTCCAAGTTGATTTGACTCGGCTTACTCCTCCTGATTGACTCCATCCAACGATGACTGGTGGTTCCCAAATCGCGTTAGCATCTGACCGAGCTTTCAGCCCGGGCTGGTTTCTCGCTGGCATCGCCCTCGCCTTCCTGTGCCTCCTCACCCCCCGCCCCGCATCGGCAAACGTGGTCCTCTCCTTCGAATGGCTGGACAGCGGAGGCGTCTTCCAACCCACCGAAGATGTCCCCATGCGGGGTCGCATCACGAATACCGGAGACATGAGTCTCATCGACGCCGTAAACTTCGGCACGATCACCATCGCTGGCGTAGCACCCGAAGTCTTCGACAATTACGTCGAGTTCCTCACCGGTGGATTCTCGTTCGGACCGGACACCTCCCCCTACACCCTACCCCCCAGCGGCTCCGTCGACTTCACGATCGCCACGTGGCGCCCCTTCCCGATCACCGGTAGCCCCGGCGATCCCGTTCCCCTCGGCTCCTACGTCGTCCCGAACGCCGCCCTGTCAAATTGGGTCGCGTCCACCTTCAACCCCTTCGTTCAAACCCCCATCACAACCTCAGGAGCCGGCGACTTCAGATGGACGGTCGTTCCCGAACCCTCAAGCGCACTGCTGCTGCTCCTTAGCGGGGTGGGGGTCTTCTTACGGCAAAAGAAGTCGTGTTCCGGTGGAGATCGTGCCGGAGTATAGAATAGCCCATGGCAGGATTGTTAAAAACCAACAAAGACGTCCCATCGAATGTCTTGTGCCTTCTCGCCACCCCAAATCCCGCTTCCAGGCCACCGCGTTCTGTTCCCCCCCTCATGATGAGCCAAGCCTAACATCCTCCACGTCGATCTACACCGAATCACAATCAGCTACTCTTCCACACGCAGCAGCTTATGCCTGCCGTCGTTCATTTCATCAAAGCCTCGGGTCAATGTCGCCACCGCTTCGCCTTGATTCCAGAAAATTCGGATCTGTCGCTTCTCTAAATCTTCAATCACCCACCTTCGCTCCCCACCGGGGGCCCATTCGCCGGCTGAGTCCTTCTTGTGAACGATAAAAGTATCCTTTTGAAATTCGAGTAATTGCGGCACTCCCCCCTCAACAACCTCCCATTTCGTTCCAATGAGATATCTGTCGGTAAAGACATCTCCGTTCGGAGTCTCGGGTGGGGCCTCTGAAAGCCGCTCGACCAATGCGATTTCCTTTTTCACACGAAGCGCTTCTTCAAGTTCACCTGACGCCGTCAAAACACGAACCAGCTTCTCCAGTTCTTCAACGTATCGCTTATTTATCGGCGCCACCGCGCGCTCAATGGCATCGTTTCGTTGCTCCATTAATATTTTGTAACGATCAGACTGCGCCCACGTAGGGGATGCGATAAAAACACTCAGCAACAAACAAACTAGCGTCTTCATAACCTTACAATCCAGCAATATCAGGGGCCCAAACACCCTACTCTAGGATTAACCACCAAAACCCGTCCAGCCCAATCAATCACATCCCCACGCCACTACCTCACCAATCAACCAACCATCCAAAAATTCGCCCAACTTCCCCCTCATTATGAGCCAACCCTAACATCACCCACGACGACCCATGCCGAATTACACCCCGCTACTCCTCCAACCGCAGCAGCTTGTGTCTGCCGTCGTGCATTTCATCAAACCGCCTCGTCAATGTCGCCACTCTCTCGCCACTATTCCAAAAGATTCGGATTTGGCGCTTCCCCAAATCTTCGATAACCCACTCTCGCTCGCCCCCTGCCACCCATTCGCCAGATGAGTCTTTTTTGCGAGTAGTAAAAAATCCTTTCTGAAACTCGAGTTCTTGCGACACCCCTCCCTCTACCATTTCCCATCTGGTTCCAATCAGATATTCTTCCGTAAAAATATCTCCGCTTGGCGCATCAGACCGACCCCCATCAAGCCCCTTGATCGAAGCGATCTCCTTCTTCAACTGGAGTGCCTCTTCAAGTTCACCTGACGCCGTTAAAACACGAACTAGCTTTTCCAGTTCCTCAACGTAGCGCTTATTAATCGGCGCTACCGCGCGCTCAATGGCATCGTCTCGTTGCTTCTTCAATATTTCGAACCGATCAGACTGCGCCCAGGAAAGAGACACGAAAAAAACACTCATCAGACAACAAGACAGTGCCTTCATAACGGTACGATCTAGCAATATTTGAGCCCCAAACACCCTACTCTAAAATTACCCCTCAAAACTCGTCCAGCCCAATCAATCACAATCCCGCGCCCCTAATGATCCAAAAAACCACCCAACTTCCCCATCACCACCCCAACTCCCGTTCCCGCTCCCGCACCTGCCGAATCTCCTCCTCCTTGCTCTCAAACGGATTCGCCAAGGTCGGCTCCTGAATAATCACGTTCCCTTGGGAATCCGTCACCGTCCGCTCCACCACGCACCCGCTCATCAAAGAACTTCCCATCACCATCCCGAATAAATACACGACAACTCGCTTCATCTCACCGTTTTACCCCGCTCGCTGCCCACACAAAAGCCCTTTTTGGCCCCTTCACCCCGGGGAGTCCCCCTTGCACTCACCCCCTCTACTACCATATACTCCCCTTCCCCTAACGATCATCTGGCCAATACCCCGGCCCGACCCGATCACCTCCTCCACCTCTCACCCCACCAACACACTCATGCTCAGGCACCCCGCCCTCCTGATCGCCGCGGCCGCGATCCTGTGCCTCTCCCCCGCACCCACGTACGCCGTCGTCATCATCGGAAACCTCGGCGCCGCCGACGCCGGAACCGGCGGCACCGTCGGAGATATCCCCGGAAACCCCGCCTTCCAGGAATACGCCGTGTCCTTCACCATGCCCGCAAACGATTTCACCATCGATAACATTCTCCTCCGCCTCGCCGACCCCTCCGTCCTCGACGGCACTCCCGATATCACGCTCCGCGCCGACGCCGCCGGCCTTCCTGGCGCCCAACTCGCCACTTTCAACGCCCCCGCCCCCGCCCTCTCCGGTGCCACTCAAACCCACATCTTTACCCCTGTCGGCGCCATCACCCTCAACGCCAATGCCGCCTACTGGATCCACGTTGGCCACGTCGGTCCCACCGGCTCCTACGCCTGGGTCGACTCCGCCCCCTCCACCAATCCCTCCGGCCTCGCCACCTTCGGTCAATACCGCGTCAGCAGCGACGACGGCTCCACCTTTCCCACCGTCAGCCCCAATCGCCTCAAATTCGAAGTCAACGCCACCCTCGTCCCCGAACCCTCCGCCGCCCTCCTCCTCCCCCTCGCCATCCTCGTCCCTCTCCTCCGCCACCACCGCCGCCGCTGATCGTCGTCCGGTCGATTCTCCTGCAGCATCCCGTCCGCCCACAAAGCAAAGGTGGGGCGAATAGCCTGCCCTGAGCATCGCCGAAGGGTCCTTGTCGAGCCTCCGAACGAGGTGAGGATAAAGTATCTCTAGCTCCCAACAACCTCCCGCAATCCCATTCCACCCTTGATCAAACCACCCAATACCATACTGATCATTCCCAACCAATTGAGCCCTTCCCTTTCGCCGCCATGAGCATGCTGCTCTGCCCGATTATCCCCGATAAAAAACTCGCCTTCGTCGGCATCCCCAAAAACGCCGGCACTTCCATCCGCGTCGCCTTCGGCATCGCCCAGGGCTTCGTCACGCCGAACGACGAAGTGAAGCAAGCCTTTAAAATGCCCTGGCCCAGCGTGAGCACTAAATCCGACATTAATCTCCTTAGAAAACAAGGATACCTCCGCTTCTGCGTTGCCCGAAACCCTTGGGCTCGCCTCGT
Organism: Verrucomicrobiota bacterium; assembly: GCA_039028175.1. Classification (GTDB taxonomy): domain Bacteria; phylum Verrucomicrobiota; class Verrucomicrobiia; order Verrucomicrobiales; family DEV007; genus JBCDBW01. The sequence continues at coordinate 26,322 of JBCCIR010000014.1, forward strand.
TTCCTGCTGGAACAATAAGCGATTCAATGCCAAGTGGATCGCCAATAACAATGCCAATAGCTTCTGCCACGGCATGGAATTTCTCCCCTTTGCCCGATCTGCCCATGAAACGCCAGATGATTTGATCGATCATCATCTTCGCTCCCAAACCACTTACATCTTCGACGGCGACACCCTCCTCGTCGACCGCATCCTCCGCTTCGAAAACCTCAACCAAGACTGGCAAGCCCTCCGCGACGAATTCGATCTCCCCGAACTCCCTCACTACAAACCCACCGGATCACAAGACGCCTACCGCGCCATCTACCAGGAATTCCCCGAAGCCAAAGAACTCGTCGCCGAACGCTACGCCCGCGACATCGAATTCTTCGGCTACGAATATTAAAACGAAACTTCGAGTTTTCGTCTCAAACCCGTCTTCAAGGATCGCAACCGCCTTCTCTCTGTCTTTTGAAATTTGGCCTTTGAGATTTATTTGGACTGCCTTCCGCGATATTAATCGCATCTGCAAGGAATCCGAAGGCTCACCGCAGAGCCTGAGCAACGCGAAGGATAAATGGGAGCGAGCCTATTTTGCACCCCCTTCCCCTCACCCCTCAAACGGCCAAAGCAAGGGAATCAATAAGCTCGCAGTTATCCACAAGATAATCGCCAACGGAGCCCCCACTCGCGTGAAATCCGTAAACCGATACCCCCCCGCACCAAACACGAACGTGTTCGTCTGATAACCGATCGGCGTCGAGAAACTCGCACTCGACCCAAACATCACCGCCACCACAAAAGGCCGCGCATCCACTCCCATCTGCGCCCCGATCACCAACGCAATTGGCGTCAACAACGCCGCCACCGCGTTGTTGCTCAAAACTTCCGTCAACAACGCCGCGGTAAGATACAAAACAGATAACACCACCGCAGGTCCATACTCCCCAAATACGTTCGTCGCCATTCCCGCCATCAAATCTACCGTCCCCGTCACCCGCAACGCTTCCCCCAATGCCAACATCCCGAAGATCAGGAAGATCACGCTCCACTCGACCGACTGATAAGCCTCCCGAGTATCAATGCACCGCGTCAAAAGCGTCACCAATACGGCACACAACGCCAACACCGCCGTCGGCACCTCCGTAAACGCCCCCATTCCGATAAACGCAATCAGCGCGCCCATCGCAATCGGCGCCTTCGACCGTCGCAAGCTCGTCTGCTTCGGCTCGCTCAAATTGATGAAATCCCGCTCCTGAAACAACCGGTTCATCTTCTCCGCAGGCCCCTCCACTAATAAAGTGTCCCCAAAGGCCAACTCCACATCCTCAAATCGCTCCCGCAAATTCTCTCCCCGACGGTGCACCGCCAATATCAGCACCCCAAACCGCTGCCGAAAATTTAAATCTCGCAGGGTCTTCCCCACCAAACCCGATTGCGGCCCGATAATCCCTTCCATCAACACGGCCGACTCCGTCTGCACCCGGTCCAAGCCCAGCTCCGATCCCAATTCCAAACCCTCCGTCTCCGATATCTCCTTCACCCCCGATACCCGGCTCTTCAATAACAACAGATCTCCCTCCGCAAATGTCACTTTGTTCAAGGCCTTCTTCACCGCGCTCCCCCCGCGCACAATCTCGATGATCCGCACCTCGCGATTCTTCGCCAAGGGCGTCTCCATGATCGTCTTCCCCACCATCGGCGAATCCTTGCTCACCATCGCCTGCGTCAAAAATTCCCGCCCCGGTTCGCTCTCGATCAAACTCGCCAAGGTAGTCCGGTCCGGGAGCAAACTCCGCCCCACCGTCAGCAAATAAACCAGCGTGATCACCACAAACACCAATCCCAACTTCGCCGGCTCAAACATCCCAAACGGCCGCATCCCCTCCGTCGACTCCGCAATCCCCGTCGCCAACAAATTCGTCGAGGTCCCGATTACCGTGCACGTCCCGCCCGCAATCGCCGCATAGGAAAGCGGAATCAACAACCGCGAGGCCGTCAAATCCAATTCCCGGCACAACTTCAATACGATCGGCAAAAACACCACCACCACCGGCGTGTTGTTCACGAACGCCGACATTGGCGCCACCACCAAAACCATCGCCAGCAAAATACTCTGCTCCGTCTTTCCCGCGATCCGCCGAAACCAATCCGCCAAGGCCTCAATCAAGCCCGTCCGCTCCAGTGCCGCGCTCAGAATGAACATGCACGCAATCGTCACGGGCGCCGAATTCCCAAACACCCCCAGCGCCGATTGCGGCGATAAAATTCCCGATACCACCAACACCGCCAGCGCCGTCATCGCCACGATGTCCGGCGTAAACCACTCCCGCACAAACGCCGTAAACACGGTGATCACCACCGCCACTACGAAAATCTGCTGCCACAATTCACCTTCCATCTCGTCCCCGAAACCCTTACCCTTTCCCCTCCTTCATAAGAAGAACAAAACATTCCCACGAATTTTTCCATCACCCCACGATCGACCATCTCCCTCCTCGCACCGCCCATTCCTAATTGCTAATTGTTAATTGCTAACCAGCCCCCATGCCCACCCTAGCCATCGCCCTCGGAGCCTTCGTCCTCTACCTCGTCGCCTACCACACCTACGGGAAATGGCTCGCCCGAAGAATCTTCAAGCTCAATCCCGATGCCGCCGTCCCCAGCGTCGCCCTGAATGACGACAAAGATTACGTCCCCACCGACAGAGGCATCGTCTTCGGCCACCATTTCACCTCCATCGCCGGCACTGGCCCCATTGTCGGGCCCGCCCTCGCCGTCATCTGGGGCTGGGTCCCCGCCCTCCTCTGGGTCCTCTTCGGCTCCATCCTCATCGGCGCCGTCCATGACTTCGGCTCCCTCGTCGTTTCCCTCCGCAACCGCGGACAAACCGTCGGCGATATCGCCGGACGCATGCTCACCAAACGCACACGCCTCCTCTTCCTCTCCATTCTCTTCATGGCCCTCACGATCGTCCTCGCCATCTTCGGCCTCGTCATCGCCAACGTATTCGACCTCTACCCCTCCGCCATCTTCCCCTGCCTCGTCCAAATCCCGCTCGCCATCCTCATCGGCGTCTTCCTCCATCGCAAAGGCGTCAATATCCTCCTCCCCTCCCTCTTCGCCCTCGCCTTCATGTATGTCTCCATCGCCTTCGGCGATTGGGGAATCTTCCACGCCGTCAACCACGCCCTCGGCGGCGACCCCGGCACCCTCAACGATGGCCTCCCCCTCTTCGCCTGGGTCCTCATCCTCCTCATCTATTCCTACATCGCCTCCGTCCTCCCCGTCTGGACCCTCCTCCAGCCACGCGACTACATAAACTCCCTCCAACTCCTCTCCGCCCTCGCGCTCGTCGTCCTCGGCCTCGTCGCCGCCGCCTTCGTCGGAGGAGCACCCGTCGGTGCCGACGCCACACGCACCTCCCTCGACATCGTCGCCCCCGCCTTCCGCTGGCACCCCGAAGGCGCCCCCCTCATCTTCCCCTTCCTCTTCATCACGATCGCCTGCGGCGCCATCAGCGGCTTCCACTGCCTCGTCTCCTCCGGCACCTCCTCGAAACAACTCAAAAATGAAGCCGATGCCCAATTCGTCGGCTACGGTTCCATGCTCACCGAAGGCTTCCTCGCCACCCTCGTCATCCTCGCCTGCGTCGCCGGCCTCGGCCTCGGCGCCACCGCCGCCGGTGGCGAAATCCTCACCGGACAAGCCGCCTACGAAGCCCGCTACGCCTCCTGGACCACCGCCCAAGGCCTCGGCGCCAAAGTCGGCGCCTTCATCGAAGGAGCCGCCAATTTCCTCAAAGCGCTCGGCCTCCACGCCCACTTCTCCATCGCCCTCATGGGCGTCTTCGTCGCGTCCTTCGCCGCCACCACTCTCGACACCGCCTGCCGCCTCCAACGATACGTCATCCAGGAGCTCGCCTCCACCTTCGCCCCCAGAGTCTCCCCCACCGCCCTCGCCTCGGAAGCATACGACTTCGACGACAATATCGAAGGCGTCGAACGCGCCACCGGCGAAGCCGCCGACCACAAACCCCACGCCCTCAACCCCCTCGTCTGGTTCACAAACAAACACGCCGCCACCATCCTCGCCATCCTCGTCGCCGGCTTCATCGCCGCCATCCCCCTCCCCGGCTCCCCCTGGGGCCTGGAATCCGCCGGAAAAGGAGGCCTCATCCTCTGGCCCCTTTTCGGCGCCACTAACCAACTCCTCGCCGGCCTCGCCTTCCTCGTCATCGCCTTCTGGATGTGGCGACGTAACCTCCCCGTCTTCTTCGTCATCCTCCCCACCATCTTCATGCTCATCCTCCCCGGCATCGCCATGGGCATCGAACTCTTCAAACCCAACGGATGGATCGCCCAGGAACAATGGCACCTCGTCTTCATCGGCATCGCCACCGTCGCCCTCGAAATCTGGATGATCGCCGAAGCCTTCATCGCCTGGCCCAAAGCCAAAGGCATCCTCGAACCCGAACTCCCCCCACTACCCACCTCGCCCACTCCCAAAGGCGCCCGCTCCTGCTAGCACCTAACGCCGTCACCGTGCGAAGGTGGGGCGAGACGTCCCTGTCGAGCCTCCGAGCAGAGCGAGGATAAACCTCTCGATCGTCCCAAAACTTTCCCCTAAACCCCCACCGCCTCCATCACCTCATGCAAAGCCTGCGATAACGCCTCCGCCGAATACGGCTTCGGCAAGATCCCCGCAAACCCCCGCGCCTCATGCTGCTCGCGTGACTCCTCGTCAAAATACCCGCTCGTCGCAATCGCCCGCACATCCGGATCCACCTTGCGAATCTCATCAAAGGCATCCGCCCCGCTCATCCCCCCGGGCAAGGTCATGTCCATCAACACCACCGACACCGGCTCCCCGCTCCGCAGCCGCTCCGTATAAAAATCAATCGCCTCCTGCCCGCTCGTCGCCGTCACCGGCTCATACCCTAACTTCGCCAAAATAGCCGCCGATACCGCCAAAACACACTCCTGGTCGTCCACCACCAAGACCGTCCCCTGCCCCGAAATCATCCGCTTGCTCCCCTCGCGCGTCTCGCGATGCCCCGAACGACCCGTTGCCGGCAAATAAATCCGGAACTCCGTCCCCGCATTCAGCTTCGAACGCACCGTAATCGTCCCGAGGTGCTTCCGAATCAAAGAAAAACACGTCGCCAATCCCAAGCCCGTCCCCTCCTTCTTCGTCGTGAAAAACGGATCAAAAATCTTCCGCAAATTCTCCGGCGCAATCCCCACCCCCCGATCCCGCACCGATACCGCCACGTATTGCCCCGCATCCAAATCCAAGGCCGCCCCCGCTTCACTCCCGATCTCAACGTTCTCCGCACTCACCTGAATCACCCCCCCGCTCGGCATCGCCTGCCGCGCATTGATCAACAAATTGTTCAACACCTGCGTGATCTGCGTCCCGTCCACGTTCGCACCCCACAGGTTCGGCGCCAAATGCGACTCGCACTTCACGTTCGCCCCATACGTCGACAACCGCACCGCTTCATTGATCAGTCGCGCCAAATCCGTCTCCCGCTTCACCAACTCCGTCCCCCGCGCAAACGACAACAATTGCTTGATCAAGCCCTTCGCCCCCTCCGACGCCTCCGTCGCTTCCTCAATATGAAGCCGCGCCTCCGATTGAATCGACGTCTCCAAACGAGCCAAAGACAAATTCGCCATGATCGTCGTCAAAATGTTGTTAAAGTCATGCGCAATCCCGCTCGCCACCAAGGCCAAGGATTCCATCTTGCTCGAATGAATCTGCGCACTGCTCATCTCATTGGGGCCCGCTTCCGTCGCAGGCGCCGGACGCCCCGCGCGCGCCGCTTCCGCTTCCGCCGCCAAACGACTCAGCTTCTCCGGCAAAATCGTCACCATGAAGTTCTGCGTGACATCCCGGTGATCACGCATCGCCGTCACCGTCCAACGCAACGCCTTCACCGCCCCACCCTCACAACTCGTCGCCACCTCAATCTGATACGTCTTCCCCGTCTGCGACACCGCAGGAAGCCGCGCCAAAAATCCACGCAACTTCGCATTGTCATACAACACCCCGATCGGCTGCCCCAACAAATCCTCCAAATCAAACCCCGTGATCTTCCGCGCCGCAATGTTCGCAAACACAATCCGCGGGCCCGGCATCGACAACGGATCCGCCTCCAATATCAACACCCCGTCACTCACTCGGTCAATCGCGACACGTAAATGATGATTGATCGTGCGAATCTGCTCAATCGGCGGGGAACTCTTCTGGCGAACGGAAACCTCAGGCATCTCTCTGGTCACATATAGTTAACAAGATCGAGATTTAAGCAGATATGGACATTATTGAAAAGATAAATCTAACAGTTTTTTCAGCGGGATCCCGCCCCCAGCAAAGGATCCCCACCATTCCCCTCCCGCCCCTCCCCTCACCCCGCTCACACCAACAAAAATGATTGCCTTCCCCACGTTTCGCGCTATTTTCCAGCCCCATGTCCCGAAGAGCAGGAAAAGCCAAGACCCGCAAAGCCGTGTCCAAACGCTTCAAAGTAACCGGTTCCGGAAAAATCCTCCGCCGGAAAAAAGGAGCAAGACACCTCATGCGGCGCAAAAATGCCAAACGCAAACGCGCGCTCGGCCAGTCTTGCCTCGTCTCAGATGCAGACGAACCCATGGTGAAACGCAACTTGCCTTTCTCCTAGCCGCTTTCCCCGCCCCTCGTGACACTTCGGCCCGTCCGAAGAAAAAGAACGCCAATCACATCGAATCACGCAGTCTGGTCTCGCCCAAGCGAGGCCTAACGAACAAGTGAGGCTGCTGATCGAAATATAGAAACAGCTTGTTCAAAAATAGGAGTCACTCCAATGCCACGAGCAACTAACTCGCCGGCCAGCCGCCGGCGCCGTAAACGCGTCCTCCAAAAAACCAAAGGCTACCGCGGATTCAAATCCAAACTCTTCCGCTACGCCAAGGACGCAATGTATAAGTCCCAGTCCTGGGCCTATCGCGACCGCAAAAATCGCAAACGCACCTTCCGGAACCTCTGGGTCCAGCGCATCAACGCCGCCGTGCGTGAACGCGATATGACATACAGCCGATTTATGGAAGGCATCAAGGCCGCCGGGATCGAACTCGATCGCAAAGTCCTGTCGGAAACCGCCATCCACGATTCCGCCGCCTTCGACGAAATCGTCGCCCAGGCCAAGGCCGCCCTCGAGAAAAAGTCCGCCTGATCCCAACGGATTGAGTTGGACCGGGAGCCTCCTCCCCCGTAGAGTCGCCCCTGTTGCGGGCCCTCCCGCCTTTTTCCGGACCCACCGCGCCTTACGCCGCCGTCACATCATGCTCGACGACCTCGCTCAAATCCAAAGCGACGCCCTCGCCGATATCGAAGCCGCTTCCGACGAAGCCGCCCTCGAACAATCCCGCGTCGCCTTCCTCGGCAAAAAAGGCCGCCTCACCGCCGCCGGTGCCGGCATCAAAGAGGTCCCCAAAGACCAAAAAGCCGCCGTCGGACAAAAATTAAACGAAGTCCGCCAGTCCATCACCACCGCCCTGGAAGAAAAACTCGCCGCCCTCAACACCGCCGCCGACGCCCGCGAAGTCGAAGGCATCGACCTCACCCTCCCCGGACGCACCACCTTCCGCGGGAATACCCACCCCCTCTCACAAATCACCGATCTCCTCGTCCACACCCTCCGCCGCATGGGCTTCGCCCTCGCCAGCGGACCCGAAATCGAAACGGAGTTCCACTGCTTCGACGCCCTCAATACCCCCGCCGATCACCCCGCCCGAAACGAAAAGGATACCTTCTTCTTCAATACCGGTCACCTCCTCCGCACCCACACGTCCACCGTCCAAATCCGCGCCATGGAATCCGTGGACACCCTCCCCCTTCGCGTCATCGCCCCGGGCAGCGCCTTCCGACGCGACGAAATCGACGCCACCCACCTCAATCAGTTCACCCAAATCGAAGGCCTCTACGTCGATGAAATAGTCACCCTCGGCGACCTCAAAGGCACCCTCGAATTCCTCCTCCAGTCCATCTTCGGCGAAGAAACCCCCGTCCGCTTCCGCCCACACTTCTTCCCCTTCACCGAACCCAGCTTCGAAGTCGATGTCCAACTCCGCATCGAAGGCAAAGACCCCAAGTGGATCGAAATCGCCGGCTGCGGCATGGTCGACCCCAATGTCTTCAGCTCCATCTGCGAACAACGAAAAGACGATCTCTTCCACCCCGACAAAGTCACCGGATACGCCTTCGGCATGGGCGTGGAACGCCTCGCCATGATCCTCTGGAGCATTCCCGATATCCGCCTCCTCATCGAAAACGACGCCCGCTTCCTAACCCAATTCGGCTGACAACATGAAAGTCTCCCTGAAATGGCTCAACGATCTCGTCGACCTAGCCGATCTCTCCACCGGCGAACTCGACGACCTCCTGACCTTCGCCGGCGTCGAAGTCGAAGGGATCGAAGCGGTGCCGGAAGGTGTCGTCGCCGCAAAGATCACCTCCTCGGAAAAACATCCCAATGCAGACAAACTCAGCGTCTGCCAGGTCGACGACGGATCTGGCTCCCCAAAACAGATCGTCTGCGGCGCCAAAAACTACCAGGTCAACGATCTCGTCCCGCTCGCCACCCCCGGCACCGCCTTCCCCGGTGGCTTCGAAATCGCCGAACGCAAAATGCGCGGGGAACTCTCTCAGGGCATGCTCTGTAGCGCCTCCGAGCTCGGCCTCGCCGAAGAATCCGACGGCCTCCTCATCCTCCCCGACATCACCACGCCCGGCACCGCCATCCGCGACGCCTTCCCCCCGGTCTTCGACCTCGAAGTCACCCCCAATCGCCCCGACCTCCTCTCCCACCGTGGCATGGCACGCGAACTCGCCGCCCTCACCGGACGCCCCCTGAACATCCCCACCACCGCCGATGCCGACACCAAAGAGGCCGCCGCCTCTGAAATCACGATCGCCGCCCCCAACCACGGCCCCTTCTACTCCGCCCGCCACATCACCGACGTTAAGGTCGGCCCCAGCCCCCAATGGCTTCAGGATAAACTCCAAGCCATCGGCCTGCGCCCCATCAACAACATCGTCGATATCACCAATTACGTCCTCATGGAGACCGGACAACCCCTCCATGCCTTCGACGCCGCCAAAGTCGAGGGCGGAATCGTGGTCCGCACCGCCACGGAAAACGAAAAATTCCTCGCCCTCGACGGAGAAGAATACCCACTCAACGAACACGATGTGGTTATCGCCGATCAAAAATCTGCCATCGCCCTCGGCGGCGTCATGGGAGGCGAACTCTCCGGCGTCACCGAATCCACCACTGATATCATCCTCGAAAGCGCCTACTTCACTCCCGCCGTCATCCGACGCACCTCGCGTGATCACAACCTCTCCAGTGACTCCAGCTATCGCTTCGAACGCGGCGTCGATCCCCAAGGCGTCCTCCCCGCGTCCGCCCTCGCCACCCAACTCATCGTCGAACTCGCCGACGGCACTCCCAATGACACCACACTCACCGCCGGCACGCTCCCAACCTTGACCAGCTCCGTCGAACTCGACGAAGATCGCACCCGCTCCCTCCTCGGCGCCGATATCCCCTCCGAGGAAATGCACCGCATCCTCACCAACCTCGGACTCGGACTCGAATCCACCTCCGATGCCAAAAGCACGTGGACGATCCCTTCCTATCGCATTGATCTTCAACGTCATATCGACCTCGTCGAAGAGATCGCCCGCGTCTACGGCCTCGACAAAATACCCGCCACCACCACCGCCTCATTCGCACCCGTCAGCCCCGACGATACGACCTACGACCGCCTCAACGAAATTCGCGCCCGCCTCAGTGGCCTCGGTTTCCTCGAAACCAAAACCATCAAGCTTCTCTCCCAGGACGCACTCGAAGCCTGCCCACATACCTCAGCCAACGATCTCGTCCCCGTAAAAAATCCCCTCAGCGACGACCACACCACGCTCCGCCCCAGCCTCATCCCCGGTCTCCTCACCGTCGCCGAACGAAACATCCACCAGGGCGCCTCGGCACTTCGCTTCTACGAAATCGGCACCGCTTTCCGCGCACCGGAAACCGAACACCAACTCATCACCCTTCTCGCCGCCGGCGATGCCCATCCCGCCACCTGGCACAACACCCGGCCACGCCAAATCGACATCTCCGATCTCCGCGGCTTCCTCGAAACCATTCTCCCCGACTCCGAGCTGACAGTCACCCCGGCACCCGCGTCCCCCCCTTTCGTTCTCGAAGCCACACTCTCCCTCGATGAGGATACCCTCGGTCTCATCGGGCAAATCCACCCCCAGCGCGCCCGCCAAATGGACGCCACCGGCCCCGTCCTCGTTGCCGAGCTGGATGCCAACGCCCTCTGCAACCTTCTCGATAACTCCGGCCCCTGCGAAGAACTCGACCGCTTCCCCGCCGTCTCACGAGATGTCGCCATGGAACTACCCGCAGACATCCCCAACGCCAATGTCCAAAACTTTTTTAATTCCCAAGGGGAACCTTTGTTAGTGTCCGCGCGACTCTTCGATGTCTTCGCCGATCCCACCGGAGGGAAACTCCCTGCCGATAAGAAGTCGCTCGCATATTCGTTGACATACCGCGACAAAACGAAGACACTGAAAACATCGGAAGTCGATGACGCGCATGGACGTATATTAACCGCGCTAAAGACTGAACTTCCGGTCCAAATACGCTGATCAATCCAGCCTCAGGCTCAGGCAACCAAAGCTAATACGCCCCATATGGCCCGTTGTTCAGCGGTTCTTTGATATCGCGTAAGCTTTGTAACCATTTATTCGGTTTTTCCTGCTGTGTTCGCCCGCGTAATGTGCGTAGGCCCGAACCGTTAAGACGTTAGAGGAGGCCAATATGCTCGGTGGATGTCAGGCCTTTACTGGAAGGCAGAAGCCGCCGATGCGGCCACCGTCCTGTTGAGAATACGGGAACGGGTGCCTCAGCCATTGGGACGGCACAAGTGGGAAAATTCCTCATCAAAAGAGGAAAAGCACCCGCACTCATCGAGCGCGGGTGCTTTTTTTCCATCAAGCCCACGACTCAACCTAAATCCCCAACTGGATCACCAACTTCCCCCCACGCACCGATACATCCTCCAACACCATCGTCGTCGCAAAACCCTTCATGTCCTTCGCCTCTAGCGTATACACCGGATAACGCGTCAGATACAAATTCGCCGTCGCTAACGCAAACTCCCCCACCTTCTTCGACCACATCGGCGGTACTCCCCCAATGTCCAGTTTCTCCACCTGCGAATCCACCAGGTAAAATCCAAAATCCTCCGCATCATACTTCAATCCAAACGTCACGACACACGCCCCGTCCACCTCCTTCTCAGATGTCCCCGGAAACCGAAGATTCATCAACGCATCCAAACTCACCCGTATCCGGTCCCTTCCCTCCGGAAAATCCACCCCCGGCCGCGACAACCGCAATTTCACAAACTTCAAATACTCCTTCTCAACCGGAAACTTCTCGTCCAGCTGCGCTTCAATCTCCGCCGGCGTCAGCTCGATCCGGTATCCCTCTTCCTTGAAATAATACAAAGCAAATGCCCCGCCCAATACCGCCGCCACCATCACTATCAAAAGAATTCTCACCATCGGATCGCCCCGACACAAAAAATCCCGCCGCCCCTCCCCGCAAGCCTTTTCTCCCCCACCACCACTATCCGCCAATTTTCCCTTTGCTTTTCCCGCCCCGTTCTGCTCTCTGTTCCCCCCGATGAACAAAGCCATTCTGGCACTCGAAGACGGAACGTGTTTCGAAGGCGAAGCCTTCGGAGCTTCCGGCACTTCTCTCGGCGAAGCCTGCTTCAACACTTCCATGACAGGCTACCAGGAAATCCTCACCGACCCCTCTTACCGCGGCCAAATCGTCGCCATGACCTACCCCCTCATCGGGAACTACGGTATCAACCCCCTCGACACCGAAAGTCGCGAACCTCACGTGCGCGGCTTCGTCATCGAAGAACTCTGCGATATCCCCAGCAATTGGCGCTCCCGCGAATCCCTTCACGATTACCTCGCCCGTCACAACATCATCGGTATCCAAGGCGTCGATACCCGCGCCCTCACCAAACGCCTCCGCGAACAAGGCGCCATGAAAGCCGTGCTCACCACCGAGGATATCTCGCCACAAGACGCCGCCGCCAAAGCCGCCGAAAGCCACGGCATGGTCGGAATGGACTACGTCAAAGAAGTCACCACCCCCGAAAATTTCCGCTGGGATCCCAATGACGAACTCAGCCGGGAATGGACCATCGCCAATCCCAACGAAGGCCTCGGTTCTTCGCCCGATGACACCGAAAATGTCTTCCACCCCCTCCCCGATCCCAAATACCACAACGTCGCCTACGACCTCGGCGTGAAATATAATATCCTCCGCCGCCTCCGCCAGGCCGGCTTCACCGTCGACGTCGTCGCCTCCACCACCCCCGCCGAAGAAGTCCTCGAAAAGAATCCCGACGGTATCTTCCTCTCCAACGGCCCCGGCGATCCCGCCGCCCTCGACTACGTCCACGCCGAAATACGCAAACTCATCGGAAAAAAACCCATCTTCGCCATCTGCCTCGGCCACCAGATGCTCGGACACGCCCTCGGCGGAAAAACCTTCAAACTCAAATTCGGCCACCGCGGCGGAAACCAGCCCGTCAAAGACCTCCGCTCCGGGAAAATCGCCATCACCTCCCAAAACCACGGCTTCGCCGTCGATGCCGATTCCCTCCCCTCCAACGTCGATGTCACCCATATCAACCTCAACGACGATACCGTGGAAGGCCTCCGCCATCGCGATGAACCCGTCTTCAGCGTCCAATACCACCCCGAAGCTTCCCCTGGCCCACACGACGCCCGCTATTTTTTCAGCGAATTCGCCAATCTCATTGATCAATCCCGCTAATCCCCCCTAAAATCATCCCGCTATGCCCTTCCTCACCATCACCTCCGAAAATGGAGAAAACGTCACCCACGAAATCTCCGGCGATTCCGTGACCGTCGGTCGCAACGACGATAATACTCTCCAACTCGCCGATGGCTCCCTCTCCGGCTCCCACGCCGAATTCAAATCCGGCGACGATGGCTACTCCCTCATCGACCTCGATTCCACCAACGGCACCTTCGTAGGCGGCGAAAAAATCACCGAAGCCGCTCTCGCCGACGGCGCCCGCATCACCTTCGGTTCCCTCGATGGCGTCTACACTCTCGCCGAACCTTCCGAAGACGATCTCGCCGAAGCCTCCGCTGAGGAAACCGCCCCACCCGAAACCGGCGACGGCGAAATTCCACAAGGCGAATCCTCCCTCGCAGCCGAAGTCGGCGACACCAGCTACCGGCCCGATGATTTCAACAGCATCTCCCCCTTCCCGAAACGCACTAAGAAAAAGGACCCCATCGCTACTCTCTTTCTCGCCATAGGAGGCGTGGGTATCCTCGTCAGCATTATCCTCGCCGTCTGCGCCGTCATCATGAAGTCGTCCTGACGACGCCCTAACCGTGTCCCCCCGCTCCTTCCGCTCGCGCTGCTCCGGCAATTCACCGCGCCCATGCGCGCCAATCTGATTTCACAAACACCTGATACCACTCACCAATATCCATGGCCAATGTCGTCATCGTAGGCGCCCAATGGGGCGATGAAGGAAAAGGAAAAATCGTCGACTTCCTCACCGAAGACGCCGATGTCGTCGTCCGCGCCCAGGGAGGAAACAACGCCGGCCACACCGTCATCAATGACGGCATAAAATACGTCCTCCACCTCATCCCTTCCGGTATCCTCTGGCCGGAGAAATCCTGCATCATCGGAAATGGCGTCGTCCTCGACCCCATCGCTCTCCTCGAAGAAATCGATACCCTCGCCGAACAAGGCATCCAAGTCACACCCGACAAACTCCAAATCAGCGATCGCGCCCACCTCGTCCTCCCCTACCACCGCGCCCTCGATGCCGTCCGGGAAAACGCCCTCGGCGATAACAAAATCGGTACCACTAAGCGCGGAATCGGCCCCACCTACGCCGACAAAATCGAACGCACCGGCCTCCGCGTCGCCGACCTCTACAATCCCCATACCTTCGCCGAAAAACTCGCCGCCCGCGTCGAAGACGCCAATAACGTCTTCGCCGCCGCCGGAATGGACACCCTGGACCTCGAGCAAGTCGGCAAAGATTGCCTCGACGCCGCCGAACGCCTCAAACCTCACATCGCCAACACCGTCGTCTCCATTCACGATGCCGTCACTGCCGGCAAGAATCTCCTCTTCGAAGGCGCCCAAGGCACCTACCTCGACGTCGATCACGGGACCTATCCCTACGTCACGTCCTCCAATACCACCGCCGGCGGGGCCTCCACCGGCTCCGGTGCCGCCCCACACCTCCTCAATCGCATCGTCGCCGTCGCCAAAGCCTACACCACCCGCGTCGGCGAGGGCCCCTTCATCTCCGAAAACAAAGAATTCTCCGATCGCCTCCACGGCATGGGACGCGAGTTCGGCGCCACCACCGGTCGCCCCCGACGCTGCGGCTGGTTCGACGCCGTCCTCGTCCGATACGCCAATATCATCAACGGCACACACGAACTCGCCGTCACCAACGTCGATGGCCTCGATGAACTGGAAACACTCCAAATCTGCACCGCCTACGAACTCGACGGCCAAACCATCGAATATCCCCCCGCCATCGCCGCCGATTGGGAACGCTGCTCCCCCATCTACGAAGAAATCCCCGGCTGGCTTGAAGATACCACCGCCTGCACCAACTACGACGACCTGCCCGAAAACGCGCGCGCCTACCTCGACCGCATCACCGCTCTCACCGGCGCCCCCGTATCCCTCGTCGGCGTCGGCCCCGATCGAAAACAAACCCTCGTCCGGTAGCCCACCCGTCTGTCTCTGGAGGCGCGGGCACCCGACCGCGCTTTTCGTGCGCCCAAACCGCAAGATTTCTCCATTTCCCTTCCCCCGGTTTTTCCGTAAGTTCAATCCGCGCGCCCACCACGCCATCGCTCTCGCATGCCCGACTCTCCCGACACACCCACCGCCCCACGCCATGTCGCCGTCATCATGGACGGCAACGGCCGCTGGGCCAAGGAACGCGGGCTCAGCCGTAGCGACGGCCACCGCGCCGGAGCCGAGTCCGTCCGAGAATGTGTCGAAGCCTGCGAAGAAATCGGCATCGAATACCTCACCCTCTATTCCTTCTCCTCAGAAAATTGGAAACGTCCCGAATCCGAGATCAAATCTCTCATGTCCCTCCTCGAACGCTTCCTGAAGGAGAAAACCCCCGAACTCAATCAACGAAACGTCCGCCTGCAAGCCATCGGCCGCATCAATCAACTCCCCAAAAACGCCCTCAAACAACTACACAAATCCATCGAAGCCACCGCAAATAACACCGGTCTGAACCTCATCCTCGCCCTCAACTACGGCGCCCGCGAAGAAATCGTCGACGGCGTCAAAAGCATCGTCCACGCCGTCGAAGCCGGCCATATCGATAGTGCCATGATCGATACCGAAATGTTCGGAAAACATCTCTACACGCGATACTACCCCGACCCCGACCTCCTCATCCGTACCTCGGGAGAACTCCGCCTCTCCAATTTCCTGCTCTGGCAAGTAAGCTACGCCGAACTCATTATCACCAAAAAATTCTGGCCCGATTTCCGAAAACAAGACCTCCACGACGCCGTCAATGAATATTCGAAGCGCCAACGCCGCTTCGGGGGCGTATAAGATGAAACTCCGCTCCGGTTGACACTCCCGCCGCAAGGGCCACCTTCTCCCTTCCCTTTCCCATGCCAAAGGCCGCCACAAAACAAACGATTATGATCGTCGATCCCGACGAGGACTTCCTCGAATGGGCCTCGCGCCACCTCAAGGCGCCCACGATCGATATCTCCACCCACACCGACGCCGAATCCGCCCTCAAAGCCTTCGCCGATTCCCCCAGCGACCTCGCCCTCATCGAGATGCGCCTCCCACCCTTCAACGGCATGGAACTCCTCCGCCGCATCCGCCACCAGGACCCCCAGGCCATGGTCGTCATCACGACCGGCTTCCCCGGCACCAATCACGTCATCGAGTGCATGAAACTCGGCGCCTACGACTTCCTCAAAAAAGAATCTCTCGCCTACGACCTCCGCCCCGTCGTCGAAGGCGCTCTCAAGGCCCTCGAACAAACCCGGGAAACGGTCGCCGCCAGCACCGACCCCGAGCCCGATCTCGAACAATACAAAGACAGCATCATCGGCAAATCGACCGCCATGCAAGACGTCTTCAAAATGATCGGCCGCGTCTCACGCTCGGATGTCCCCGTCCTCATTACCGGCGAAAGCGGCAGCGGAAAAGAAATCGTCGCCAACGCTATCCACCGCTTCAGCCCACGCGCAAAAAACGAGTTCGTCGCCATCAATTGCGCCGCCATCCCCGCAAACCTCCTCGAAAGTGAACTCTTCGGACACGAAAAAGGCGCCTTTACCGGAGCCATGAGCCAACGCGTCGGCCGCTTCGAACAATGCGACGGCGGCACCCTCTTCCTCGACGAAATCGGCGACATGCCCATCGAAATACAATCAAAACTCCTGCGCGTCCTCCAGGAAGGAGAATTCTCCCGCGTCGGAGGAAATCAAAACCTCTCCACCAACGTTCGCGTCCTCGCCGCAACCAATAAAGACCTCGAATCCCAAGTCGCCGAAACCCAGTTCCGCGAAGACCTTTTCTACCGTCTGAACGTGGTCCGCATCCACATCCCGCCCCTTCGCGAACGCCGGGAAGACATCGTCCCGCTCGCCGAGTTCTTCCTCCAAAAACTCTCCGCCCAAAAGGGCGGCGCACGCCTGCAACTCTCCGACGATACCCGCCAACTCCTCCAGGGATACACCTGGCCCGGCAACGTCCGCGAACTCGAAAATACCATCCAACGCGCCACTGTCCTCGCCACCGGAAATGTTCTTCCCACCAAGGACATCCCCCTCGGCCACGTCCCCCAAAATCGCAACGCCCCATACGAAGACGCTCAACCCGCCTCCCCCGCCCCTGCTTCAGATATCTTCCTCGCCGATCCGGCCATCCGCGATGCCCTCGCTTCCCTCTTCCAAGCCGCCACTGACGAAGAACTCAACCCCAGTGACTTCATCGATAGAGAATCCGCACGCCACGCCATGAGCCAATCCAATGGCAACGCTGCTAAAGCCGCAAAACTCCTCGGGATCACCGCCGCCGCCCTCCGCAAACGCCTCGAAAAGTTCCAGCTCGCCCCCGCTGCGAACGCGAAAGGGAAAAAATGACCCGACCAGACGCGAGCGCGAAGGCCCCCCCTTCCCTCGAACGCCTCCACCCCGGCAAACTCCTCGAGCACACGGGCAATACTCCCGCGTTCGCCTCAAAACTGACTTCCCTCACGCCCGGAGCCGGACATCACTTCGAACACATCACTCCTGCCGCCCATGCATTCCTCGCCGCGCTCGTCCTTTCACACCTCGAAAAAGCCGCGCCCACAAAAAAACCCGCCCGCGCCTGGGTCCTCTGCCCCGACCTCCGCACTCAGGAACGCTTATCCAATGAACTTCCCCTCTGGTTCCGCGATGCCCTATTCCTACCCGAACGAGAAGTATCCGGCAATGAAGACAGCCTCCCCGATCCCGATATCCAAGCCGAACGCCTCGGTATCCTCAATCTCCTCGCTTCAGCCGAAAACCATCCCGATTCCCTCCTCCCCATCATCCTCCTCCAATCCAAAAGCCTCCACGAAAACGTCCCCGCTCCACAACAAATCCACGCCTCACAGCTCACCCTGCAACCCCAGGAATCCCTCCCGCTCCCATCTCTCCAACAAACCCTCATCGACGCCGGATACGAACGAACGCCGCAGGTAAACGCCCGCGGACAATTCGCCGTCCGCGGAGAAATTGTCGACATCTTCTCTCGGCAAGCCCCCTCCCCCTTTCGCCTCCAGTTTTTCGACGAAGAAATCGAAGCCGTCCGCGAATTCGATATCGATTCCCAAATCTCCACACAAACCCTCGATAGCGCCCAAGTCCTCCTCGCCCAAAACGATCGCAATTCCACCTTCACCCTCGCCCAATACATCCGGCCCGATTCCGACTACCTCATCGCCATCGATCCCGATGACGACTTTCCTCCGATCCCTTCCCCCACCGTCACCATCCTTTCAGGCGCCGCCCTCGATGCCAGCATCGCCGACTACTCCTGCGCCTGCCACGAGAACCCCCTCGGCGGCTTCGATGCCGGCGATTTCATCCTCCAGGAAGCAAAACGCGAAGCCTTCCACCAACAGGTCGACGAATGGCACGCCGACAACTGGACCACTGCCATGGTCTTCCGCACGGAAGGAGAAATCGAACGCTTTTCCGAACTCGTAGAAACCCCACACCTCGCCTCCGGATACCTCGGCATCCTCACCGGCCAACTGGATCATGGCTTCGTCATCCCCGAAGCAAACCTCGCCGTCGTTTCCGATACCGAAATCTTCGGCCGATACCACATCAGTACCGCCCAGAGACGCTTCGCCCGCGACCGCCGCCGGCACAGCTCCCGAATGCAGGCCGAATTCAGGGAATTCGAAGAAGACGATCTCGTCGTTCACAGCGACTACGGCATCGGACGCTTTCTCGGCCTCCAATCCCCCGACGATCCCGATGCCGAACGCGATGAAGACGTCCTCGTGATCGAATACGCCGATGAAGCAAAACTCTACGTCCCCATCAATCAAGCCCACCTCGTCTCGCGATACGTCGGCGTCGGTCGCAATGCACCAAGCCTGAATCGCCTCGGTGGCACCCGCTGGAGCCGCGCACGGGAACGCGCCGAAAAGTCCATCATGGACTATGCCGCCCAACTCCTCTCCATCCAGGCCGAGCGCGATTCCGCAAAAGGCTTCGCCCATGCGCCGGATACCCGCTGGCAACACGAGTTCGAAACGTCCTTCCCCTACAAGGAAACCCCCGACCAGATCACCGCGATCCAGGAAGCCAAGGCCGACATGGAATCCCCCCAACCCATGGACCGTCTCATCTGTGGCGACGTCGGTTTCGGAAAAACCGAGGTCGCCATTCGCGCGGCGTTTAAAGCCGTCATGAGCGGCAAACAAGTCGCCGTCCTCGTTCCCACCACCGTCCTCGCCCAACAACACTTCCAAACCTTCCGGGAGCGAATGTCCGAATACCCCTTCAGCATAGAACTCCTCTCCCGCTTCCGCACCAAAAAAGAACAAACTGAAGTGGTCCAAAAACTCCGCGACGGAAGCGTCGATATCGTCGTCGGCACACATCGCCTCATCTCAAACGATGTCGCCTTCAAAAACCTCGGCCTCGTCGTCATTGACGAAGAACAACGCTTCGGTGTCGTCCACAAAGAAAAATTCAAAGACCTCTTCCGCCTCGTCGATGTCCTCACCCTCTCCGCAACCCCCATTCCGCGGACCCTCTACCTCTCCCTCATGGGCGCGCGCGATATGTCCACCATCGATACCCCGCCACCAAACCGATACCCCGTCAATACCCTCATCTGCCCATACGACGAACGCGTCTTCCGCAGCGCCATCGAGCGGGAACTCGACCGCGGCGGCCAGGTCTTCTTCCTCCATAACCGCGTCGGCACCATCGAGAAAATCGCCGGAAAAATTGAAGACCTCGTCCCTCATGCCACCGTCGATGTCGGCCACGGCCAAATGGACGAGGGAGAACTCGAACTCGTTATGCACCGCTTCATCGAGGGCGACACCAATATCCTCGTCTGCACCACCATTATCGAAAGCGGAATAGATATCCCCAATGCCAACACCATCATCATCGACCGCGCCGACCGCTTCGGCCTCGCCGACCTCTACCAACTCCGCGGTCGCGTCGGACGCGCCCACCAAAAAGCATACGCCATCCTCATGCTCCCGCGCAGCCTCATGACCACCGGCGATGCCCAAAAACGCATCAACGCCATCAAACAATACAGTTCTCTCGGCGCCGGATTCAAAATCGCCATGCGTGACCTCGAAATCCGCGGCGCCGGTAACCTCCTCGGCACCCAACAAAGCGGCCACATCGTCGCCGTCGGCTTCGACCTCTACTGCCAACTCCTCCGACAATCCGTCGCCAAACTTAAAGGCGATCAATCCGCCCACCGCATCGAAGTCGGAATCAATGTCGACTTCATCTCCACCAACGAAGCCGAGTTCCTCCAGAGTCCCACACAATCCACTCTCCCCGCATTCATCCCCGCCGACTACATCGAGGAGACCCGCCTTCGCATCCAAGCCTATCGCCGCATCGCCGAACTCACCTCCCAAATGGAACTCGACCAACTCGCCGCCGAATGGAAAGACCGCTACGGACCCATCCCGCCCGCCGCCGATCACCTCCTCCTCGTCGCCGCCATCCGCATCGCCTGCGCCGCCGCCCAAATCACCCTCTGCGAAGTCCAGGACAACAAACTGATGCTCACAAGAAATGGCGCCTACATCCTGATCGACGGGAAATTTCCCCGCCTCGATGCCGAATCCGCCGGAGAAAGGTTGCGCCAAACCGCATCTATGATTAAATCTTTCTAATTATACAGGTCGCCCACATTTCCGGCGGCCGGACCCCCGATCCGAATCGAAGAATCGTCATGAAACGCCGCGCTCGCGCCTTCGCCCTCGTCCCGCTCCTCGCACTCTTCACCTTCCCCGGCCTCGCCCCCGCCGAAACCGAACTCGTCGACGGCGTCGCCGCCGTCGTGAACGGCAAAGTCATCACCTACTCCGAAGTGCGCAACGCCATCGCCGTTCGCATCGGCGTCGTCCAAATGGAAATGCGCGGCGCCACCCGCGAACAAGTCGAAGCCCGCATCGCGGAAATCGAAAAAGAAGCCCTCCAGGACCTCATCGATCGCGAACTCATCCTCCACGAGTTCCAAGCCAAAGGAGGCAACATCCGCCCCCAATTCGTCGAAGACGCCGTCAATACCTTCATCCGCGAACGCTTCGACGGCGATCGAACCCAGTTCATCGAAGAACTACGCAAAACCGGCCTCACGCTGCGCCAGTTCGAAAAAATGCGCGAAGAATCGCTCATCATCCAATACATGCGCGGTAGCCAGGCCCAAAGCTCACTCCCCCCCACCCCCGTCATGCGCGAACGCGTCTACAAAGACAACATCGATCGCTTCCGCGGAAAGGACTACGTTAAACTCCGTACCATCACCATCCCAAAAGTATCAGAAACCCCCGGCTCCACCCCGGAATCCCAAAAAGCCCTCACCTCAGAAATCCGGACCAAAGCCCTCGCCGGAAGTGACTTCGCCAGCCTCGCCAAAGCCTACAGCATCGACAGTAAAGCCTCCAATGGCGGCGATTGGGGCACCATCGAACGAGGCGATCTCAAGACCCTCCTAAGCGATACCGCCTTCAGCCTCGAACCCCTCACCGTCAGTGAGATCGTCGAAGACGATCGAAACTACTACCTCCTCTGGGTCGATGCCCTCCAGCGCGGTGACGTCACCCCGCTCAGCGAAGTCCGCGAACAAGTCGATCAACTCGTCCTCCAGGAACAACGCAAAGGCGCCTACGATAAATGGATCGCCCGCCTCCGCGAGAACGCCACCATTCAGGTCTTCGACAAAACCGCCACCGCCTACTCCAACCCCTCCCAGCCCAGGGGAATCCAGCCCGCTCCCGCACCACAAACCAATCCTCCCGCATCAACCACCCCCACCCCGGTCGTCAGTTCGCCCTCGGGATCTCCCACCGTCGAAAAACCCGCGCCCCAACCCGAAGAAAAACAGGGCTTCTTCAAAAGGATGTGGAAAAAACTCCCCGGCACCTAGCCGGCGCGAAGAACCATGAACGTTCTTCACATCTACATCTGCCCGCAACACATCTTCAAGGGCCACCACGGGAAACCGCCCGGGGAAACACCCATCGAAGAGGTCGATTCCATCGAGTGCGTCGCCGGTTCCGGCATCAAAGGCGATCGCTTCTTCGACCACAAACCGGACTTCAAAGGCCAAATCACCTTCTTCGACCACGCCGTCTACCAACGCCTCTGCGATACCTTCGGCGTCCACGACAAGAATCCCTCCGTCTTCCGGAGAAACATCATCACCGATGGCGCCGACCTGAACACACTCATCGGCCAGGAATTCGAGCTCCAAGGCCTGCGCTTTCTCGGCACCGAAGAATGCTCCCCCTGCTACTGGATGAATCAAGTCTTCCACGAAGGCGCCGAAGACGCCCTCAAAGGCCACGGCGGCCTCCGCGCAAAGATCATTAGCGGCGGCACCCTCCACCGCTCCGACTCTTCCGCCTGAAGAATCACCAGCCCAAAAATGGCCGTCTCCCCCACACAACTCGCCGCCGTCCTCCTCACCGGTGGCCGCTCCAAGCGCATGGGCCAGGACAAAGCCTTCCTCACCTGCGCCCCAAACAAAAATCCCCTCTGGCTCCTTCAACTCAAAAAACTCCACGCGCTCAATCCCGCCCACCTCCACATCGCCGCTCACCCGGACCAACACTTCCCGCCCGAAACGCTCGCCCCCCTCAACGCCACCGTCCAACCCGATCCCGATCCCCACTCGGGCCCTCTCGCCGCCTTCCTCTCCTGCCCCGCCGACTTCCTCCTCCCCCTCGCCGTTGATATGCCGGCCCTCCCCGTCGAAACCCTCCAAAACCTCATCACCACCGCCCACCCCCAAAAAGGCCTCGTCTTCCAAGACGACGATCATAACCGATACCAGCCCTTCCCCGCCCTCTACCCCTCCGCCATCACAACCCTCGCCCACGAGAAACTCGACCGGGGCGAACTTTCCATCCAAGGTCTCATCAAAGAGGCCGTCGCCCGTGACATCCTCCATTCCCAGCCTCTCCCCGCCAAACTCACCCTCCTCTTCACAAGCATCAACACCCCCGAAGACCTCGCCTCCCTTCATCACTCCCCCTCATGACCGAGTCCTCCACCGAAGCCGAACGCCAAATAGTCCGTCGCGATCCCCTCTCCGGTACCATCACGGTCGAAAATTCCCCTGATCACGTCGCCGCCGAATCCCCCCTCGAAATCCGCGTCGAGAACAAAAGCGTCGCCGTCGTCATGCGAACCCCCGGACACGATGAAGAACTCACGGCAGGCTTCCTTCTCACTGAAAACATCGTCCATAAAAAACAGGACATCTTCGAGCTCTCCCAATGCCCAAGCCTCCAAACTGAAGAAGAAGAAAACAACGTTATCGACGTCGCCCTCAGCAATCCCGACAAAACCAAACTCGACCAACTCACCCGTCACGTGTTCAGCTCCTCCAGCTGTGGCGTCTGCGGCAAAGCCACCATCGAATCCGTCTTCCAATCCTTCCCCCCCGTCACCGGCGATACCCCGGCCATCTCACCCGATACCCTCCTCTCTCTCCCCGAAAAATTGCGCGCCGCCCAAAGAACCTTCGAACAAACCGGCGGCCTCCACGCCAGCGCCCTCTTCACCGCCGACGGCTCTCTCGAATTCCTCCGCGAGGATGTCGGAAGACACAACGCCCTCGACAAAGTGCTCGGACATGCCCTTCTCAACAATCTCCTCCCCCTCTCCCAATACCTCCTCCTCGTCTCCGGACGTATCTCTTTCGAGCTCGCCCAAAAAGCCCTCGCCGCCGGAATCCCCTTCATCGCCGGCATCTCCGCACCCAGCAGCCTCGCCGTCGACTTCTGCCGGGATTCAAACCAAACACTCGTCGGTTTCCTTCGCGACCACTCTCTCAATGTCTACACCCGCCCGGATCGCGTCACCACTGCCTAAGTTTCAGTCGCTTTCCCAACACACCAATTTTTCCATGGTCTCTCCTCGGCTTCCTGTGCCATCATCCCCACTCGGAAACCCGCACAAACACTCATCATGGAAATTCCCATCGAGGATTTCTCGGAAGATATCATCGGCAAAGCCATGCGCGGCCTTGGCGTCGACGCAAAAGCACTCATCGGTCGCTCGGGAGTCAGTGAACAACAACTCCAAGCCCTTCTCGATGGGCAACTCGACGAAGACGCAATTCTAAAAGTCGCGCCCGCTCTCGAGCTCCACCCGGGGGCCCTCCTCGCCTCCGCAAAAAAACAATGGCGCCCAAAACCCGTTAACGTGCCCGGCCTAGCCGCTTTCAACACCCCCTATCACGACATGTATGTGAATGCATATCTCGCTTGGGATGAAAACTCACGCAAAGCCGTCGCCTTCGATACCGGCGCCGACCTCACCGAAATGCTCCGCACACTACACGAACAAAACCTTCACCTCGAAGCCATTCTCCTCACCCACACCCACCCCGATCACGTCCTCGAACTCGAGAAATTGCGCCTCACCACCGGAAACCCACCCGTCTTCGTTCACCGCCTCGAAGAGTTCACCGGCGCGGATTCCTTCGTCGAAAAACACGAGTGGAATTTTGGCACCCTCCACATCAGCGCCCTTCATACCAGCGGCCACTCCCCCGGCGGCACGACTTACCTCGTCGATGGACTCACCTTGCCCGTCGCCGTCGTCGGCGACGCCATGTTCGCCGGCTCCATGGGCGGCGGAATGCATTCCTATCCCGATGCCGTCCGCAACAACCGGGAGAAACTCCTCACCCTTCCCGATAACACCGTCCTCTGCCCCGGGCACGGCCCCCTGACCACTGTCGGGGAAGAGAAATTGCACAATCCCTTCTTTCCAGAATTCAAACACTCTGCCTAATATCTCACTTCCCCGCCTCCCCGCTAACCCCGGACAACACCATGAACATCAAAAAGAAAAAAATCGGATTCGTCGGCGTCGGCCGTATGGGTGCCAATATGGCCCGCCGCCTCAATGACAAAGGCTACAAAGTCGCCGCCGTCTATGACTCGTACGGCCCGCTCGCCCAGAAACTGGCCAAGGAACTCAAGTGCGAAGCTCCCCAAAAACTCGCCGACATCACCGACAAGTGCGACATCGTCTTCACCGTCGTCACCGATGACCGCTCCATGCGCAGCATCTTCCTCACCGGCGCGGATAACCTCCTCAAAAACGCCAAAGATACCATTTTTATCAACTGCGCCACCGTCTCGCCCGATATCCACCGCGAAGTTACCGCCGCCGCCAAAAAAACCCGCGCCGACGTCATCGAAGCATGCATGGCCTCCAGCATCAGTCACGCCCGCGAGGGAAAACTCTATCTCATGATCGGCGGCTCGGAAAAAACATACGACAAAGTCAAAAAACTCCTCAAAGACATGAGCGTCAAACGACGCTACGTCGGCACCGCCGGCAAAGCCGCCGAAGTAAAAGCACTCGTCAATATGGTCATGAATATCAACACCGCTGGCCTCGCCGAAGGCCTCGGCCTCGCCAAAGCCCTGGGCCTGGACCTCAAAATGATCACCGAGGTCTTCGCCCAAACCGGCGCCAACTCCCGCGTCCTCGAAACCGACGCCGAAGACATGATCGGTCGAGATCACGAATGCTGGTTCTCCGCCGCCCACGCCGCGAAAGACTCAGGCATCGCCGCATCCCTCGCCCGCAACGCCCAACTCTCTCTCCCCCTCAATACCGCCACCAAACGCCAATATGACCGCATGAAAAGGGAAGGCCTCGGCGAACTCGACAAATCCGGCGTCGCAGAACTCACCTTCCCCGGCCGCCACGCCAACCCCGTGAGAAAAAAATCACCCCCCGCCAAGAAATCTCCCAAATCAAAATCCAAGGCCAAGTCCCCCGCCAAATCGAAGAAAAAAGCCGCTGCCAAAAAGAAAAAAACCCCCTCCAAGCGCTGACCTCACGGCGCTTTACAGCCCCAAATTCCGCGTCTACAATGTATTTACTATGAAGACATGGATCGCTCTAACCCTCACCG
>JBCCIR010000015.1:0-51993 GCA_039028175.1 Verrucomicrobiota bacterium
ACTTTGTCGCGAGCCACAGCATCGGGCCGTGTTTGCTGTTGATTTAGGTCTTCGGCACGACGATGACGGCGTTTGCGTTGGTGGGTTCGACGGGGAAGGCGTTTCAGCGCGGGGTGGGGACCTATGGTTTGATGGCGTCTTCCTCGGGGTTGATCCATGCGTTTTGTTTCTTCATGATCGGGATCAAGCTGTGGGCGATCGGGAAGAAGTATGGGTATGTCACGCAGATTCAATTTTTCCGGAATCGTTTTGAGTCGAACGGGCTGGGGTATTTGTTGTTTCCGATCCTTGTGGGCTTGGTGGTGCCGTATTTGTTGATTGGGGTGATTGGGTCTTACCGGGTTTTGGGGCCATTGACGAAGGGGATGTTCCCTAATGTTTTTTCGGGGTATGAGGGATCGTTACCGCCGTGGCTGGTGGGTGCGGTGATTTGCGGGGTGGTATTGACTTATATTTTTGCGGGGGGCTCCCGGGCAGCGGCGTGGGCGAACACCTTTCAGACCTTGGTGTTCATGTGCATGGGGGTGTTGGCGTTTTATTTGATATCCCAGAAGCTTGGGGGATTGGCGGCGGCGATCGAGCAGGCAAACCCAGCACACTTGGTGCGCACGCCGAGCGAGTTGGAGATCACGGGCAGGGCGGGGACCTTTACACGAGAGGTGGGGATTCCGCCGTTGATGTTTTTGAGTTACATGTTTATTCCGCTGAGTGTGGGGATGTTTCCTCACCTGTTTCAGCATTGGTTGACTGCGAAGAGTGCGAAGACCTTCAAGCTGACGGTGGTGGCGCATCCCTTATGTATTTTGATTGTTTGGGTGCCTTGCGTGCTGATGGGATTGTGGGCGACAGGGGTATTTGTTCCGAGCCCGAGTGATGCCTGGCCTGCGCCGGCGGTGGCGATCATGAAGGGACTACCGGACGCGAGTGTGGGGGCGGTGTTGAGTTTGACGCTCAAGTTTTTGATCGAGAATCCGATCATCGTGGGGTTAGTGACGGCGGGGATATTGGCGGCGATCATGTCTTCCTTGGACTCGCAGTTTCTTTGCCTGGGAACGATTTTCACGAACGACATTGTTCTGCATAAAGCGGGGAGAGACCGGTTTACCGATGAGCAGATTGTCGCCATGGCGCGGGGGTTTGTGGTGGCGATCGTTTTGCTGACGTATGTGTTATCGCTGATATTGCAAGGGTCGCAAAATGTTTTTGATTTGGCGGTTTGGAGTTTCTCGGGATTTGCGGCGCTGACGCCGTTGGTTTTTGCCGCGTTGTATTGGCGGCGCGCGACGAAAGCAGGCGCGTATGCCTGTGTGATCGCGGTGGTGGCCACGTGGGTGACGTATTTTGTGATGTCGGGGTATGGTGGTGAGTATACGGTCATGAAGGGGGTAATGCCGGTGGCCTTGTGTTTTGGGGCCGGGGCGCTGGCACTGGTTATCGTATCTCTCGCGACGCGTCCGCCATCCAAAGAAACCGTGGACAAATTTTTTGCGTAGAGTGGTAGGCGGCGCGAGTTTTGGCGTCCGAGCGGAATGATTGGTATTGGAAGAAGATTTTTAGTTGGAGCAACGAGTCATGGAAGCAGTTGAAGAGAAAAAAGCGACGGCATCGGGATCGCCGGCGGAGGCCTTGGACGAGCGGGTTCGGGAGATTATTGATTGGCATTTCTCGCCGGAGACGGGATGTCCGTTCTGGTTGGATTGGGCCAAGGAAGCGGGCTGGGATCCGCGCACGGAGATTCAGAGTTACGGGGACATTGTCAAGTTTCCGCACTTTCAGGACGAGTGGCTCCGGGACGAGAAGAATGAGCGGTTTGTTCCGAAAGGGTTTGGGGATCGGCCGTTTAACGTGTTCGAGACGGGGGGGACGACGGGGTTGCCGAAGCAGCGGATCGGGTGGGACGATTACAAGTTTGACTATGAGATGTTCGGGGATCAGTTGAGTGCCGAGCATTTTCCCCGGGGCGGGAACTGGATCATGGTGGGGCCGACGGGGCCGCGTCGTCTTCGGTTAGCGGTGGAGCATTTGGCAAATTACCTTGGGGGGTCGTGTTACTTTGTGGATTTGGATCCGCGTTGGGTGAAGAAATTGATCAAGCGGAAACAGTTGGACGAGGTGGAGCGGTATCAGAAGCATGTGGCGGATCAGGCGGTGGAGATCATCAAGCATCGGGACATTTCTTGTATGTTCACGACCCCGCGCCTGTTGGAGTCGTTGGCGGAGCGTATCTCGATACCGGGGCAAGGGATCAAAGGAGTGTTTTGCGGGGGGACCTCGATGTTGCCGGAGTATGTGCGCTTTTTGATGGAAGAGGTATTGGAAGGGGAAACGCAGTTTGTGCCGACGTATGGGAATACCTTGATGGGGTTGGCGTGCAGTATTCCGGAGGAGTTGCGGGACAATGGGTATAGCATCACCTATTATGCGCCGCAGCCGCGGGCGGTCTTGCGTATTGTTGATCCGGAGAAGACGGAGGTGACCAAGGAGTATGGCGAGTACGGGCGGGTTGAATTGACGACTTTGACCAAGGAGTTCTTCATGCCGCGTTTCCTCGAGCGGGACGAGGCGATTCGGCGCAAGCCGCACGCGAAGTTTGGTTGGGATGGTGTAGGGGATGTGCGTCCGTTTGGGGCGATGGAGAAGAAAGTGATTGAAGGGGTTTACTAAAATGAGTGTTCCGACGATTCCGGTTCTGAGGCGGGGCGAGGTATATGAGAGCCTCGACCTCAACGAGGTGATGTCGATTTCGGGGGATCAGCTTGCTTGCCGGGTGGGGTTTGCGTGTGGGGGGATGGTGAAGCGTGATCTTCTTTCGATTCGGAAGGCGCGGGAGGCTCTGAAGGGGTATTCGGCTGCCGAACTGGTGAATATCACGCAGCGTGCGGGTGAGCTTTATTTGAAGGGAACGTTGCCGGTGGGAATGGAAGAGATTCCGCAGGGGCCGGAGGATTACGTGCAGTCATTGGCGATGACGAGCGGGTTGCCGCACACGCTGATTCGGGCGGGGATGACGCGTTTGCATTCGGTGTTTGAGCAGATCGAAACCATCTTGCGCGGGTTGACGCGCGGGTTGGACTTGGAGGTTTTTGACAAGGGGTATGGCGAGCAAAACGGGGCTCCGGTGAGCTTTTCCGCGACGACGGACTGTTTGGGTGTGATTCTGCCGAGCAACTCGATTGCCGTGAATGCGCTTTGGATTCCATCGCTTGCGATGAAGATACCGGTGGTGTTGAAGCCGGGGCGGGAGGAGCCGTGGACGCCATGGCGAGTGATTCAAGCGTTTATTGAGGCGGGAGCGCCAAGGGAAGCGTTTAGTTTTTATCCGACGACGCATGATGGGTCGGCGGGGATTATTCGTCGCGCGGGGCGGGTGATGTTGTTTGGGGACGACAACACCGTGAAGCAGTATGAGCATGATCCGCGGGTGGAGGTTCATGGGACGGGGTATTCGAAGATTTTGATCGGTGAGGATGCGATTGAGAAGTGGCCGGAGTATGTCGACTTGATGGTGCAATCGATTTCGTCGAACAGCGGGCGGAGTTGCATCAATGCGTCGACGATTGTCGTGCCGAAATATGGGGATGAGATTGCGGAAGCGGTGGCGAAGCGATTGGCGGAGATTCGGCCTTTGGCGGCGGACGATCCGGAGGCGCGGTTATCGGGATTTGCCAACCCGAAGTTTGCGGAATGGATCAATGAAGCGGTGGAGAGTGGATTGGAGAGTGGGGATGGGGATGGAATTGATGTGACGGCGCGGTATCGCGAGGGGGATCGTTTGCAGACCTTGGGCGGGATGAACTACCTTCAGCCGACCTTGGTGCGTTGTGGATCGTTTGAGAGCGATCTAGCGATACGCGAGTTTTTGTTTCCGTTCGCGAGTGTGGTTGAGGCGCCGCAGGCGGAGATGGTTGGGGCGATCGGATCATCGCTGGTGGTTACTGCGATTACGGAGGACCAGGAGTGGATTGATGAGTTGTTTGGGGCGTCGGAGATCAATCGGTTAAACGTGGGCGCGGTGGCGACGAGTCAATTGGCTTGGGATCAGCCTCACGAGGGCAACCTCTTCGAGTTCATGTATGCCCGGCGGTCTTTTCAATTCGCTGCGAATGCCTGAGACGACTATTGAGTTGGAAGATTTGACGCGCGGGCTTGGTGTGTCCGATGAGGTGCGGTCGTTTGCGCATGCGGCGGCGAACGAGGTTGTTTTTGGAGTGGGAACGTTGGGGACGGTGGGAGAGAAATTGCGTGGTTTGGTGGATGGGCGGGTATTGTTGGTGACGGATCAGGGTATTGTCTCGGCGGGGCATGCGCAGCGGGCGCGGGAGAGTTTGGAGGAAGCGGGGTTTGAGGTGGTGGTGTTTGACGAGGTGCATGAGAATCCCACGACGGAGGATGTGGAACGTTGTTTGGCGGTATTGGATGGGGGAACGATTGGCGGGATTGTGGGGTTGGGGGGCGGGAGCAGCATGGATACCGCGAAGGGGGCCAATTTCATTTATTCGAATGGCGGTGAGATGAAGGACTACTGGGGGGTGGGCAAGGCGACGAAGGAGATGTTGCCATTGGTTGCGATTCCGACGACGGCGGGGACGGGCAGTGAGTGTCAGTCGTTTGCGTTGATTGCGGATCGGAAGACGCATCAGAAGATGGCCTGCGGGGACAAGAAGGTATCGCCGGCGGTGGCGATTTTGGATCCGGAGTTGACCTTGACGCAACCGGCATCGGTCACGGCGCATACGGGGATTGATGCGATTGCGCATGCGGTGGAGACCTTGGTTTCGAAGAAGCGAAATGCGGTGTCGGCGGAGTATTCGAAAGTGGCTTTTGCTTTACTGAACGAGGGGTTTGAGGCGGTGATTGCCGATCCGGGCGATTTGGAGGCGCGGGCGCGGGTACAGGCGGGGGCGGCTTATGCGGGGACGGCGATTGAGAACAGTATGCTGGGGGCGGCGCATTCGGCGGCGAATCCGCTGACGGCGCATTTTGATGTGATTCATGGGGATGCGGTGGGCGTGATGTTACCGCATGTGATTCGGTTGAATTCGCAGAATGCGGAGATCGGGGATATGTATTTGGAGTTGGGGGTGCCGCATTTGGACGAGCGGGTGGAGGAGTTGCTGGAGCGCTCGGGGACTTTGCGGGCGCTCGGGGGGACGGGATTGAAGGAGGATAAGATTCCGGTGTTAGCAGCGGAGGCGTCGGGGCAGTGGACGGCTCAGTTTAATCCGGTTGATCTGACGGTAGACGACTTTGAGGGGCTTTATCGCCGCGCGATGGAGTCCTGAGGTATGGTGGCCTAGACGAAGAGGGGGGTATCCGAGGGAACGGGTTCGAAGTCCGCGGGGACGCCGGGGAAGTTATCCTGGACGAAGCGATCCCAGACATCGCGGGTCTTCTTTGAGACCAGTTCGTTCATTTTCTCGACACAAGGGCCGCAGACGAGGTTGATATCGAGAAGGTCATTGCCGAGGCAGGCACCGACGAGGGCGAACTCTGCATTTTCGATGCCATCCTTGTGGCACCCACAGAGGGCGCATTGTTCGCCATTGATGATGTCCTCGCGGAGGTGTTCGCGTTGGTAGTGGTAGAGGGCGATTTTGGTTTCGTCGGAAGATTCCTCGTAGATGTTCAAAAAGCAGGGGCCGCAGAGTGCGTATTCGAAGAGGACCTCGCCGGCGCGTTGGACTTTTGAGATGCGATAGCCTTCTTCGAAATCGGCCAACGATTCCCCGCAACGAGTGCACGACTTAAAGGGTCGTTCTTCGTATTCGGAATAGAGCTCCGGGGGGATGGGGCCGATCGGTTCCAGTTCCTCAGGGAAATCCCGATCTTCCATGGGGGGAGGGTAGCATAAAGAGGGGGGGGACGGGAAGGGATTCTAGACCCTGCGAGCGTTGTTTGTCTCGCGAGACCGGCCGATTACGCTACGGATTAGCGGCGGGATCGAGTGCGGCGAAAAACGGGGGCAAGAATTGCAAGAAGGAGCAGGACCGAAGCAGAGGGTTCCGGAAGTGCGGCAGCTCCAACGGTTATTAAAGCGGCATTTGACACCACCGGAAACAAGTGGTTGTACAGATCAAATTGGGGGAACACCCCACTGATTGAAACCGTGCCTGCGGACACAGTCAGAGGCGGTGTGGTGGTGCCTGTGTAGAGACCTCCTACGGTTTCGTAGTGAGTGCCGTATACGACCAAGGACCCGGACGAGGATCCTCCGGAATAGGGATGATAGAAGTTTAGTTCGAAACCATCGTATTCAAAAGCGCGGAGGGACTGGAGTGCGGAGCCGACGGGCTGAGGGGTGTCCGCTTTTGGGATTAGAAAGATTTCGCTACTGGCAAAACGTTGGCCATCCAGACTAACACTGTAGGGCGCGTATCCGGTTAGGAGAAGAGAGCCGTCGTTGTAGTGAGTGATGTCACCATGGCCGCCGGAGAAGTGGAAGCCGACGGCGGGAATTGCGAATTCGAAGTCGGTGATGGCGTTTTCGTAGAAGATGCCGCTGGAGATGGGGCTGCCGGTGGTGTTTTGGTTGATGACGAAGGTGTGGTTGACGTCCTGTCCGATTTCGAGGCTGGAGGGCATACCGGCGTTGACATAGTCGAACTGTTTGTTGACGTAGGCGGTGATCGAGGCGGCGTTGCTGGTGGTGGTTGCAAGCAGCGAGATGATGAAAATGGTGATGAGTCGCCGGGGCATCTTTCGAGATATTCAGTTGAAAGTTGATCGTCTTCGACGGAAGACGAATGGGAAAGCCGAAGGCAGGAGTAAGAGTGCGGTGGATTGCTCGGGGATAGCAATGGTGATGGTGCCATCGGTGGAAAAATTTGAGACGTCCCATAAGAGTCCGCTGCTGAGCGAGAAGTTCGAGTTTAAGGTAGCGAGTAGTCCGGCGGTGGACCCGGTAATACTGGGGGTATTGATGTCGAGCAGGTCCCAGAGGTCTCCCAACGAGTAGCCACCCAGAGTGGGGTTGTAAAAGGTCAGTTCGAAACTGTCGAACTCGAAGGAGCGCAGCGATTGAATTGCAGAACCGGTGGGGGCCGGGGCACCATGCCTTGGGATGAGAGAGACCTGGCTGCGGACGAAGTTCTGGCCATCGAGATTGACAATGGTTGGGGCGAAGCCGGTGAGGAGGAGGGAGCCGTCGTTTCGGTGTGTGATATCGCCGTGCCCGCCCGAGAAGTGGAATCCGACGGCGGGGAGTGCGAACTCGAAGTCGGTGATGGCGTTTTCGTAGAAGATGCCGCTGGAGATGGGGCTGCCGGTGGTATTTTGGTTGATGACGAAGGTGTGATTGACATCCTGACCGAGTTCGAGACTGGCGGGCATGCCGGGATTCAGGTATTCGAACTGTTTGTTGACGTAGGCGGTGATGCTGGCGGCGTCCCCGGTGGATGCGAAGAGAGCGCAGAGGAGGAATACAGCGACGTTTCGCGGCAGCAATCTGATAAGACGCATTGAGATTCTTGTCGGGTGTTGAGTTGGAGCTCCGGAGGTGTGGGAAGCAGCCGGAGCAGGCGGAGTGGGAATCGACTTATGGTCGGCAAAAAGGACCCGCATGTCAATTCGTTCCATCGAGGTTAGGAATGGAGAAATGGGTCAAGTCGCTGATTTTGATTTCGTTAGTTCGGAATGGGGCAAGGATACATTATTGGCACCAAAAGGGGTTCAGATGCCTGAAGGGGCCTTATTCAAGGAAATTGGGCGGGGAGACGGCTTGAAGGGGAGGGCCGAGCGTGCTTGGGTGGGGAGTTGTCTATGAGGATTTTCTTGGTGCAGGTTTTGGCGGTGGCGGTTTTTCTTTCCGTCGGGCCCGGAGCGGGGGCGGACACCGGGGATGGGGAGAGCCGGACCTGGACGAGTTCGGATGGGAAGACGGTGGAAGGGACGCTCCTGGCGTATGACGGAGATGAGGTGACGTTGTTGACGGAGCGAGGTGAGTTCAAGTTGCCGCTCTCGCGATTGGGTGCGGAGGATCAGGAGTTTGTGAAGGCGTGGAAGGAGGGATCGGCTGGTGGCGAGGGGGAGGCGATGGATCCGGATTTGGCGGCGAAGGAGCGGTCGAACAAGGGGTCCGAATTGTTAACGGATCCGCTGGATGAAGTGGAGTTGGGCGTTTGGCCCAAGTTTGTGGTGGCGGAGTTTGATGTGGATGAGATTGAGGTCGTCAAGGAAGACGAGGTTGCCGGGGAATACATTTATCGGAGTCCTCATTTTGAATTTCTGAGTCCGGAGAAGTTATCGACGAGTGTGGTGCGAGAATTTGCGCGAATATTTGAGGCGACCTATGAGTTTGCACGCGCGATCCCGATTGGATTGAACCCTGAGCCCTGGAAGGATGGGTATTATCAGACGAAGCTCTATGGCTCGAACCGGGCTTACCAGGAAGATGGGGGGATGGCGGGCTCGGGCGGCATGTTTTCATACAGCTGGCGTGGCCGGGAGATTGTGAAGGGGATCATCAAGGTGCCGCTATCCAATTTGGGGGTGGAGAACACGGGGAGGCGTTGGATTGTCGATCATGGCAAGCGGAGCGACACGTTGACGCATGAGATTGCGCATCAGATGACGGGGAGGTGGTTGCCGATCATGCCGGTGTGGTTCAAAGAAGGATTGGCGGAGACGATTTCGACGCAGCGTTATGACAACGGGCGATTTACGTTGACCTCGATGGATCGCGGGATCCGGGAGGATGTCACGAAGCGGAGCGGGGATGATCGCGAGTTTTCGATGTTGGGATTGGAAAAGTTAATGAACATCACTTCCCAGCAATGGTCTGCGGATTTGGCGAGTGGGCAAGGGGGGCGAGTAAATTATCCGTCGGCGAATGTGTTGTTTTACTTCTTTGTGCGATTGGATGGGGACGGCAAGGGGACGAATTTGGTGAATTATATGAGGGCGGTTGCGGAGGGAATGGATGAGGTGCAGGCGCGGCAGGAGATTCTGATGGCTGATCGGTCATACGAGCAGTTGGAAGAGGATTTGGCGAAAGCGTGGCGCAGCGAGGGATTGCAGGTGACGTACCAGTGAGAGCCGGGGAAGATTGGCCTCGCGGGGTAGTTCAGGATTGCCAATTTTGATTGGATTTATAGAGTGGGCGGCGTGGATTTTGAGAAGATGAAGACGGTGGGAACGAGGTTTTGGTTCCGGTTGGCGCCGGCGATCGGGCTTTGTTTGAGTTTACTGGTATTGGCTGGATGTATGACGACGCCGAGTGGTCAAGGTGCGGGAGGAGACGCGTATCTCGTGGTCGAGATGAACACGGGCAAGATACTGGCGGCGCATAATGGGAATCAGCGACGGCAGGTAGCGAGTCTGACCAAGATTGCCGCGGTGACGGTGGTATTGGATTGGGCGAAGCTGACGAAAACGGACCTTGGGCAATACATCCAGGTGCCATTGAGTGTGACTCAGTTGGGCGGGGCGAATCCGCTGCAGTTGCAGCCGGGGGATGAGATTACGATTCGGGATGCGATATACAGTTCGATCATGGGATCGGACAATGCGTCGGCGGAGACATTGGCGACGCATGTGGGATTGGATTTATTGCGTCGGCAGGGGGGAGCGGGTTCTCCGGCGGATGCCTTTGTGAAGGAGATGAATGCCTTGGCGGCGGGCCATGGATGTCGGAACACGCGGTTTACGAATGCGCACGGGCTGGATCATTTGGGGAAGGTGCCTTACTCGACCGCTGCGGACATGGCGCGATTGACGATATCCGCGCTGCAGAAGCCATCGTTCACATTTTATACTTCGCAGAAGACGCGGCGAATTTCGTTTCGGCGTGGTGGGCAGGTGCTGAGTTTCACGGTGACGAATACCAACAAACTGTTGGGGCAGTATAACATTGACGGGGTGAAAACAGGCCTGACCGCGGCGGCGGGGCAGTGTCTTGTGATCAGTGCGGAGCGGCCTTCGACATTTCAGAACGTCGGGGAGGGGCGCACGATGATCACGAAGCATCGTTTGGTGGTGGTGGTATTGAATTCGCAGAATCGTTTTGACCAGGCGGTCTACCTATTGAACCAGGGGTGGCAGAATTACGATGCGTGGACGGCGGCGGGGCGGCAGGTGCTCACGGCACAGGAAGTGTTATCGGGATTTTGAGCGATCTGATCTTTTGACGGCGGGGCAATCCGTGCGAGTTTACCGTTCTTCAGAGGCACAGGCATGGACCCATTGTTAGAGTTGTTAATTCAGGACGCAAAGCTCACGGATGCGGAGTTGGCGGAGCAGCTTGGGATGAGCGAGGGGGACGTGCGTGATCGGATCGGCGGCTGGGAGTCTGACGGAACGATCATGGGATACCAGGCGGTGGTGGATCGCGAGAAAGCGGGCAATCACGGGGTGACCTCGGTGATCGACGTGAAGATCACTCCGGAGCGGGATGGTGGTTTTGATCGCCTGGCGCAGCGGATTGCGAAGTTTGATCAGGTTGCGAGCTGTTTCCTGATGAGTGGCGGTTATGACCTTGCGGTGATTGTGGAGGGCACCGATTTGCGGGAAGTAGCGCGTTTTGTTTCGGAGAAGCTGGCCACATTGGAGGGGGTCATTTCGACGACGACGCATTTTCAGCTCAAGGTGTACAAGCTGAACGGATTTTTGGCGCAGGGGGAGGACGACGGCGAGCGGTTGCCTGTGTCGCCGTAGTGGTGGCGAATGGGAATTAAGGGAGAGGACGGTCAGGGATGAGTTTGTCGGACAAGTTATCGGGTCAGGTGGCGCAGGTGCCGCGCTCGGGGATTCGCGATTTCTTTGAACTCGTGCAGGGTCGGGACGATGTTATTTCGTTAGGGGTTGGTGAGCCGGATTTTGCGACGCCGTGGCATATACGTGAGGCGGTGATTTACTCTCTTGGGCAGGGGAAGACGAGCTACACGTCGAACCTTGGTTTGTTGTCGTTGCGATCGGCGATCAGTGAGCATGTGAAGGCGCAGATTGGGGTGGGATACGATCCTGAGTCGGAGATTTTGGTAACGGTGGGGGTCTCGGAGGCCTTGGACCTGGCGTTTCGAGCGCTGCTGAATCCCGGGGACGAAGTGATTTATCATGAGCCGTGTTATGTGTCGTATAGCCCGAGCATAGTCATGGCATATGGAAAGGCCGTGCCGGTCGCTACGCGGGCGCGGAATGCGTTTGCGTTGATGGCGGAGGATGTGGAGGCCGTAGTGACGGAGCGGACGAAGGTATTGGTTTTGAATTTTCCGACGAATCCGACGGGGGGAGTGATGTCTGAAGCGGAGCTGGCGAAATTGGCGAAGCTTTGCGTGGAGCGGGATTTGGTTGTGGTGAGTGACGATATATACAGTGAATTGCGCTATGAGCCGGACCGGGCGCATCCGACGATTATTCAGCAACCGGGGATGAGGGAGCGGACGGTGTTTTTGCATGGATTCTCCAAGGCGTTTGCCATGACGGGATTTCGCTTGGGTTATGCCTGTGCGCCGCCGGAGCTGACGGAAGCGATGATGAAGATTCATCAGTATTCGATGTTGTGTGCACCGATCTCGAGTCAGGTTGCGGCGATCGAGGCGCTGGAGAACGGTGCGGCTTCCGTGGAGAAGATGCGATCGGCTTATGCAAGGCGTCGTGAGATGACTGTGAAGCGTTTGAATGACATGGGGATTCCCTGTCATGCGCCGGGCGGGACGTTCTATGTATTCCCGGACATACGGGGGACGGGTCTCACGAGCCGGGAGTTTGCGGTGCGGTTGCTGGAGGAAGAGAGTGTGGCGGTGGTGCCCGGGGACGCCTTTGGTCCGAGTGGCGAGGGGTTCGTGCGCTGTTGTTTTGCGGCGGACGAGGGGGACTTACGAGAGGCATTGACGCGGATGAGTGCATTTGTGGGGCGGATCAACTAGACGAACGAGAACGACTTTATGGAAGCGGGCGTAAAGAAGGCGGTGATACTGGCGGCGGGGCGAGGCACGCGGATGCGCGAGCTGACCGATGAGTTGCCCAAGCCGATGATTCCCGTGCGCGGGCGTCCGATTCTTGAGCACATTGTATCTGGGTTGGGGGCGAACGGGGTGGAAGAGATTTTGATCGTCGTGGGGTATCGCGAGGATGTCGTGCGTGGGCATTTTGGGGATGGGAGTGCCTTTGGGGTGGGGGTTTCGTATGTGACCCAGGATGTGCAGGACGGCACGGGGCGGGTGGTATTGTTGGCGAAGGACTTTGCGGGGGCCGATCCCTTTATTTTGAGTTATGGGGATATTCTGGTTCCGGAGGAGAGTTATGCCTCGCTGACGCGCTTGGGG
Organism: Verrucomicrobiota bacterium; assembly: GCA_039028175.1. Classification (GTDB taxonomy): domain Bacteria; phylum Verrucomicrobiota; class Verrucomicrobiia; order Verrucomicrobiales; family DEV007; genus JBCDBW01. Next base: position 12,261 of record JBCCIR010000015.1, read on the forward strand.
GATGCGGCGGCGATCTTGACGGTCAAGCGAACTGATGATGTGTCGAAGGGGGGCGCCGTTTTTCTGGATGATGAGTTTCGCGTGACGGGATTGATTGAGAAGCCGGGCCCTGATCAGCCGCAAAGTCCGTGGTATAACACGGGTATCTACACTTTTACGCAGCCGATTTTCGAGTATTGCGCCGCGTTGAAGAAGTCGCCGCGAGGGGAGTATGAGTTGACGGACGCGATTGTGGCGATGGTGGAGGACGGGCTTATCTTGCGGGGGGACGAATTGCCGGGAGACTGGGCTGATGTGCGGGATCCGGAGGTCCTGGAGGAGCTGAATCGTGATGGGTAGGCTATCGGCGATTCGGGAGAACAAGACGGCGGCGTATATCGTACCGCTCGCGGTGTTTATGGCGATTCAGCCGCTGGGTGGGCTGTTCGAGATCGATCATTCGGGGTTGCCATGGTATCGATCGGCGCCCGAGCATTGGGTGTATCCGTTACAGACGGTGGTTTGTTTGTTGTTGCTAGCGTTTTTCTGGCGGAATTATGAATTTCGGCCGATTCGCGGAACGGGGCTTGCCGTGGTGATGGCGTTAGTAGGGATGGTGGCGTGGTTTTTGCCCTCTTATCTTTACCGGTGGCTTGATGTGGAGAGCTGGGTGCAGCCGATGGTGAGCATTCCGATGATCGATTCGGGGTCGCCGATCTGGCGGTATTTTGGATTGGCGCCGCGGGAGGAAGGGTTTGACCCTACTTTGTTCAGTGAGCAGCCATTTTGGTTTGCGGCGGTGGTATTTGTGCGATTTCTCCGAATGGTGGTCGTGGTGGCGTTTGTCGAGGAGATTTTCTGGCGGGGGTTTTTGATGCGGTATTTGGTGAATCCTGAGAAGCCCTTTTACAAGATACCGTTCGGGAAGCATCGGTGGTTGGCCTATTGGGTGACGACCCTGGCATTCATGGCGATTCACCTGCCTGAGGACTGGCTGGGGGCTTTTGTATACGGGAGTCTCACGTATTTCGTCGCGGTGAAGACCAAGAGTTTATATGCGTGTGTGTTGATGCATGGCGTTGCGAACCTCGTGTTGGGGGTTTATGTGATGAGCACAGGAGAATGGGGCTTCTGGTAGGCCCATCTCGGGAAGAGCAGTGAAGGTCGGACTATTACAGATCAACTCCACGGTGGGCGATTTTGCGGGGAACTGTGAGCGGATTCGGTCGGGGTATAAGGAGGCCGTGTCGAAAGGGGCGGAATTGGTCCTGACCCCGGAATTGTGTGTCGCGGGGTATCCCCCGCAGGATTTGATATTCCGGTCGGGGTTTGTGGAAGGGAACCTGGAGGCGGTGGCTGGATTGGAAGCGAGCGTTGGGGCGGTGCCTCTTTTGGTGGGATTTATTGATGTGAATGCCACGGGGACGGGGAAGCCGTTTCACAATGCGGTGGCGTGTTTGCGCAAGGGGGAAGCGCGCCGGGTGTTTCATAAATCTCTATTGCCGACTTATGATGTGTTTGACGAGGCGCGGTATTTTCAGCCGGCGGCGTCGGTGGAGGCGGTTGAATTGAGCGGGCAGCGAGCGGGGGTGACGGTGTGCGAGGACATTTGGACGGAGGAGTATTTGCCGGCGCAGTTGTATCAGCGTGATCCGGTCGGTGATTTGGAGGCGGCGGAAGTGGGATTGATGTTGAATTTGAGTGCCTCGCCATTTCACTCCGGCAAGCAACGGGCGCGGCTGGAGATGTTGAGTGGATTGGCGACGCGACTTGGTGCGGCGGTGGTGTATTGCAACTCGGTGGGGGGAAATGATCAGCTCGTGTTTGATGGGGGATCGCTTGTGGTGGGCCGTGACGGCGAGCTTATTGCCCAGTTGCCGGCCTTTGAAGAGGCCGTCGCCGTCGTGGACATCGATGGCGGTCAGGATCAGGCGGGTTTCTCGGAGATGGGTGAGGAGGAGGAGATATTCGAGGCGTTGACCTTGGGGGTACGGGATTACATGGGGAAATGCGGGTTCAAGAGTGCGGCGATCGGCTTGAGCGGCGGAATTGATTCGGCGCTTACGGCGGCGGTGGCGGCGCATGCGATTGGGCCCGAGAATGTTTATGGCGTGACCATGCCGAGTCAGTTTTCGTCTGGCGGGAGCGTCGATGATTCCGAGGCGCTGGGCAAGAACCTGGGCCTGAATTTTGAGAAGGTGGCCATTGAGCCGGTATTTGAATCGTTGAAGGGGCAGATGGCGGGTGTATTTGCGGGGCGGGAGGAGGATGTCACCGAGGAGAACATGCAGGCGCGCATTCGGGGGACCATCATGATGTCGCTGTCGAACAAGTTTGGTCACCTGTTATTGACGACGGGGAACAAGAGCGAGCTCGCGGTGGGATACTGCACGATTTACGGGGACATGTGTGGGGGCTTGGCGGTAATCAGCGATGTTCCGAAGACCACGGTGTATGCCATTGCCCGGTGGTTGAACCGGGATCGGGAGATCATTCCGTGGAGCACTATTGAGAAGCCTCCGAGTGCGGAACTGCGACCGGACCAGAAGGATCAGGATACCTTGCCGGAATATGATGTGTTGGATGCGATCCTCGAGCTTTACGTGGAGGAGAGCTGCAGCATCGGGGAGATTGTTGAAAAAGGATTTGAGGAAGACATGGTGCGGTGGGTATGTCGTCAGGTGAACATCAACGAGTGGAAGCGTTATCAGGCGGCACCGGGGATTCGGGTAACCTCGAAAGCCTTTGGATTGGGGCGGCGCTATCCGATTGCGCAGCGTTATCGTGGGTGACGGATTGAGATACGGAAAAGGAGAATAGGATGGCTGTTTGGGATACTGCGAATGAATGGTTGAAGGACTTGGTTTCTTACGATCCGGGGAAACCGATCGAGGAGACGGCGCGGGAGCTTGGCTTGGAACCGGGGGACATCATCAAGCTGGCTTCCAACGAGAATCCGCTGGGTCCGTCGCCGAAGGCGGTGGCGGCGATGGAGGCGGCGTTGCGGGAGGCGAACATTTATCCGGACGGCGGGGGGTATCGGTTGCGGTCGGCGATTGCCGAGAAGTTTGATTTGGGGATCGAGAACGTGATTTTGGGGAACGGGTCCAACGAGATCATTGAGTTCATTGGGCATGGGTTTTTGCGACCGGGTGACGAGATCGTTGTGGCGGATCACGCGTTTGTTGTTTACAAGCTGATGGCGACCTTGTTTGGAGCGAGCACCGTGGAGGTGCCGGACCCGGGATTTGTGCATGACTTGGATGCGATGGCGGATGCGGTGACGCCGCGGACCAAGGAGATATTCATCGCGAACCCGAACAATCCGACGGGGACATTGGTGGAGCAAGCGGCAATCGATCGTTTTATGGATCGAGTGCCGGAGCACGTCGTCGTGATCTTTGACGAGGCGTATTATGAGTTTTTGGACGAGCCGCCGGATACCTTGAAGTATGTGCGGGAGGGGCGGAATGTGATTGTTTTGCGGACGTTTTCGAAGATTCAGGGCTTGGCGGCGTTGCGGATCGGGTATGGTCTGGGTCCGGCGCCGTTGGTGGATGTCTTGCAAAAGACGCGGCAGCCGTTTAATGCGAATGCGTTGGCGCAGGCGGGGGCATTGGCGGGTCTGGCGGACGAAGAGCACCAGACGAAGACCAAGGTGATCACGGACGAGGGGCGGGCTTTATTGGAGGGGGCCTTTGAAGAGATGGGCTTGGAGTTTGTGCCCAGTCACGCGAATTTTGTATTGGTGAAAGTGGGCGATGGGGATGCCTTGTTTCAGCGGATGCTCGCGAGGGGCGTGATTGTGCGGGCGATGCGGGGGTATAAGCTGCCGGAGTGGATTCGGGTGACCGTGGGGACGGCGGATGAGAATGCGCGGTTCCTGGAGGTGTTGCGGGAGGAATTGGGCGTTTAGCGGAGGTTTCCATGGTGGGAGACACGATTGCGGCGATTGCGACTCCGTTTGGGCAGGGGGCGGTCTCCTTGGTGCGAGTATCGGGTCCTCAGGCGAGGGCGATTCTAGGGGAGGTCCTGAGGGGTGAGGGGAAAGTGGAGGCGATGATTGATCGCGTGAGTTCCCTTCGTGAGGTGGTGGATGGCGCGGGGGAGCGGATCGACGAAGTATTGGTGACGATTTTTGGTGGACCGGCAAGTTATACGGGAGAGGATGTGGTGGAGATTAGCGGGCATGGAGGGTTGCTGGTGACGCAGGCGGTGTTGGATCGGGTGTTGGAGGTGGGGGCTCGGGCGGCCGAGCCGGGGGAGTTTACGCAGCGTGCTTTTTTGAATGGGAAGATGGACCTCACGCAGGCCGAGGCGGTCATGGATTTGATTGAAGCGCGGACCTCATTGGCGATGCGCGCGGCGCACGAGCAGCTCGAGGGGCGGATGGGGCAACAGGCAGAAGCAATTCGGGCAGAACTCATTGGCCTTGTGGCACATGTGGAGGCATTTATCGATTTTCCGGAGGACGATATTGATCCTGATACCGGTCAGGAATTGGTCGGGAAGATCGAGTCGGTCGTGGGTGCGATGGACGGTTTGCTTTCGACGGCGGAGCAAGGGCGCATCTTGCGGGAGGGAGTGCGGACGGTGATATGTGGGGCGCCGAACGTGGGGAAATCGAGTTTGATGAATTGCCTGTTAGGTTTTGATCGTGCGATTGTGAGTGCTCAGGCGGGCACGACGCGGGACACGATCGAGGAAGTGATCAGTTTGCGCGGGATTCCGCTGCGGTTGGTTGATACGGCGGGTGTTCGAGAGTCTGAGGACGAAGTGGAGCGGGCGGGAATTGAACGGACGGGGAAGCAGATTGCGAATGCGGAGCTGGTGATTGAAGTGGTGGATGGGAGTAAGGCACCGGGGGAAACGCTGACTGCTTCCGATGCGGCCGGGAAGCGGCATGTGTTGGTGTTGAACAAATGTGACTTGGGGGAGGATCGATCCTGGAATGAGGGGGCCGGGATTCGAGTCTCGTGTATGGTGGCGACCGGAATGAAGGGTTTGGAGGACGCGATTGTGGCTGCGGTGATGGGGGGGGACATTGAGATGTGGTCGGCGAACCCTCTGGCGATCAATGCTCGGCACCAAGCTTGCTTTAAGAAGGCGCGCCAGGATGCCCAGGCGGCGGCGGATAAGTTGAAGGCGGGCGAGATACCGGAGCTAGTGGCCTTGGAATTGCGATCGAGCTTGGAATCCGTCGGGCAAGTGGTGGGCAAGGTGGATGTAGAGGAGATACTGGGGGAGATATTTGGGCGGTTTTGTATCGGGAAGTAGCCGAGCGACGGGAGAGGTTTTTGGACAAGAGAAAAGCCGCCGGCCCGGAGGCGCGGCGGCTTTTGGGGTTGGGGATAGTGATTGGTTAGTAGAGACGCCTCAGGAGGCTTTGGCTTGCTCGGTCTCTGTGGTTTCGACTTCGTCCTCGTCGTCCATGGCGATATGGACGTCGATCCACTCGATGTAGGCCATGGGTGCGGAATCGCTGGCGCGGTCGGGAATCCGCGTGATGCGGGTGTAACCGCCCTGGCGATCGGCGGATGCGACGGCGATCTCGCTGAAGAGTTTTTTGACCGCGGCGTTGTTGCCGAGGAAGGCGTGAGCCTGGCGGCGGGTGTGGACGTTCTCGTCCTTGTCGCCTGCGTTGCCTCGTTTGCCGAGCGTCACGAGGCGATCGGCGATGGGGCGAAGGGCTTTTGCCTTGGCTTGGGTGGTGCGGATGCGCCCGTGCTCAATGAGGCTGCAGGCGAGGCCGGAGAGCAGGGCTCTGCGCTGGCTTTTGTTCCGCTGAAGTTTGACGGTTTTTCGTTGGTGTCTCATCAGTCGTCGATATTGCCCTCGATGAGGGCGGTGAGGTCGGCGGGACCTTCCACCGCTTCGGCTGCGCCACCGAGGACGGGGCCACCGAAGGGGCTCTCAAGAAGAGCTGGATCGATCTGCATGCCGAGGGCGAGGCCGAGTTCGGAGAGTTTGTCTTTGATCTCGTTGAGTGACTTCTTCCCGAAGTTCCGGTATTTGAGCATCTCCGCTTCGCTCTTCATTGCGAGCTGACCGACGGTCGTGATGTTCGCGTTGTTGAGGCAGTTGGCGGCGCGGACGGAGAGTTCGATCTCGTTCACGCTCATGTTGAGGAGCTTCTTGAGTTCCGCGTTTTCTTCGCTGACTGCTTCGGGTGCTTCTTCGAAGGCGACGAGGCTATCGTCGTAGTCGACGAAGACGTCGAGGTGGTGGCGGAGGATTGCGGAGGCTTGAAGGAGAGCATCCGGCGGCTCGATGCGGCCGTCCGTCCAGATATCGATAATGAGTTTATCGTAGTCCGTGCGTTGGCCGACGCGGGTTTGGTCGACGGCGTATTTCACGCGGAGCACGGGGGAGAAGATGGAGTCGATGGCGATGAGGCCGATGGGCATATCGGGGTATTTATTTTCTTCGCCGGTGTTGAAACCGCGGCCGACGCGGACGTCGAGTTCGGCTTCGAACTTGGTTTTCTTATCGAGGGTACAGATGAGTTGGTCTTTATTGACGATCTCGTATTGCGAGCTTTCCTCGATATCGGCGGCGGTGACTTCGCCGGATTTGTTGACGGAAATTGCGAGGGTGGCGGGGTCTTTGTTCTCGAAGTGTTTGAATTTGATCTTCTTGAGATTGAGGACGATGTCGGTGACATCTTCGACGACGCCGGGGAGGGTGCCGAACTCGTGTTGGGCGCCCGCGATTTTCACGGAAGTGATGGCGGCGCCTTCGAGTGATGAGAGGAGAACGCGGCGGAGAGAGTTTCCGACGGTGTGGCCGTATCCTTGTTCAAAGGGTTCGGCGACGAACTGCGCGTAGGTTTCGGTGGCGGAATCCTCGTCTTTGACGAGGCGATTCGGCATTTCGAAGCGAGATAAGGTAGTGGTCATTTAATCGTGAAGTAGCCGGGTTTCCCCTGGTGGGCGAAGCGGCTGAAACCAAGGTGGAATCAGGGCATGCCAGGGACCAACGGCGGTTGGAAAGCGCCCGTGAAGCGGGGAATTAAGACTAGAGGCGGGGGCTTGTAAAGGGGATTTTCCCCGTAAAATCAGATACGGAACAAGGTGCCCAGGCGTTTGCCGAGCATGAGGCCGGCTCCGATGATCGTGATGGCGAGGAAGATCATGGCCCAGACGCCGAGGGCGGAGGCGAGGTATGGGCCGTCGCCGAGGGAGCTATAGAGGGCGTAGATGGCCTTGGTGATGGGGTAGAACTCTTGTTTTTGGGCGAGAATGAGGGAATCGGAGACCTCGAGCATGGCGAACGCGAAGGCCAGGAGGCCGCCGGCGATGAGATTGGCGGCGATGAGGGGGATGGTGATGCGTTGGAGGGCGCGGACGGGGGAGGCGCCGAGGTTTTGGGCGGCTTCCTCGAGGGTCACGCTGGTTTGCTGGTATCCGGCGGCGGCGGAGCGGACCACGTAGGGCAGGCGGCGGACCGCGTAGGCCACCACGAGGAGCATGGTGGGATTGTCATTGGGCATGAGCCAGTCGAAGGGTTGGCCTTCGCGGGTCATGGCGAGGTATCCGAAAGCGAGCACGAGGCCGGGCACGGCGAGGGGGAGCATGGCGAGGGAATCGAGGATTTGCCGCCCGGGGAGGGTCGTGCGGACGACCACGTAGGCAATGCCGAGGCCGAGGATGATATCGAAGAGAGTGGAGAGGCTGGCGTATTTGAGGCTATTGCCGATGGAGGGCACCGTCAGCTCGTGGCTGAGGGCGGCGTTGAAGTGGGCGAAGGTATAGCTTTCCGGGAAAATGCTTTGGTACCAGTCGGCGGCCACCGAATTGAGCACCACCCCGATGTGGGGGATGACCGCGAGGAAGATCACGAGGCAGAAGCCGGCGGAGCAGAGGTAGCTTTGCCACCTGGGCAGGCGGCGGGCGTGGCTGGCCATTGAAGCGCGGCCGCTCATGGCGAAATGGGATCGGCCGAAGAGGATTTTACTGATTGCGAAGATAATCACCGTTGTTACCAGCAGCACTGCCACGAGGGCGTAGGGGAGCGGATTGCCGCCGATATCCTTGATACCGTCGAAGATTTGGACGGACGTGACGCGGGTGAAATCGAAAATCAGCGGGACGCCGAGCTCGGTGAAGGACCAGATGAACACGATGGTGCCACCGGCGAAGATGCCGGGCATCGTGAGGGGGAGCGTGATCTTGAGGAAGCGTTTCCAGGCGGGGCAGCCGAGGTTTTCAGCGGCTTCTTCCATGGCGGGATCGAGATTGGCGAGGGCGGCGGTGACGTTGAGGTAGAGGATGGGGTAGAGGTGGAGCGCGTTCATGATCACGATCCCGAGGAGGCGGCCTTCGCCGAGCCAGTCGGTGGGATCCGCCATGTCCATGAGTCCGAATTTTGAGAGGAGGACATTGAAGGCGCCGTTTTGGCCGAGGATTTGTTTTACCCCGATGGCGCCGACAAAGGGTGGGAGGATGAGAGGGATGAGGATGAGCGTGGAGAGGATGGTCTTTCCTGGGAAGATGAAGCGATTGGAGAGGACGGCGAGGGGAATGGAGAGCGCGAGGCAACCGATGGTGGTGAAGATGCCGATGAGGAAGGCGTTCTTGAGGCCTTCCAGGTAGAGGGGATTTTGGAAGACTTGGAAGAAGTAGTAGGTCGTGAATTCTCCGTCGACGACGAAGGCTTCGCGGATCGTGATCCAGATGGGATACACGAAGAAGGTCAGGAGAAAGGCGATCGTGAAGGCAAAAACGCCGATGGAAAGCGGTTTGCTCATGATGGTTACTGACCGCGCTCGGCCATGCGGATGGCGCGGCGGTAGTTGCTTCGGAATTGGTTGGTGAGTTGGCGAGCGAGGGTGACTTCGCTTGGTTTGTATCCGGACTTCAGGCGATCGCTGATGTAGCCGAGTGATTTGTCGTAGTCGACGAAGCCCACGCTGTAAAAGGTGCGGGTGGCGTCGGGAGGGAAGTCATTTTCGATGAGCACCTGCCAGGCTTCCTGGAGTTCTTCGTGGGCGTCGAGGACCATGCAGCGGAGAATGAAGCGAATGGCGTCGAATGCGGGCGACGTCCAATCGCGGACGTATTGGAACTGGACGGCGGTTTCGTAGGGGAACTCTTCGGGATCGGCGAAGTGGACCAGGTTCTCTTCGGTATAGATGTCTTTGCGGACGGGAAGGCGGCGGAGCGACCGGCGTTCCGGGCCGCCGGGCGTGCCGGCCTTGTTGTTCCAGATTTTCTGGCCTTCTTCCGAGAGGAGAAACTCCATGAAATCGAGGGCGAGTTCGGGTTGTGGGGCGCCGCGGAAGACGCCGAAGGGGTCGACGCTGAAGGACGAGCCGCCGAGCGGTGTGAAGTAGAGGACGCGGGACGTACCATCGGGTTTGCGGAGGAGTTCGTTCATTGTCCTGCCGTAGAAGTCGATGCACATTCCGGCGGCGGCGTTTCCTTGGGCGACGTCGAGCGGAATTTTCGCGGAAGAGTCTGTGAAATAGCGGGCGTTGGCGCTGATGCTTTGGATGAGATTGAGACCATCGATCCAGCCGCGGCGGACGGCCCGGTCGACGAATTCCTCTTCGGTCTCAAAGTCTTTGCGTTTCAGGTTGAGGGCGGCCTCGTGCATTTTCTGTTGGATGAGCATCTCGAAGGCCTTTGTGGCGGAGCCGCTCTTGGTGGGGTCGGCGAGTGCGACTTGGCGGAAGAGGCGGGGGTCGCCCAGATCGGACCACTGGGCGGGGGGATTCTCGATGCCGAGGCGGGCGAGGGAATCGACGTTGTAGACGATGCCGAAGCTGGAGAGGCAATTTCCGACCCAGCGGTGATCCGGATCGTAGAAGCGTTCGCCGCTGACCTCGGCGGGAATGATGTCGTCGGTGAACCATTCGGACCGGCGTTCGAAGATTCCGGAGTCGACGAGATTGCCTTTTTCGGCCTGAACGACGAAGGGGTATTCTCCGCCACCGAAGAAGAGATCGACGCCGATGCCGACATTGGAGTCGAGGAACGCGCGGCGGGCTTTTGATCCGGGGGAATCGCCTGCGGGATCGACTTTGCGGCTGTTAAAGGCGTCGCCGATGTCCGATTCGCTCCACGTGTTGCCGAGCTCTTTCGTCCAGTAGTTTTCGAAGCTGGCGCGGAAGGAAGAATCGATGAACTTTTCGATTTCGGAAGTGCCTCCGGGCGTGCGCCAATCGAGTCGGACGCGTTGGTCGTCGCGGTTGAGGATGTAGGTGTAGAAGGCGCTCGAGATTTCCGCGCGGATGGTTTCGTTGTGTGGGGAGAGGATGACCAGGGTTTGGTCGGGTTTCCGGGTGTAACCGGCTTTCGCGGGTCGAAGGACGAAGGGCGCCGCGATCGTGATGATGAGGGCGAGGAGGACGGCGAGATTGCGGATCACTTCCGGGGTGAAGGACTCGCGGGTGATTTTGATACTGGAGAAGAATTCCTTCATGGGGTGCGTTCGCCTGGGGGCGCTCACATCTGGAGGATGACCACATCTTCGGCATCGACGTGGGCGAAGGCCTTGGCCTCGGCGGAGGCGGCTTTCACGTGGGAGGGATTGAGCTCGGATATTTGGATTTTCGGGGGATTGCCCGTGGTATGGAGGTGGTAGTGGGCGAGTTCGCCGAGGTAGATCGTTTCGCCGAGGGTGCCTTCGATGAAATTGGACTGGGCGTATTCGTGGGAATCGGCGAGGCGGAAGGTTTCCGGGCGGATGGAGAGGAAAACGGATTTGCCTTTAGGGGGGACCGCGGCGTCTTCCGGGAGGCGGCCGATAAAGTCACCGAGCTCGGTATTGACGAGGTAGCGGTCTTTGGAGTCGGTGCTAACGAAGGTGCCGGGGATGAAATTGGTTTCGCCGATGAAATCGGCGACGCTGCGGGTTTTCGGATGGCGATAGACCTCCTGGGGTGTGCCGACCTGCATGACGCGGCCCGCTTCGAGGACCGCCATGCGATCGGCCATGCTGAGGGCTTCTTTTTGATCGTGCGTGACGTAGACGCCGGTGAGCCCGAAGTCTTTGCAGATGCGCCGGATTTCGCTGCGCATTTCGAGGCGGAGTTTGGCATCGAGGTTGGAGAGTGGTTCGTCGAGGAGGAGGCATTGTGGGCGGACGACGAGGGCGCGGGCGAGGGCGACGCGTTGTTGTTGTCCGCCGGAGAGTTGGTTGATTTTGCGGTCGGCGTATTCGGCCATGCGGACCATGGCGAGAGCGTTCACCACTCGGTCTTCGATTTCTTTTCCGGGGAGTTTTCGTTCTTCGAGGCCGAAGGCGACGTTCTTGGCGACCGACATGTGGGGCCAGAGCGCGTAGCTTTGGAACATCATTGCCGTGTTCCGGAGGTGGGCCGGTTTATTGGTGACATCGGTGCTTCCGAAGAGGACCTGGCCGTGATCGGGCTTGTAGAAGCCGGCGATATGGCGGAGGAGCGTGGTTTTGCCACAGCCGCTGGGGCCGAGGAGGAAGAACAGCTCGCCGGAATCGATGCGGAGATTGATATCGTTGAGAGCGACGACATCGACGAATCGCTTGGTGAGGTGGCGGATCTCGATGGAAACCATGTGTGGAAGAATCTAGGGACAGGATGTCGCGAGCGTCTTATTCCCTATCGGTCAGCGTTCTGAAATGCAAGCAAATGCTAGGCAATCAGCTGGAATTTGAGTTTGAAAGGGAAGCCACGGATCCGGGTCTGTAGCGGTAGATCGTTCGGGTGCAGGGGCTTTGGAGGCCGTAGTGGATTTTGACCACCTCGAAAACGTCTTCGTTATCGAGAATCTCCATGAGGGCGGGGAGCATGAGGCGGGCGAAGGGTTGTTGGGCAATATTGACGTGGAGGGGGCGATTGGATGTGTCGGCTTCTTTGAGGGCGGCGATGAATTCGTTGACCGCGGCTTGCTCGGTGGGCTCACCGATGGCGTATTCCTTGGTATTGAGGCGAATGACCGCGGGATCGTAGCCAACGGAATACATGTGAAATCCGAGCGTCATTACCTCGTCGATGTCTGGATGACTCGGGTTGAGTATGTTGCGCATACTTTGGACGCATTCGTAAAGTGGTTCGACCGGGTGTTTCCAGAGGATTTGGCGCTGGCTGTGGGTGAGGGCGAAGAAAGCGAGGATGAAGAGGGCGGGGAGGGCGGGGCGAGCGATGTGAGGGAGAATCTTGCTGGGAATGAGCTTCGTGAGGGTATCGGCGCCGAGAGCCCAGAGGATGACGAGGCCAGGGAGGGAACCCACGGCATACCAGTGCATCATGAGATTTCCGGTGAGGCTGTTGTGGACGTAGGCGACCGCGAGTGGGAGCACGATGGGGAGGAGGAGCCAACGGGCGGGTGATTTGGCGGCGGCGAGCCGGATGGCGCCGAGGAGTGCGAGGGCGAGTGCGAGGGTGAGGGTGAGGAGGAAAAGGGTGGGGTGATCGGCCTTGAAATCCGAGAGCGTTACTGCGAGCGGGTTATCTGATTCCCAGGGGCGCCAGGGAAAGCCGAAGCCCAAGTAGCTGAGGGCGTCTTGAAGCCATGTCCAGCCGAGTTCGCCGTGGGCGCGGGGGCGATCGACCCATTGTTTGAAGGGGATGACGCAGGGAGAGAAGAGCTGGAGGAGGAGCATGGCGGCGACGAGATTGGCCACGCAGAAGCGGATGAAGAGGGGGAGGCGGGCTGCGGCGGGGGTAGCGAATTGGCGGGGGACCGTGAAGAGGAGGGCGGCGAGGGCGGCGAGGTTGATGAGCACGATGAAGTAGACCGTGCCGGGGAAGGCCCAGAAGAGGAGGAAGAGCGAGGCGCCGTAAAGGAGCCACCAAGCCCATTTACCGGTCGCGAAGGCCCTGAGGAGGGTGATCATGGCGAAGGGCTGGAGGAAGAGAATCAGGGCGTATCCGCGGGCTTCGACGCCATATCGAGTGAACCAGGGGTGGATCGCGAAGAGGAAGGCGGCTGTGAGGGCGGCCCTGGGGAAGCCGGCAAGCGCGGTGAAGATGCCGATCGCCGCGACTGCGGCGAGGCCGGCGAGGTAGGGCGGCATGTGGAGGGCGCGTTCTGAGAAGTAGGTGCGATCGGGAGCGCTGGGAGTGGGGACGAAGCTGTGGCTGATGCGGCCCAGGATGCTGTAAAGGATGTGATTGTTCGTCGTTCGGTATTCCCAGATGGTTTTGTGCCAGGGGAGTGGTTCGATTTGGACCTTTCCATCGTCATCGCGATAGGGCTCCCCGATCACGAATTCGCGCATGGTAAATTCTTCGTCGCCCCAGAGGCTCATATCGAGGCGGGGGGCGTTGAAGACTGCGGCGAGGATCACGGCGAGGAGGAGCCCGATCGTGAGGGTGCGCCGGGAAGGTCCTGGCGACGAGGCGGGATGGGATGGATTGCGTTTTGGGAGGGGTTTGAGGATGAAGCGCGAGAGGGGTAGGAGGGCCAGGCAGATGAGGAGATTGATCAGGGCGGCCCAGAACGAAAAAGTCACCACGTAGTCGATCGAGCGCAGCTTTTTGCCCGCTTCGAGGCGAGGCCCCATGCCATCGATCCAGGGTTTGGGGCCGAAGATGAGGTAGAGGATGAAGGCGAGGGCCAGTGAGCCGAGGATGCCGAAGTAGACCTTTTGGGATCGGGATAGGGGCTCCATTCGCATCAGGAAGCCGCAGGAGCGGCGGCTTGGGCGGTTTGATGCTCATCGAGGAGCAGGCGGTAGTCGCCGAGGGTGTGGCGCCACATCATTTTGAGGACGTTGAGGCCGTAGGGGATGGGATTGAGGCTTGAGGTTTCGTCGTCGTATCGGGTGGGGATCGGTATTTCCGCGCAGCGGATGCCGCAGAGATGCGCCATGATGATCATCTCGGCGTCGAAGTTGTAATTGTTCTGGAGTTTTTCGAAGGGGACGCTTTCGAGAAGTTTGGCGGAGAATACCATGTAACCGCTGTGGAACTCATCCATGTGGGTGCCGACGACCAGGTTCTCCAAGCAGGTGAGGGCGCGATTGGGGAGGTATCGGGTGAGGGGCATGCCGCCTTCGCGGGCGCCGCCGCCGATCATGCGGGAACCTTGAACGATTTCCGTATCCCCGCGCTCGATGGGTTCGGCGAGTTTCAATGCCATCTCGGGGGCGTATTGCCCATCGGCGTGGACCACGATCATGATTTCGTATCCGTTGTCGAGGGCGTGGCGAAGACCGGTTTTGAGGGCCCCGCCGTATCCTTGGTTGGTTTCGTGGTGGAGGGCGGTGACGTGTTTGAACTTGGCGGCGAGTTCATCGGCGACGGACCCGGTGTTGTCGGGGCTGCAGTCATTTATGATGAAGGCCTGTCCGCCGCCCTTGGCGAAATCATCGGGGAGGCGATCGATCACGCTGGGAAGGGTATCGGCGGCCTTATAGGACGGGATGATGACGGCCTTTTTCATGGGATTGGCGTGGATCGGAGGCGTTGGGTCCTTAAAAATGGGGGTGTTTTTCTTTGGCAGAAGGCTTCAAGGTGAGTACATTGCGCCTCGTTTCAATGCAAAGACGAATTACCATTATTCTCACAAGCATTATCGGCTAGCAAGCGCGAGCGGCCGGGTAATGTTTACGTCTTTGTTTTCACCATTCATCTCGGATTTCCGCTCTTCTTGGGCCTAGTGTCTTTCTTTACCGGGCAATCATCATGAGCAACAGCAACAGCGACGCAACCGTTCGTATCTATGACACCACCCTGCGTGACGGCACGCAGGGGGAGGGGGTCTCTTTTAGTTCTGCGGACAAGATTCTGATTGCGGAACGATTGGATGACTTTGGGGTGGATTACATTGAGGGGGGTTGGCCGGGGTCGAACCCGAAGGACGTGGAGTTTTTTGAAGAAGCGGCGAAGCGGGAGTGGAAGCATGCGAGGATTGCCGCCTTTGGGAGCACACGGCGGGCTGACTTGAAAGTCGAGGACGACCCGCAGGTGGCGTTGTTATTGGCCGCTGAGACACCGGTGGTGACGATTTTTGGGAAATGCTGGAAGCTTCATGTGACCGAGGTTTTACGGACCACGCCGGAGGAGAATCTGGCGATGATTCGGGACACGGTTCGGCATTTGAAGGAGAACGGGCGCGAAGTCGTTTTTGACGGGGAGCATTTCTTTGACGGGTTCAAGGATGACCCGGAGTATGCGATTGCGGCGTTTGTGGCGGCGGAGGAAGGTGGGGCGGATATTGTTGTTCCGTGTGACACGAATGGGGGGACGTTGCCGACCGAGATTGTGGAGATTTGTGAGCGGGTGGCCGGGGCGTTGTCGATTCCCTTTGGAATTCATACGCATGACGATTCCGGTCTTGGTGTTGCGAATGCATTGGCGGCCGTGGGCTGTGGGGCGGTGCAGGTGCAAGGAACGATCAATGGCTATGGGGAGCGGACGGGGAATTGCAATCTGACGTCGGTGATTCCGAACTTGCAGCTCAAGATGGGGCGGGAAGTCGTGAACGATTTGCCGCAATTGACGGCGGTGGCCCATTTTGTGGATGAGGTGGCCAACTGTGCTCACAACGAGCGGGCGCCGTTCGTGGGGCGAACGGCGTTTTCGCACAAGGGCGGGATGCATGTGAACGCGGTGCAGAAGCTGGCGCGCACCTACGAGCACATCGAGCCGCGCGAGGTTGGCAATTCTCAGCATATCCTGGTGTCGGAGTTGTCCGGGCAGAGCAATGTCTTGCTGAAGGCTGAGGAGTTGGGGATTCCGCTTGAGAAGGGGAGCGACGAGGTGAAGCGGATTCTGAAGGACTTAAAGGATTTGGAGAAAGAGGGGTATGAATTTGAGGCGGCGGACGCCTCGTTCGAGCTGCTGGTGCGGAAGGCGATCGGGAAGTATGAGTCGTTGTTCGAGATGAATGAGTATCACTCGAGTTTTCGGCTGCGGAACGGGAACTACAAGTCGTGCGAGGCGACCGTGAAATTGGAAGTGAACGGCACGCGCGAATACACCGTGGCGGAGGGAGATGGGCCGATCAATGCGCTCGATGCCGCGTTGCGGCGGGCGTTACTGCCGTTTTATCCCGCGATCGAGAAAGTGCAGCTCACGGATTACAAAGTGCGGATCATTGACAGTCACACGGGCACCGCGGCGCGGACGCGGGTGTTGGTGACGAGCACGGACGGGCACGAGGACTGGGGCACCGTGGGGGTCTCGGACAATGTGATTGAGGCGAGCTGGCTGGCGTTGGTGGACAGCTTTGAGTATTACTTGTTGAGAAGCGAGTAGCGATCTGCGGTCAGACAGGGGGGCATCAACTCTCGGGGGGAGGCGGGTTGTCGGGCGGGGGGGACTCGTCCGGAGACTCTTCTTTATTGGGGGCGTTCTGAAGTTTCTCGCGGAGCCGTTGCCAGAGGTCGTTGGCGGTTTTTTCATCGTCGGGCTGGTAGTGTTCCAGGACGCGTTCGACGTCGGCTTTGAGTTGTTCGGGATCGCTGCCGGGCTTGGTATCGGGGACCGTGACTTTCGGAATTTCGGGGTAAGCGGGCTCAGATGTTTGGAATGTGTTGAGGGGGACCGGGACGCGTTTGAAGTCGGTGCGCAGCCGGCGTCGATCCTGTATAAATTTTGTGGGGCTGTGGTAGTTGGAATAGTCTCCTTTGTAGCTGGAGCGCTTCATGCCGATGCGAAGATTCTTGCGAATTTCGAAATGGAGGTGAGCGAGGTAAATGCCCCGGCAGTTGCCGATTGTGCCGATTAGTTCGCCTCGTTTCACAGTGTCGTGCAGTTTGACGTAGCGTTCGTCGAGGTGGCCGTAGAGGGAATCGATGTAGCGAATTTTGCCATCGGACTCGCGATAGGCGTGTCGGATGATCACGACATTGCCCCAGCGTTGTTGGTAGTCGGCGGAGAAGACCACGACGCCGCGGCCGATGGAATAGACGGGATCGCCGAGGTCGGTGTTGCCGCCGCCGCGACCGTTCCAGTCTTCGCCGAGGTGGCCATTGGGGTAGTATCCGCGGGCGCGGTAGTATCCGGCGGCATCGGGTTTACCGACGGGGAAGTCGAAGCCATCGGCGAGGAAGAGGGGCATGGCTTCGGCTTGGGTGTTGCTTGGGGTTCCGAGGAGCAAAGAAGTGGCGGCACCGGCCACGGCGAGGACGAGTGCCATCGGGTGGCGGCGACGGGGGGGCCGTGTTGGGGGATGGGCCTGGGGAATGGTGTTGGGGAAATCTGCGAACACGCCGCTACGCTGGGTTTTGGGAAAAGTAGATAAGGCCGACCAAACCTAGCGCAATGCAGTAATACCCGAAATACTGAAATTTGCCTCGCCGGATGGTGGCGAGGACAAGATACACGGCAATGAGTCCGAACAAAAATGCGGCGGCGGTTCCGGCGAGGTAGGGCCCCCAGTCGAGGTTAGCGGATTCGTTGAAGTCCTTGAGTTTAAAGACCGCAGCGCCGCAGATGGCGGGGATGGCCATGAGGAAGGAGAACTCGGCAGCCATGGCGGGGTGGACCTTAGCGAGGAGGCCGCCGGTGATCGTGGAGCCGGAGCGGGAGATTCCGGGGAGGATAGCGAGGGCTTGGCCGAGGCCCATGATGATGGATTGGCGGAGGGTGGGAGGGGCGGGGTTTTCGGCCGGGGCCTGGGTTTTGATTTTGAGCCAAGTGGGGATGAAGAGGATGATGCCGGTGACGCAAAGCATGGCGGAGGCGACCAGTGAGCTTTCGAAGGCGGCTTCGATGTAGTCATTGAAGAGGAGGGCGACGACCACGACGGGGAGCGTGGCGATGAAGAGGCCGAAGATGATTTTGTGTTCGCGCGTGCGGGAGCGGTCGAAGAGGGAGAGGACGAGGTTGAAGAGTTGTTTGCGGAAGTAGATGAGGACGGAGCAGAGCGTCCCGATATGGACCATGAGTTCGAACTCGTTGCCGGACTGCTTGATGCCGAGGATGCCTTGGCCGAGGACGAGGTGACCGGAGGAGGAGACGGGGAGGAATTCGGTGAGGCCCTGGATGATCCCGAGGAGGATGGCTTGGAAATAGGTCATTTAAGGTGAGCGTGCGGGCGAGGCGTGTGGATCATCATTCGGAAGGGGGTGGGGGGCAAGTAGAATTGGGCCGGCTCTGCCGGCGGTTGTCGGTTTGCCGGTTGATCGGTTACCCGGCTCAGGATTTGGGAGGGGGGGAGGAGAAGTCTAGTTCGGCGAGGGTCCCGCCGGCGTTGGGGGCGCCGAAGCGGGTGGGGATTTCTGCTGGGGGGAACTGGTAGGAGAGGGCATCGGTGATATCGGCGCGTTTTTGGGCCCGGGTGAGGAGGCGGCCGAGGTAGAGGAGGAGGCTGAGGGCGATGAGGAGGCCGGCGCCGAAGAAGAGGTAGCGGCGGTCGAAGCCCGTCGAATAGCCGTGGTGGGCGGCGAGGCGGGCGGGGAGTTTATCGGCGAGGGTGGTGACGGCGGCGGCGAGGCGTTCGGTGTGGCCTTCGTGATCTCGGGCGGCGTCGGCGACTTGGGAATAGAGGTGCATTAGTTCGACGCGGGGCAGGAAGTCTTCGTAGCTTTCGGTGGCGGCTAGGGTGAGGGCGCCGGTGCTGCGGTCGTAGACGAGGACGACGCCGGTGTCATCGGCGAGCCACTTTTGCCTGAGGCGTGCGGCGCGCGAATCGATGGATTCGTTGATGATGAAGGAGTAGAGGGCGGCGTAGATGTTAACGTCTTTGTCAGCCTTGATGGTGGCCAGGAGATTGGTGAGGTTGAGGTATTGCTCGGGTTGATAAGTGAAGACGCGGCCTTTATCGAGGATGTGATTTTCGGGACGGGGGTCGAGGGGTTCGGTGCCTGCGCTGTGGGCGAGGGGCGGGGGCTCGGATGCGGGGGCGTTTTGGTCTTGGCCGGCGAGGGGGATGGGGGCGAGTAAGATGGCGGCGGTGAGGGCCAGCGGGGTCACAAACCGGGATCGGGTGGTGGATTGCACGGCAACGGGTGGGATGGGCGGAGCAGCCATGACGGCCATAGGGCGTTGGGTAATTAATTTTAAAAGATTTTTCATAGAAGCAAAGAAAAATGGTAAGGGCACTGATTCCTGCGCTCACGTGGGGGGTGGAGGCGTTATTCCGATCAGTGCTTTGGAGGTTGGGTTGTGGGCTGCTTTGTTGTGGGAGAGGGAAGTGCGGGCTGCTGGTGTGCGCCCTAACAATTACCCCTGAATCCGGCGCGTGATTCTCACTTTTAAGAAATGATCTAGAGGCGAGAATCAATTCTGAAAAATTTGCTAATTTTGCTTGCTTAGTGGACCAAAAGCGGTTCTATATACTCATTAACATTCCATTCAGTATCGATTTTTATGGTAATTAAAACCCCTTGAATCGATTGGAAATCGTTGATTTTCAATTGGTTGCTGGGTTTGAAGGAGCCGAAAACTTTGATGCGGGAAGGACCCCCCTCAACACACAAACAAACAGAGACCACACCGGGTTTAGAGCCATGGCCGAAGAAGCACCAGAATTGATGACCGTGAAGGAGACGGCGGAGTATCTCCGCATTCCTTTGCCGACCGTTTACTACCTCGTTCAGCGAGGGCAACTCCCTGCGATTCAGATCGGCGGGCGTTGGCGTATCAAGCGCAGCCTGTTGGATCGTGATGTGTTGCGCAATGAGGAGTCTGGTCAGCCGACCGTGCTGGTGGTGGACGATGATCCGGCGTTGCAGGCCCTTTTTAAGCAATTTCTGAAGAAAGCCGGTTTTGGGCGGATCGTGGTCGGGACTGGTGCGGAAGCGATCAGCCATGCGGAGAAGCAGGATTTCGATCTCGTGTTTCTTGATCTCAAGTTGCCGGACATCGCGGGCGACGAGCTGTATGCGAAGCTGAAGGAGATGCATCCGGATTTGCCGATCGTGATTATCACGGGGTATCCGGACAGTGAGATTTTGACGAAGATATTGTCGAGCGGCCCGGTGACGGTGATCAAAAAGCCGATCGAGTTCGATCAGTTGAATCGGACGGTGAAGATTCTCGGTCACAAGGGAGCGGATTCGGGCTCCTGAGGATCGAGTAATCGATTGTTTGTTTTTAAAGCCGTCCTTGGCCTGGATGCAGGTTGAGGGCGGTTTTTTTGTTGGGACCGCAACGGTTTGTTGCCCGGCATTGATCATTTTCGTCCGCGCTCCATTCCTTCCGATTTGTGAGTGGTGACTCCTCTTGAGTGTGCTGTTTGGGCTACCCATGGACTTTCTTGCCCGCAGGTGGAGAGAATCCACACGGAGAGAGCGCTATTTGGACATCTTGATCGTGTACAATCTAAGCAGAAAAGGAGGGATATCAGAACCTTCGAAGAGCTTAAGTATTCAGGTATCTGTAGGAAACTTACGACATTCCGAGTCAAAGCGGGGTGGGCTGATTTCCTTGTATTTCCAAGGAATTTCCAGCAAATTACCTAACGGAGGAAATGGTCGATGCGAAAAATGGGATATCGGCACGGTTCCCCTAACAACACTGTTCGCTGAAGAAAAAATGCGCACCTACGATGACGATTACCCAACGTGCGCAGAGACTTTTGCCACGCTCAGATTCTACCACTCCGATTCGTCTCCGGATGCTGTTACTGAGGCGCTTGAGATTCCGCCATCGAAGTCCCAAGTGAAGGGGATGAACATTTTCAACGGGAGAGAAGTTCGGCGTCCGATCTCTGGCTGGTTTCTATGCTCAAAGGAAGAGGTCGAGTCGAAGGACGTAAGAAGACACATCGACTGGATTATTGAACGGATTCGAGGCATGGAGAGCCGTATTGAGAGCCTTCACAGCCAAGGATGGCGCAGCGACATCAATTGCTACTGGTTGAGTATCGGTCATGGTGGACCGATGCTCGATCCTCCGCAGATGGCTGATCTTGCGAAGCTGCACCTGACGTGCGGATTCGACGTCTACTCAAACGATAACAGCGAACAAGACGCGGCTGGACAACCCGCTACCCCGCCGTGAGTTGAAATGACCCTCTTTATTCGAACACCTAACCCTGTTGCGACGCGGCGCTCCCGGTAGCGGGTGCCAGCGCTTTGACGTTCTGCTGAAGAAATGAAGGACGAGAAGTTTACCGAATTCACCGAACGGTGCCTCGCCCTCGGTAGAGATGGTGGATGGGAGAAGCAAATCAAGGCCAAGGAGAACGTCGCTTGGGAACTCCACGAAGGCTTTCCGCCTACAGGTAGCCTCGTACTTGGTCATCTTATTCTCGAACAGGGGAGATCGTATCTGAAACGAGACATCGGTACGAAGGAATTCGCGAAGGATCTTGTAGCCGATGCATTCCAAGCGACACAGAAATTGGAGGAGAAGGACGATTGGGACTTCTACTATTTGGGATTGTCTCATGCCTATGGCCGCGGAACCCCGAGAGACTATTCATTGGCTGCGGAATCCTTCGCGAAGTCAGCCGAGGCGGGTAGCTACTACGCCGAATTTGAAGCAATTTGGGCGCGCCACCTCGCAGGCGGATCACGATTGGAGGCGATTCTTGACCTAACCTCATTGCGCGGTAAGCTCGCTGATTTTGCCGCCTACTCAGCTCGCGCCCTGACTCTCTTGGAGCTGGGGCCACCCAAGGAACTAGCTTCAGAGGCACACATTGCTCGACTCCTGTTGATGCGAAGAGCGCTCCACGATTTCATCTATCACGACCACGGAGCGAGACAGATCAATATCGCCATCGAGAAGGAATTGAGGGAGGGCGTCGAGGAGCTCAAGGCATTGAAGACATCCCGTGGCAATCTGGCACTCTACCTGACTACGCAGGCTTCACGCACGAATCCGACAGACAGAGATCCCCTCGATTGGTTTCGGAACGCCGTTGATCCTGATGTGCCCGAACTGCTTTTTCTGTGTCAGAAGCAGCAACTTGATGTCGAAGAATTGCGGATCATCGTAGAACGCGCTCAAGCCGATGGATGGTCAGATTCCAAGCTTGCTAAGTTTGCCGAAAGTGAGCTCGAACTCGTCGATTACTAAGCGCAACCGCCCAAGCAGATAACAAGCGGGTGGACGCCAACCGCCTCCACGCCCCGAGTCGACATGACCCCGTTTACTTCAACCCTTAACCCTGGTGCGGAGTGGCGCTGCCTGTAGGCGGCGGGTCACCCTTGACGATCGGCGAAAAGAGTTAAGATTCCTGCGACACCAATGAATGAAAACGAGGATTCTCTTAATTGGGCGGCTTGTCTCCCTGTTTGCGCTTTATGGCTGCCAACGTTCGGAGGAGCCAGTCACGCGGACCGTCCCGCTCATCTTTATCGAAGAATTTCCCTGTGTCGAAGTATCTATTGGTGGGAGTGAGGTAACGCTACTTATTGATACAGGAGCCAGTAGTGTCGTCATCATCGATTCCCGAAAATCTGGGACGATGAAGCTGCCTCCTGCCTCAAGGAAGAAATTCCAGGCCGAGTTTAAGAAAGCGACCGTTCCCGTAAAGCGATACCACGATGTGCCGATGACGCTTGGCGGGAAAGAGTACGTGTTATCCTCTTTGGATGAAATCGATCTTTCTGTCTCCATGCCTGATCATTTACTTCCGATTATTGGTGGCTTGTTAGGCACAAATTTCCTGAAAGCGAATCGAGCGGTCATAGACCTGGATAACGGAGAGCTGCTGCTTCACAAACCTGGCGCAGAACCAAGTGGCAAAGAGGCCGTGCCGCTGGACTTTCCAGATGGCAAACCATGGGTTGATGTATCGATTGGCGGTCGTGAAATGCTATTTCTCGTCGACACCGGTTCCAACGTGACGGATGTGATTCCCCGGCACATCGAGACGATGAACTTGCCCCCGCCCTGCGACGAAATCCAATCCGCAGTCATCGATGGAGAGACGATCGAGATAAAGCACTTTCACAACGTTCCCATTGCCATCGGTGAACGCGACTATCCGCTCGGCAGACTGGGTGAAAATCCCTGGTTTGAACGTATGTACGAGGAAGAGATGCCTGAGGCTGACGGCATTCTAGGATCAGATTTTCTAAAGGCGCAGGGGAGCGTGATTGACTATGGGGGACGCAAGATGCTGCTTCCTGCAGATTTGCACGAATAGCGCACGAACCTGATCGAGCCATGCAGTTGTGATACCCGGAAGGCCAAGCTTGAAGGGATACGAGAGTTTAAGGGCCGATAACTCCGGAGCGTTTCGCATGTCGCGTGGTAATTTTCGCAGGTCGGTCCCGGCCAGGCCGAATAAGCGCATGGAGAGCAACAGCCGACTCGCCCTGAGTTTGAATGAACGAAGTTAGATTCAAATTTTGTTCTGCATCGAGCGCTCGTCCCGGTCAGCTGAGCTTCACCCTTGACGTTCAACCCAGTGCTGGTTTTTCCCCGCGTACCCAGTCGGTGTTTTGTTCGTAGGTATTCGCGATTCTTAGGAGCGTTTCTTCGCCGAAGGGTTTGCCGAGGAGTTGGAGGCCGATGGGGAGGTGGGTGCCGGATTCCGACGTGGCGAGGCCGCAGGGGAGGCTGAGGCCGCAGATGCCGGCGAGGTTGGCGGCGATGGTGAAGATATCGGCGAGATACATTTGAAGGGGGTCGTCGGTTTTCTCGCCGATTTTGAAGGCGGGTGTGGGGCTGGTGGGGGCGACGAGGGCGTCGACTTTTTCGAAAGCCTCAGTGAAGTCCTGCCGAATGAGGGTGCGGACCTTCTGGGCGCGGAGGTAGTAGGCGTCGTAGTACCCGGAGCTGAGGACGTAGGTGCCGAGGATGATGCGACGTTTGACCTCGGTGCCGAAGCCTTCTTCGCGTGTGTCTTTGTAGAGAGAGATGATATCGGCTGGATCGTCGGTGCGCTTGCCGTATCGGACGCCGTCGAAGCGGGCGAGATTGGCGGAGGCTTCGGCGGTGGCGATCACGTAGTACACGGCGATGGCGGGTTCCGAGTGGGGCAGGGAGACCTCGATGACTTCGGCGCCGAGTTCTTCGAGTTTCTTGACGGCGTCGTTGACGGCGGACTCGACCTGGGGATCGATGCCATCGATGAAGTATTCCTTGGGGAGACCGAGGCGGATGCCTTTGAGATCACCTTGGAGGGCGGCGGTGTAATCGGGGACGGGTTCATCGACGCAGGTGGAGTCCTGTTGATCGGCACCCGCGATGGCGTTGAGCAGGAGTGCGGCATCGGCGGTGGATTTGGTCATCGGCCCGATTTGATCGAGCGAGGACGCGAAGGCGACGAGGCCGTAGCGGGAGACGCGGCCGTAGGAGGGCTTGAGTCCGACGATGCCGCAGTGGGAAGCGGGTTGGCGGATGGAGCCACCGGTATCGGAGCCGAGCGTGGCGAAGGCGGTATTCGCGGCCACGGCGGCTGCGGAGCCTCCCGAGGAGCCGCCGGGGATGCGATCGAGGTCCCAGGGATTGCGGGTGGTTTGGATGCCGGAGTTTTCCGTGGAGGAACCCATGGCGAACTCGTCCATGTTGATGCGACCGAGGGGGATGGCGCCGGCTTCTCGGAGCTTTGTGATGACCGTGGCGTCGTAGGGAGCGGTGTAGTGATCGTGCAGGAGTTTCGAGGCGCAGGAGCAGGGTTGGCCTTTGACATTGATGACGTCCTTGATGCCGATGGGGAGGCCGCCGAGGGGAAGCGAGGTATCGGCAGCGTCTGCTTCGGCGAGGGCGGTCTCGGCGTCGACGGAGAGGTAGGCGCCGACTTTGCCGTCGACGGCCTCGATGCGATCGAGGAGAGACTGAACCGCCTCGCGCGGGGTGAGGTCGCCGGTTCGGAGGCGAGATTGGAGTTCGGTGAGGGTCCAGGTGTGGGTTTCCATGGGGAGAGAGTGAGGAGCGGGATTGCTTACTCGACGACTTTGGGGACCATGAATTGGTCGTCGGTTTTTTTGGGCGCGTTTTGAAGAGCGGCGTCGCGCGGGAGCGGCTCGTGTGGTTCGTCGGGGCGGACGACGTCGTAAACGGGATTGGCGTGAGCGGTGGGCTCGATGCCGGAGACGTCGAGTGCGTCGAGTTGTTTCATGTATTCGAGGATGCGGCCCAACTGGCCCTGGAAGGTTTCGATCTCTTCGTCTGAGAGTTCGATGCGGGCGAGATTGGCGACGTATCGGACGTCGAGTTCGGGGGAGGAGTCGGCGGGCGGCATGGAGGTAATTGAGCGTATGGGGGGAAGATTGGGAAAGGATTTTTAGAGGCAGATTTACGATTTCTGATTTTTGATTTACGAAAGTTGAAGGGGGAGATGGAAGTGGGAAGGGCCCGTGGCGGAACAGGAGAGAAGGACGCTATGAGGCGATATTGGCTAACCTGCGAGGAGGCGGGAGAACCAGATGGCGAGGAGGACGAGGCCGACGGCGAGGGCGACGAAGGCGCCGACGTTGCGGAATTGGAGTTCGCGGAGGCGGTGGCGTCGGGAGTGGCTGAGGCGTTGGGCGGCGGGCGGAGAGGAGAAACTGTCGTCGTCGTCGAGATCCGCGGGGACGATATTGAACGTCTTGATGCGATGGAGGGCGCGGTTGAAGGGCGTGGATACGATGAGGGACTCGAGTTCCGCGATTTGTTCCTTCATGCGGGTGTTTTGGCGGTCGAGGCGCTCGGCTTGCTGGCTGAGGGAGAGCGTATCGTCGTTCTCGCCGGCGTCGAGAGGAAGCTCCATGGCCACGAGTTTGCCGTCCTCTGGAGCGGGCTCGGGGCGGCGTTTTTTCCGGCGGATGCGTTTATTCATGGGCAGAGCGATGGCAGGCGCTGACGGGACTGTCGCGGCGAGTATTGAAATTCCAGCCGCGCGAGAGAGGTCAGCCGAGGAGGAAATAGATCGCGAAGGCGATCAGGGAGAAGGCCATGAGCGGCAACGTGAAGGCGAGGCCGCCGAGGAAGCAGGCTTTGAAGCTGAGCTGGCCGCTCACGCCACTGAGGAGTGAGGCGGAATCGCTATTGCGATCGAGGAGTCCGCCGATGCGTTTCATCGAGTTTTTGTAGTCGACCTCCGCATCTTCAATGGTCGAGAGCGCGCGGGTGAGTTCGCCATTGAGATCGGCACGGGACCATTGTTCGGGGTTGAAGAGCGAGATGCGATCGAGGTGGCGCGAGAAGCTTTCCTTTGCTTGGAGGAACTCTTCGGCGCGGCGTTCTGCTTCTTGGGCTTCCCGGTCGAGGGTGGAGATGGCGTTGTTCAGTCGTTCCGAGATGGAGGTGCGACCGTCGATGAAGGCGTCCTGTTGGGCGCTGAGTTCTTCGAGTTCGGTTTTTTGTTTTTCGACCTGCTCCTGTTGGTGGCGGAGCTTGAGGAGTTGTTCCTGGGCTTGTTGGACCTTTTCATCGAAATCCTCGTTCATCGCGGGGATTTCCATATCGTGGTGGTGTGGTTCCTCCATGGGGAACATTTGGTCGGAGACAGAGATCGACGAGAAATCGGTAGCAGCATTCATAACAGAGAACAGATAGAGAGATTGTTAATACTTATTAATATTACAAATTTCCTAAGAGTTCCAGTGTTTTTACCCGTTTTGCTGCAAAAAACAGGGGAATTCCGCCGAAAACGGCTGTGATGGCGAGGCCTCCGGGGAGGGCGATGAGCCAGGGGACGGGGGCTGGGTGGGGTGGTGGGAGGGCATCGGGATCGGTTTCCACGGCGGTCATGGCGGCGGGATTGAGGTCGACGAGGCCGGTCATCATCGTGATTCCGATGAGGGCGGCGAGGTAGACCACGATGTAGAGGAAGCTGGTGATGAGGCAGAACGTGCCGCCGAAGCCGGACACGATTTTCGCGGGGTTGGTTTCTTTGAGATTGGGAAAGAGCGCGCCAAAGCTGACGGCGATGGCATTGAGTCCGACCGCGAGCGTGCCGATCATGATCACGAAGAAGGCGATGCGTTCGGCGGGGAGTTTGAGCATGTAACCGGCGAGGGCCATGAGGGCGACGATGGCGGTGCCGGTGAGCGCGACATTGAGATAGAGTTTTTGGAAGAGGACTTTTGTCAGGGGGAACGGCGCCATACCGACGACCCAGAGGCGATGGCCGTCGAGGCTGAACTGGGGAAAGACGAACCGGGTCGTTAGGGTTGAGAGCGCGAGCGAGCAGACCGCGATATTCAGGAAGGTGAGGACATTGGTCCAGAATGCGGTGTCGAGGTCGTATCCCATGTTGCGGATATTGAGCACGTAGATGAGGAGGAGGCCGAAGACCACGGCGACCTGGATCCATTGGGCGGGGTCGCGGATGAAGCCGCGGAGGTCCTTGGTTACGAGGGCGCGGGAGCTGCGTTTCGCGAGAAGGGGGGCACTGCGGGTGGCGGCGGCGCGTGCGCTAAGGGACTTGCGGCGACGGCGGGACACCGACTCGGCCTGTTTGCGTGTTCCGACCGCTTTGACGCGGCTGAAGGCGGCTCCTGCGACCGCGAAGGTGAGGAGGCAGGCCATGAGGGCGTTGCTTCCGAGGAGGAGGGCATTGAATCGGGCGGTTACGGCGAGGTTTTTGACCGTATCGAGGAGTGCCTCCGTCCACCAGGTGCTGGGGATGAGGGGATGGATCGTGACGCGGGTGTGGTGGAGGGCTTGATTGAGCGCGAAGACGATATTCGTCTCCATGTCTTTGAGTTGGCGATCGGCGAAGAAGTGCTGGTGGATGTACCAGACGACACCGGCGAGCGCGGCGGCGAGCACTGCGGGCCACCAGGAGCGTTTTGCGAAGCGGACGAGCGCGAGGGTGAGCCAGGCGGCGAGGTTGGCCGGGATGGCGACGAAGGGGATCATGAGGAAGAAAGCCTTCGCGTAGAAAGTCCAGTGAACTTCATTGAGATTGCCGTAGGCGACGAGGAGCGGAGCGCTGATGAACATGAAGCCCCAGCTGGAGATGATGAGTGACTCCACAATTTTCCAGCCGAAGACCACCCGTTGGTCGATGGGGAGGGTAAGGAGCCAGTCGGTTTCCTTGCTGCGGAAGAGCGAGCCGAACTGGACGACGGCGTTCGAGAGAATGAGCATGATGAACACGAAGAAGAAGATCATGTAGAGGATGCGTTCTCCGAGGATCGTGCCCACGGCGGGCAGGCGTTGGATGAAGATGAGTCCTTTGGCGAAGAGGAGATAGCCGATGACGAGGTACCCCACGAGAAAGAGCCCGAGGGTGGCGGTCATGAGGCGGGAGCGGTTGACCAGCTCAGCGAGGCGGGAGACGAGCGTGCGCGAGTTGTAGCGGGCGAGGATTTGGAATTGCTGAGCAGTGGTTACCATGCGCCGATCGTTTCGAAAGCGAATCCCCGAAGGTACTCCGTTTCCGGCAGCGTGGCGAGCACGGGGTGATCGGCCCGCTGGGAAAAGGTATCGACGAGGCGGAGCTGGCGCTTGGCATCGACGGCGGCGTCGCGAATGACGCCGAGGAAGGTCTCGTGATTCACGTGGTGAGAGCAGGAGAACGTGGCGAGGATGCCGCCGGTTTCGAGGATTTTGAGAGCGCGGAGGTGAATTTCCTTGTAGCCGCGGAGGGCATCTTTCAGGGCGCCTTTGCGGCGGGTGAAGGAGGGCGGGTCCAGGATGACGAGATCGTAGCGGGCTTGATCGGTGTCGGCTTGTTTGAGGTGATCGAAGACGTTGGCGTTCTGCCACGTGATTTCGAGATTTGATGCGGCTGCGTTTTGCCGGGCGATCTCGAGCGTGGGCTCGCTGGAATCGATGGCCGTGACCTCGGTCGCGCCGGCGGCTTTGCAGGCGAGGGCGAAGCCGCCCTGGTTGGTGAAGCAATCGAGGGTGCGACGGTCTTTGGCGAGGGCAGCGACTTTGCGGTAATTGTCCCATTGATCGAGGTAAACGCCGGTTTTCTGGCCACCGAGGACGTCTACGGTTTGGGCGAATCCGGAGAGATCGACGGACAGGGGGTTGGGGGAAGCGCCGTGGAGAAGTGATTCTCGTGTTTCCAAGCCTTCGGGCTTTCGGATCGTGCTGTCGTTTCGTTCCACGATGGAATCGGGACTGAGCGTGGCTTTGATGGCTTCGGTGAGAAGGTCGCGACGCTGGTCCATGGCGAGGGTGTTGGTTTGGAGGACCACCGTGCCGTCGTATTGGTCGATGATGACACCGGGGAGGCCATCGCTTTCGCTCCAGACGATGCGGGCGAAACCGTGCGGGGAGAGGCGTAGCGTATTCCGATGGGAGAGGGCGCGATCGAGGCGGCGTTTGAAGAAGTCGAGATCGAGCTCCTGGCGGCGCCGGGAGAAGCGGCGGGCGACGATTTGGGATTGGGGATTGTAGATGGCGCTCCCGAGGGGGCGATCGCGGAAGTCTTTAAGGGAAATCACGTCGCCGGGTTGGGGATTGCCGAAGGCCTTCTTGATCTCGCTTGCGTAGACCCAATCGTGGCCGTGGAAGATGCGAGCACGGGGATTGACGACGAGACCGGGCATGGATGTGGGAACGCGGTCCTTGGCGGGCGCTAGAGGAGGGCCGCGGGTTCGAGGGGGTTTTTGCTGGGGGCCGCGGGCTCGGGGTATTCGTAGATTTTTCCTTCGTAGTTGCGGATGATCACGCGTTCGTCGTCGTGTTGGACCACGTATTCGGGATTGACCGGGACTTTTCCGCCTCCGCCCGGGGCGTCGATGACGAACTGGGGAACACTGTAGCCGGTCGTGTGGCCGCGGAGTCCTTCGATGATTTCGATTCCCTTGCTGACCGGGGCGCGAAGGTGGGAGGAACCTTCGATGAGGTCCATCTGGTAGAGGTAGTAGGGGCGGACGCGGCAGCGGAGCAATTTGTGGACGAGCGCTTTCATCGTTGCGAGATCGTCATTCACGCCGCGGAGGAAGACACTTTGATTGCCGAGGGGGACGCCGTGGTCGGCGAGGCGTTCGAGGGCTTCTTTGACCTCGAGTGTGAGTTCCCGCGGATGATTTACGTGCACGCTCAGCCAAAGCGGGTGGTATTTCTTGAGCATGGCGCAGAGGGCCGGGGTGATGCGTTGCGGGAGGAAGACGGGGATGCGCGAGCCGATGCGGATGAACTCGATGTGTTTGATTTGATGGAGGCGAGCGAGGATTTTTTCGAGTTTGGCGTCGGAAAAGAGGAGAGGGTCTCCGCCGGAGAGGAGGACGTCGCGGATTTCGGGGTGATTTTCGAGGTATTGGAAGGCGGCTTCGAAATTTGTTTCCAGTTCTTGTTCACCGGCACCGCTGACGACGCGGCTCCGGGTGCAGTATCGGCAATAGGCGGCGCAACGATCGGTGACAAGGAAGAGGACCCGGTCGGGGTAGCGGTGCACGAGTCCGGGAACGGGCATGTGGGAGTCTTCGCCGCAGGGATCGGTCATTTCGTAATCGGCTTCCCAGGTTTCCTCGATGCGGGGGATGACCTGGCGACGGATGGGGCAGTTTGGATCGGTTGGGTGGACGAGATTGAAGAAGTGGGGCGTGATGGCCATGGCCAATTTGTTTCCGGAGAGAAGGACGCCGGAGCGTTCCTCATCTGAGAGGGAGAGGTATTCCTCCAGGTCAGCGAGGGAGGTGACGCGTTGGCGCAGTTGCCAAGCGGGATCATTCCAATCGCTGGTGGAAACTTCTTTACCGGCCCAGTAACCCGGCGCGTGGGAGACGAATACCCTGGGATCGTGATCCGATTGCATAACAAAACCCGGTGTGCTGACGTTGAACAACCGGGTTCGTATACGAGTCTAAGCTTGGTAAGGATGATGTCAAACCGGGGCCGGAATGGGAAAAGGGAGGTGGGGACGCTTGGGAAAGGGGCGAACCGGGGTGATCTTGGGTTGGGTCGCCCGGGGTCTGCGAAGGCGGGGAACGGGGGGTGATAATCGATTGACAGAGTAGCGCTTCTTTGGATGTTTTAATAATATACTTTTCTTATTTAAATAAGACCAATTGTTTGGTTATTAACTAGTTAGCCATGTATTTCAAAGCCGTCAGCGATATTGCCAAGCCTCAGTGGATCGAAATCATCAAGCATTTGAAGCGCTCGACGGGGATGTCGGTGAACGAGTTGGCGGGGGCCTTGGGGATGAGTTACATGGGGGTGAAGCAGCATTGTGTGGAGTTGCAGAAGAAGGGGTATTTGGACACCTGGCGTCGTCCGAAAGACATGGGGCGGCCGGAGAAGGTCTATCGGTTGACCGAGAAAGCGCGTCCCTTGTTTCCGGTTTATGACAATGAGTTATCCATGGAGATCCTGGGCGCGACGGATCAGCTGCATGGACCGAACTCGGCGGAAAAGCTGCTGTATGGGTATTTTCAGAAGAAGGGGGATGGGTATGCCAAGAAGGTGAAGGGCGAATCGGTGGCGGACCGGGCGGTTTCATTGTCGAAGCTGCGGGACAAGGAGGGATACGTGTCCGAGTGCGAGTTTGATAATGACGGGGGGCTGCGGATGGTGGAGTATCACAGTCCGATTGCGGGATTGGCGGCGAAATATCCGACGGTTTACCGGATGGAGCAGCAGATGTTGGAGCGGGTATTGGGGAGCCGGATTGACCGCGATGAGGAAAAGGCGTCGGGATTGGTTCGGTATGTGTATCGAATCCGGACGCTTTGAGAGGGATCGAGTCTCGGTCTACTGAGGTTCCGGCGCCGAGCCCGGGGCGTGGACGCTGTGGGCGAAGACGAGTTCTCCGGTGAGACCGTCGTGGTATTGGAAGACCACGTAGGGCTTGGGGAAGGCCACGAGCCGTGTTTCTTCGGGGCTGAGGGGGTTGTCGAAGACGTTGCGGATTTGGACCTCGCAGTAGTGGGGGAAGATGCGATGTTCCCGTGGGATGTCGCTCATGACGTAGGTTGACCAAAGGATTTCGCAGGGCCGGGGGCCCCACTGGAAGGGGCCGTTGGCGGGGCGATTGCCTTCGTCTTCAACCGGCCGATGGTTCACGGAATTGTGTGGGCCGGCGGCGAATTCGTAGACGTTCTCGGTAATTTTGCAGGCGAAGCTGTTGTGAAGATCGCCGGTGAGGACGAAGACGGGGGTTCCGAGGGAGTCCCAGAAATCGATGAGGCGTTCCCGATCGTGGAGGAAGACCGTCCAGGCGTCGTCTTTTTTGCCGGCGGCTTCGTTGAAATCGCCGCCTCCGCCGGCGCCGACGTGGGGGACCATGAAGTTGACGGAGGAAACGACGAAGTGGAAATCGGCATCGCTTTGTTTCATGGATTCGACGAGCCAATCGAACTGTTTCTCTCCGATCATGGAGACGTCTTCTCGGGCGGGGTTATCGAAGTCGTGGAGGTCGCGATGGGAGCGAGTATCGAGGAGGTAGAACTCGCAATTGGCAACGCGGAACTTGCCGTAGTGTCGTCGGCCGATGGAGTAGGGGGCTTTGTTCGTGGCGACAGCGGCCGGGGAGATGCGCACCTGGGTGGGGCTGATGACTTCGACAATATCGTAAACGTTGAAATTGGGGTTGGCTTCTGATTCATCGGGTTCCGGGTCTTTGACACCGGCGTTGGGGCCCTCCCAATGGACGTGGAGAGTGGTGGTCATTTCGTCGAGCGGGAGCGCGGTGAAGTCAGCGTTGGAATCGGTGAGGACATCGGAACCTTCCTCGAGTTCGGCCACGCCGAAGTGGGCGGGGCGATCGAATTCGACGGGATTGGACCAGGCGAGGTAATCCTGCCAGGCTTGGCCGCCGATATCGCGAAAGACGGCGCGGCGGTTTCGGAATCCGGCGGTGGCGGGGCCGTAGATGTCGTTGACGATTTCGTGATCATCGATCGTGTAGAAGGCGGGTACGTATCGGTGAAACTCAGCGAGGTTTGCGGCGCGGGAGAGGTAGAGTTTGTAGTTTTCCCAGACGCCGACGATGGAGGGAGCGATGGAGGGGATGAAGGGGGTTTGTTCGGGGGTAATGTTTTGGGCGCGTTGCCAGTCGACGAGGGGGTAGTCACGGAGTTCTTCGTAGAGCCAGTCGCCATTGAGGATTTGGAAGAGGATTTGATTCCGGACGAGGGCGTTCAGGGTGTCGTAAGTGAGGAGCGCGGGGCCGGGGCCGTGTTCGGGGCTTTGGTTGTTTCCGCAGGCGAATTCGAAGGCGAAGTTGAAGAGGCCATTCGGATTCAGTTCGGGGTCTTTGAGGAGTTCTGGGTCGGGGAAGGTGCGGAACGTGGCGGAGGGGCCCTCCGTCTCGTCGGTGAAGACCTGGTAGTTGTAGAGGGTATCGGCTTCGAGATCGGTGAGGAGGATGTAAGCGGTGTTGTCGTGAGCGAGCTTGGTGGTCACGGGGTCTGAGACTTGCTCGGGACCGTCGGGTGAGACGCGGTAGCGGACGCGGAATTCCCCGGGCGCGTCCGTTCGGGCCCAAACGGCCATTTGGTGGGCGCCGGGTTGTCCGAGGATGGGGCCGTGGGTGATCTCGACCGCGGGGGCGGTGGGGATCCAGAGCGTGGTGATGAGAACGACAAGGGGGAGGAGTTTTCTTGCTGGCATTGTTGAGGATTACACAGATGATCTGGGGGCGTGACAAGTCCTCAGAAAGGGGCCGGGGCACGGCCGAACATCGTTTTTATCATCACGGATCAGCAGCGGTACGACACGATCGCGGCGCTGGGCTATGATCATGTGGACACTCCGAACCTGGATCGCCTCGTTCGGGAAGGGGTCTCTTTTTCGCAGTGTCATGTTACCGCGCCCAGCTGTGCGCCGTCGCGGGCGAGTTTGTTTACGGGGTATTATCCTCATACGACGGGCATTTTAAAGAATGCGGACCGGTGGACGCGGAGTTGGGTGGAGCGGTTGGCGGGGGAAGCGGGGTATCATTGTGTGAACATCGGGAAGATGCACACCTGGCCGTTTACCACGCCCTGCGGGTTTCATGAGCGGCAGGTGGTGGAGAACAAGGATCGCTATTTGGAGGGGCGGTATTTTTTTGATGAGTGGGACAAGGCATTGGCGGCGCGTGGGCTGGTGAAGCAGCAGCGGGAGACTTATCGGGAGCGCGAGGATTATCGTGAGGCGTTGGGAGCCTTTACGTGGGAATTGCCGGCGGACATGCACTCGGATGTATTTGTCGGGGATCGTGCGAGTTGGTGGTTGCGGCATTATCCGCGGACGGAGCCGTTGTTTTTGCAGGTGGGTTTTCCGGGGCCGCATCCGCCGTATGATCCGACGCCGGAGTACTTGGAGCGCTATGCTGAGCGGGACGTTCCCCTGGACGAGGTGAGCGCCGAGGATTTGGAGGGACAACCGGAAGCCTTCAAGCGGATGCGCGAGCACAATTGTGAGGTGGATCACGATTCGGTGGTGCATCAGCTGGAGCCCAGTGAGGACGCGCGTTTGCGGCAACGGCGGCACTATTTGGCGAACGTCACGATGATCGACGACGAGGTGGGGAAGATTATGGCGGCCTTGGAGGAGACGGGTTATCTCGAAAACACCGTGATCGTATTTACCTCTGACCATGGGGATTGCTTGACGGATCATGGGCACAGCCAGAAGTGGACTTGCTATGAGCAAGTGACGCGGGTTCCGATGCTCGTGTGGGGGGCGGGCGTTCAGCAGGGGCGCGAAGTGAATGACTTGGTGTCGTTGATGGACATCGGGCCGACGGTGCTTGAGCTGGCGGGACTGGAGCCGGAGGCGACCATGGAGGCGGAGAGTGTGCTGGGGGCATTGCGGGGGGACGAGGGCTGGCGGGGGCGTGACTGTGTGTATGCGGAGCAGGCGCGGGACGGCAATTTTGGCTATGCCTCGTGGATGACCATGGCGCGGACGGAGCGCTGGAAGCTGGTGCATTTACTAGGGGAAGAAGACGGGCAGCTATTTGACCTGGAGGGGGATCCCGGGGAAGTGCGGAACTTGTGGTTTGATGAGGGGCATGCCGAGGTGAAGCGGGAGATGGTGGCACGAATGCTGGATTGGCGAATGGCGAGCGGATTGGATACGGCCGAGCGGGGGGCGGGGTCGCGGTGACGGACGGGGAGGAAGCGGCAGGGGTCGGGGGCGGGGCCGGCATGGAGCCCCAGGAACCACCGACGACCATCCCGGGAATTTTGCGCAAGTTGGGGCCGGGGTTGATCTTGGCGGGATCGATCGTGGGCTCGGGAGAATTGATTGCCACGACGGCGGCGGGGGCGGAGGCGGGGTTTGTGCTGCTTTGGCTGATCATCCTGGGATGCGTGATCAAAGTGTTTACGCAGATCGAGTTGGCAAAATATGCGATCAGTTCGGGGGAGACGACGTTGAAGGCTTTGAATGCGATTCCGCCGGTGGCGTCGGTGCAAGTGGGGCGGCGGAGTTTGCGGGCGAACTTTATCGTTTTGTTTTGGCTGGCGATGTTTTTGACGGGGCTGGCGCAGTTGGGGGGAATCGTGGGCGGGGTGGGACAGGCGATGTCGATCAGTGTTCCCCTGACGGCGGAGGGGAGGGAATACAATGAGACGGTCGGGGAGAAGGTACAGTTGGAGGCGAAGATTGCGGAGCTGGAGGAGGCTGAGGAGGACGGGGAAGTGACGAACCTTGAGGAGATACGGGAGGCGGCTCAGGAGGCCATCGACGAGGTCGCAGCGTTGCCGGCCACCACGGATGACAAGTGGTGGGCGGCGATCATCGGAGTGGTGACGATTGTGTTGTTGGTGCGAGGCGGGTTTCGATTTATTGAGACGTTTTGCACCGTTCTCGTCGGCGCGTTCACGCTGATCACAATCGTTAACTTGATCGCGCTACAGAGTCACGATGCGTGGGCCGTATCGTGGGCGGAGATTCGATCGGGATTGAGTTTTCAGCTTCCGATGACGGAGGCGGGGATGAGTGGGGCGGCTTTGGGGACGGCGTTGGCGGCGTTTGGGATTATCGGAGTGGGCGCGGCGGAGCTGGTGGGGTATCCGTATTGGTGTTTGGAGAAGGGGTATGGGGCGTGGATTGGTCCGCGGGAAGAGGGGGAGGCGTGGCTGCGGCGGGCGCGGGGCTGGCTGCGAGTTTTGAAGTGGGATGCGTGGTGTTCGATGGTGATTTACACCTTCAGCACGGTGGCGTTTTATTTATTGGGGGCGGCGATCCTGGGGCGGACGGGGTTGCGTGCGGAGGGGACGGAGATGGTGCGGACCCTGGCCGTGATGTATGAGCCGGTATTTGGGCGCGGGGCGCAGTTAATTTTCCTGGTGGGAGCGTTCGCGGTCTTGTTTTCGACCTTTTTTGTCGCGAACGCGCAGAAGGCGCGGTTGATGACGGATGTGGGAGACGTATTTGGTTTTGTGAAGCTGACGCCGGCGACGCGGCGTCTTGGGATCAAGTTTTTCAGCGTGGTGTTTCCGGCGTTGTGCGTCTTGATTTATGTTTTGATTCCGAAGCCTGGTGTGTTGGTGAAGGTATCGGGGGTGATGCAGGCGCTATTATTGCCTCTCTTGGGGATTGCGGCGTTGTATTACCGGTATCGTCGGACGGACAAGCGGCTTCGAGGAGGCAAGGTATGGGACGCGATGCTGTGGCTGTCCTTCATTTGCTTTGCCGTGGTTGGCATTTACCTGGCAGGGAACAAGCTGGGCGCGTGGTAGCGAGGGCTACTTGGCGAAGTATTTTTCGAAGAGGTACCGCTCGACTTCTTCAGCATCGCTTGTGGGGAGCCAGGAATCGTAGAGGAGAATTTCGGCGAGCTGTCCGGAGAACAAATCCTTTGTGTTTTCGGGAAAAGTCCTGCCGGGGAAACTTCCAATCTTAAGTCGTTCGAACTCGTAGGGGGAAATAACGAGAGGGCGATCCCCACTTCCGTGGAGTTCGCCGTCGGGAGTTTTGATGCGAATGCGGTGAGTTTCCGCGTCGGGGTTGCAACTGTAGATCAGGATGATGAAATCCGAGGGGTCGATTTTTAGCGTAGCGGCTTTTTGATTCTGAGGGGAATCGGGCCAAAATCCGCGGCGATATTCGGGTGTTTGATCGATGCGAAATATTCCCTGACGCCGAATGGAGTCCATCACGAACACCTTGTCATTTGGCCGGTTTTCATAAGTGCGATAGACCGCGACGATGGAAAAGTGCCCATTGTTGAAGGTGTCGCGAAGCGGGTCGGAAGTGGCGAGGCCGCCACTTGTGAGGGCGAGGATATTGCCCGCCTGGAATTTTACGACGGGATGGTTCTTGTTGAAGCCGTTGCCATTGGCGTTGTCGAGAATCGGAGAACGCTCGGCGTCCTGCGAGGTGCGGTAGAAGTAGTTGGTTCCTTTGTTGGGGGCACTATCTCCCCAGCGGCGGATAGGATCGCCTTTCTCGGCGGGAGTGTCTCCTTTGTCGCTGTAGCAGTCGACTCCGGCGACGTAGTGGCCGACGAGGTTGCGAGGCCTTGGCGGCGTCGGGATGGCGGGGGCGGGAGGCTTGGTGGTTGGAGAGTTTTTCGGCTTGGGTTTCGCATTGCCGGATTTCTTTGGTTTGGCGGGAGCGGACAAGGCGGCGGTTTTGGGATCGGAAGAGGAGGCTGCGTTGATGAGAGCGACGGCGCCTCCGAGGAGGACGACGATGCCGGCGGTGATGAGTGCTGCCTGCTTGGCGCTTTGGGCGCGGGCGGGCGAGGTGGTTCTCGCGGACGTGGCGTGATGGGGGACGGAGCCGGTGGTTGCGGTACGAACGGTATTGGCGCCGGTCTTGAGGCGGCCGGTGTTCAAGCGGCCGGTGTTGAGGGCGCCTGTCGTGGTACGCATTCCGGTGGTATCGAAGTCGGTGGCGGGGAGAATGCGGGCGACGGGAGCGGGTTGGTTTGAGGGGGGCGTTGCGGGGGCGGAGCCTGCGCTTTTCTCGAGTTGCTCAAATTCATTGAGGGCGACGAGGGCGGTTTTCGGGCGATCTTCGCGATCGCGGCTGATGAGGCGCATCACCCAGTCGCAGTAGGCGCGGGGGACATCCGGGCGAATTTCGTGCAGCGGAGTCACGACGTGGTTGAGATGGTTGTTCATGATCGCCGGCGGGGAATCTCCTTTGAAGGCGTAGTCCTGGGCGAGGGCGAAGTAGAGGACGCAACCGAGAGAATAGAGGTCGACGCGGGGATCGAGAGGTTGGCGTTCGAACTGCTCGGGCGCCATATAGTGGACGGATCCGAGGATATTCTCGTTTTGATCGAGTGTTTGGAGGCTTGGGGTGACGGAGAATTTGGCGAGGCCGAAGTCGAGCAGCTTGAGTTGGAATTTCCCGTTCTTATGCCAGGAAATCATGATGTTCTTTGGTTTGATATCCCGGTGGAGAAGGTTGTGGTCGTGGGCGGCGATGAGCCCGTCGAGCGATTGTTTCGCGACGGCGATAAAGTCTTCGAGGGGGAGCGCGGCGTGCCGGACGATCTTGTCCAGAGTCTTCCCGGTGATGAGTTCCATTACGACGAAGACGCCGTCTTCATCTTCGTCGGCATCAAAAACCGTGACGATGTGGGGATTGGAGAGGGTGGAGAGGGTGGCGGCTTCCTTTTTGAGATCGGAAGTAGCGGAGCGGTTTTGATCGTTGTCGTCGAGGGGCAGGAGTCGTTTAACGGCCACATCGCGTCCGAGGCGGGTATCGTGCGCTTTGTAGACGGCGCCGATTCCCCCCTGGCCAATTTTTTTGACTATTTCGTAACGATCTTCGCTCACCGGTAACAGGGATTTCGCGATGGGGGGGTGGCACGGATTCGAGGAGACGAGAGCCGGACCGAGGTACAATTTACCCGACAATTCCCATTTTGGAAGGGGGGGATTGCCGGAGAATTATCAGGGTTGGACGGGAATGGTTGAGTCGGCGGGGGGTTGGAAGTCCTGCAGTTTCATGATTTCCTGATGAATATTCAGAACTTTGCGAGAGGAATCGAAGAAATCGGTGAGTTGTTCGGCATTGGCTTCTTTTGCGGCGATCAGATTTTGCAAATCAGCGAGATATTTATCGGTGTTGAGTCCTACCTGTGACATTTGTTGTTGGGCTCGTCCGTAGGCGGCCGTCACCTCGTTTCTGGCGGATTCGAAGGCTTCCCAGCGTCCGACATCGCGATAGTATTCTTTTTCTTCTTCCCGGAACTTTTTGCTAAAGATGCGGGCGAGGAATTTGCCTTTTTCTTTGGGGGGAAGTGGGGGGACATCGAGTTTAGAGGCGAGAAACTGCTCGAGTTCGCGGAATTCGCCGATGGGTTTTTCGTATTGTTCCTGGAGATAGCCGAGGCCGGAGCCGATCATTTGGAGGGTATCGATTTCTTCTTTGGCGAGGGTTTGTCCCGAGCGCAATTTGCCTTCCAGAGTATCGATGTATTTGAGCGTTTCATCGCTTTCGTACATGATCTTGTTTACCTGGCCGTAGATACCGGAAAGGAGTCGTTGGTGTGCTGCTTCGGCATCGGCGAGGCGTTGGTTCCACTCGG
This sequence comes from Verrucomicrobiota bacterium, assembly GCA_039028175.1. Lineage (GTDB taxonomy): Bacteria > Verrucomicrobiota > Verrucomicrobiia > Verrucomicrobiales > DEV007 > JBCDBW01. Next base: position 51,389 of record JBCCIR010000015.1, read on the forward strand.
CATCCGATTTTCGCATTTCGTCGGAGAAGTTGGCTTCGAGTTCGGCGATTTTCTCGACGTGATTTTCTTCCAGAGTTTTCATCTGGGCGATGGTGCTGGCGACCTGGGCATCTGCTTCGGTTTTTGCTTTGTAGAGGAAATAGGCGCCTGCGATGAGGATGAGATTGACGAGGATGCTGAAGGTGAGGGCGAGGGTGGTTCCGGCGCCGGTGCGGGAGGCGGGATCTTCTTCGATGGCCATGGTGTTTAGCGATTTGAGTTTGGTTTGGAGCGCTTGATGGTTTGGGAAGCGAGAACGGTTTCATTAACCGCCGATCGTGAAGGCACTGCAAGCGTAAGTTTCGGCGGGGGGAGCGGGTGGTTTGAGAAAAGAAGAAGGGCGGGGACGAATCCCCGCCCTCTTTGCGGCTGTATTTGGGAGGAACAGGCCGGTCTCAAGCCGGGGGGCCGTTAACCGGCCTGAACGAAAGGAAAGGGGGGCTCGAGCCCTCGAACCGCTCTATGGGGTCTACTGCGGGGTAAAGTCCTGTCGAGGCGAATCCTCGGGATAATCCCGTAGTCGCATCTCACTGAGCCAAAGTTGTAGCTGGGGCTGGATCCGTTAA
>JBCCIR010000016.1:0-50908 GCA_039028175.1 Verrucomicrobiota bacterium
CGGACAGTTTTAACAGTTGGGTCGATGAGAAAGACTTTACGCCTAACATCTAAATGACTTTTGCTCTTTTTTCTTTTCACTCTGTTCTTTTTTTTTGTTCGTTTGTTTGGCGATTGGAGGGAGGGGGTGGTGGTCTTATTGGGCGGGGTGTGCGGGTGATTGTTTCGTTAGGGCGGGTGTTGTGGGGAATGGGACGGATGGAGGTTTGTTTGGTGCAGGCGCCGCCGGCCGTGCCGGTTTTGATGGTGGCGCGGGTGGTGACGTGGTTGCGGGGGGCGCGGTTGGTGGTGGATTGGCACAATATTGGGTGGACGATTTTGGGGATGAAGCGCGGTGAGGGGAGTCTGGCGGTACGGTTTTATCGGGGGCAGGAGCGCTTTTGGGGTCGGCGGGGGGACGGGCACATGTGTGTGAGCGATGCGATGCGGGAGCGATTGGGACGTGAGTTTGGGTTGGAAGGGGTGGTGGTTTGTCGGGATAGGGTTACCAGCTGCCAGTTGTCAGTTGCCGGTGGGATGACGCGAGAGGAGGCACTTGAGTGGATGGGTTTTGAGGGTGAGGGGGAAGGTGTTTTGATCGGGGTGAGTCCGACGAGTTGGACAGTGGATGAGAATTTTGGGATTTTGTTGGAGGGATTGCCGGAATTGGAGCGGGTGTGTGGCGAAGCGGGGAAGCGATTGGTGTTGGCGTTGAGCGGGGAGGGTCCGGGGCGGGAGCGTTTTGAGAAGGTGGTGGGGGAGTTGTCGTTGGAGCGGGTGCGGGTGCGGGTGTGGACGGGGTGGGTTCCGGCGTCGGAATATCGCGGGTTCTTGATGGCGGCGGATTTTGGAATGTGTTTTCATGCGTCGTCCAGTGGGGATGATGTGCCGATGAAGTTGTTTGATTTGTTAGGGGCGGGGTTACCGGTGGCGGCGTATGATTATGGGGCTGCGATTCGGGAGGGGATGAGTGCGGAGGAGGGGTGTTTTTTTTCTGATGCCGGGGGATTGGTGGCGGGGGTGCGGGTGTTTTTGGATGACGGGGAGCGGGAGGCCTTGCGGAAGCGGGTGGCGGGGCGGGAGCGGGTGACTTGGGAGGCGGAGTGGGAGGAGCGGGCGAAGTGTCTTTTGGGAGGCCGGGCGTGAGGGAGACGATCGGAAGGTTTCTGGGATTGATTGAGCCGGCGGACCGTTGGCGTTGGTGGTGGTTGTTGCCCTTGAGTTTGTTGAATGCGGGATTGGAATTGGTTTTGGCGGTTTTGGTGGCGTTGGTGATTGGATTTTTGGCGAGCGAGCAGGTGGTGAGTGATCGGTTGGAAGCGATCGTGCCGTGGGGTTTTGGGGAAGTGAGCTTTGGTTTGTTGGGGGGGATTGCGGTGGTGGTGGTGTTGTTGAAGAACGCGGTGAAGTTTTTTGAGGTGTGGTGGCGGGATGTTTGCGCGACGCGGACGATTACCGGGCTGACGCGGCGGCTTTCGGAGCGATATCTGAATGGGCCGGTGGAGTCGTGGTTTGCGAAGGAGAGTGCGGTGAGGATGCGGACGTTGAACGAGCGGGTGTTGTCGGTGGTTTGGGAGGGGGTGTTGTCGGTTCCGATTGCGGTGTTTGAGCTGTTAGTGGTGGTGGCGGTTTTTGTGTTTGCGGTGCTGGCGGCTCCGCTGGGGGCGGTGGCATTGGGGGTGGGATTGGTGCTGGCTTTGATTCCGATTTTTTGGGTGGTGGGCCGGATGCAGCGGCGTTGGGGGGAGGCGACGCGGGAACAGGGGGACCGGGTGTGGGCGTTGACGAGGTCGATGTTGGGCGGGATCAAGGAGATCAAGGTATTTGGGAAGGAGGATGAGTTTGTGGAGCGGGTGACGCGTGGCCGGGAGAAGTTGGGGAGACTGGAGCGTTGGCGAAGTGCCTTTGGATCGTGGCCGGAGATGGTCGTGGAAATATTGTTTATTGTGGGGTTCGTGGTGATCGGTGCGTGGTTGATTCGGGCGAATGGATCGGGGAGTGAGGCGGTGGGGATATTTGTAGTGTTGGGGTATGCGGGGTTTCGCGCGTTGCAACCGATCTATCGAGTATTGTATCGGTGGAGCGCTTTGCATGTGGAGGTGCCGGCGATGGAGGAGATATGGAGTGAGCTGGAGGGTGGAGGGGAAGAGGAGAGGGCCGGGGGCGGGAAAGAGGTGCGGCTGGGGTCGGAGTTGGTATTGGAAGGGATTGGGTATCGGTATCCGGGGGCGGAGGAGGATTGTTTGCGGGGGATTGGCGGGACGATTCGGGCGGGGGAATTTGTGGCGATCGTGGGGCGGACGGGATCGGGAAAGACGACCTTGTTGCACATCCTGGCGGGGTTGTTGGCGCCGGCGCGCGGGGAGGTGCGGGCGGACGGGGATTCGATTATGGATGGATTGGCATCGTGGCGGTCGCGGGTGGGGTATGTGGCGCAGGCGCCTTGGCTGTTTCCGGGGACCTTGTTGGAGAACGTGGGTTTTGGGGAGGCGGGGGAGGGTCTGGATCGGGAGCGGGTGGCGGGGTTATTGGAGGGAGTGGGTTTGGGGGAATTGGATTTGGATGAGGTGGTGGGGGAGGGGGCGCGTGAGTTATCGGGGGGACAGCGTCAGTTGGTGGCGATTGCGCGGGCTTTGTATCGAGGGCCGGAGGTGTTGTTGTTTGACGAGGCGACGGCGGCATTGGATGCGGCGACGGAGGAGCAGTTGTTTGAGAATGTGTTAGGGGAGGAAGGGTTGACGCGTGTCATGGTGACCCATCGGCTGGCGAAGACGCGGCGTTGTGACCGGGTGTTTTTGTTGGACGCGGGGGAGTTGGTGGCGGCGGGAAGTTTCGAGGAGTTGGAATCGGGGAATGAGTTGTTTCAGCGGCTGTTATTGGAGCGGGCGCGTTGGTTGCTTTGATGGAGGGTTTGTGGAATTGATCACGAGGATTAAGCGGCTATTGAGTGCGCCGGAGTATTGGTATCAGCCCAGGCAATTGATACGGCGGGCGGGCGGACGGGCCTTGGGTGAAGTGGTGGAGGTGCGCTTGATTTGGGGATTGCCGATGGAGGTGGAATTGGACCGGATGATTGGAGTGGATGTGTTTAATCGCGGTGTATTTGAGCGATCGATTCCCGAGATGATCAGCCGGCTATTGGACGAGGGGGAGGTGGCGGTGGATGTGGGGGCGCATGTGGGTCAGAATGCATCGGCGATGGCGATTGCTGCGGGAGGGGGCGGGCGGGTCATTGCGGTGGAAGCGCATCCGGAGATTTTTGAATTTTTGAATCGGAACGTGGCGCGATGGGAGCGGTATGAGGGGCTGGCGCGAGTTGAGGCGATATCTTGTGCGCTGAGTGCGGAAGCGGGGACGGGGTATTTGCGAGAGTTTGACGGGTTTGAATTGAATTCGGGGACATCGACTTTGGAAGGGGGTGGTATTGGGGAGAAGGTGAGTCACGAGGTGAAGGTGGGGACCTTGGACGAGCTCTTGGCGGGGGAGGAACGGGGCATCGGGGTCTTAAAGTTGGATGTGGAGGGGCATGAGGGGGCGGTTTTGGCGGGAGCGAGCGGGTTGTTGGCGCGGGATCGGATTCGGGACATTTTGTATGAGCAGTTGGGAGATGACGTCGGCGGGGTACATGAGCGACTTCGGGAGGCGGGGTATGAATTGTTCTCGATATTCCCTGGGGTGATGCGGGTGGCGTTGGGGTCTTGGGATGAGCGGCGCGGGGGTTCGCGGGCGATCAATTATTTGGCGACGCGGGATGGGGATCGGGTGCGGACGCGGTTGGCGAAGGCGGGGTGGCAGTGTTTGCGGCGTGGGATGGGCCGGCGGGTGCGGGCGAAACGGTGAAGGGGATGGCAAGTCACAAACCTGTCGACGGGTTGTCGAGGGCAGCGTCGATATGTTGGAGGCACTCGTTGATGAAGCGTTCGGTGGAGAATCGAGGGGCGCGGTCGAGGGCGCGTTGGTGCAGGGATTGTTGGAGCGAAGAGTCGGAGAGGGCGGCGGTGAGTTTGGATACGGCGTCGGAGGGGGAGGAGAAGAGTTGAGGGGTTGAGTCCGAGCCGATGATTTCTTTTGGGCCGCCTGACTGGGGGACGAAGACGATGCACCCGGCGCGTTGCATCTCCGCGACGGCCATGCCGAAGTGTTCGTCGGGCATGGCATGGAGGCCGTATTTGGATTGGCTGAGGAAGGTGTCGAGTTCCGCGCGTGGGAGATCGGTGTGGAGGTGCAGCCAGTCGGCGTGTTTTCTAAGGAGGGATTCTATTTTATGGCGATGGGGTCGTGGACAGTTCCAGGAACCGATGAGGTGGAGGGTGGGTGGGGTGGCGGAGGAAGAGGAACGATTTGCGAGGGAGTCTCGCAGATCGTGGACGATATGGATCATTTGTGGAATTCGTTTCTCGGGTGAGAAGCGACCGAGGGCGATGATGCGGTTCTCGCGTTGTTCCCAAGGGACGGGTGACGGAGGATTGCCGGGGAGGGGCGGGTGGACGATTTGGGCGGGGACGCCGTGGGTTTCTTCGTAGGCTTGGGCCGTGAAGGCGGAGTTGGCGAGGGTGATGTTTTGCCGGATACGGTTGAAGTTGGTTCGCGCGAGGGTGTTTGAGAGGAGGCGGTAACTTTTGAGGGCGCCGGGGATGTGGTGGAACCAGCGGTAATCGCCGACGCCGCGTTTGGGGTGATATTTTGGGTAATGGATGTATTGGAGGGCGGGGGCGGAGTCGGGGAAGGACCATTCGTTACAGGTGGAGAGGAAGAGGTCGAAGGGCGGGTTGTGTTTGTGAGCGAGGTTGCGGGCGTGGCGTTCGAGCAGGCTCATTTCGAGGAGGGCGAGGGGGAGGGTGGTCATGCGCAGCGAGCGCATGAGGCGGGCTTTGTCGGGTGAGGCGACGATGGTGAGGCGGGGGTGTTGTGGGTCGAGCGCGGTATCGAAGAATTGGTTGAGGCCTTCGAAGTCGGGGGGTTCGAGGCAGGCGATGGTGAGGTGGTATTTTTTGGCGTCGAGGATGCCTTGGATGAGGCAGGCGGCGAGGCCTTCGCCGCCGCCGGGCGGTCCGAGGCTGGGGTGGACGAGGAGGATTTGTTTCACGACGGGCGGCGAGGGAGGGCGACAAAAAAGCCGCGCTTTTTGAAGGCGCGGCTTTTTGGAAAATGTTGTGTGACAAGCGAAAGTGTTAGTGAGCGCGACGACGTCTGAGCAGGGCCAGGGCGAATCCTCCGAGGAGGAGGAGCGCGCGGCTGGGTTCGGGAACGATGAGAGTCTGGGGGAGGTTGCCGACGCCGTTGAAGAGAGTGCCGTTGCCACCGCCGCCGACGCCGAGGATATTGGCGTTGCCGAAGACGGTCATGGTGTCGTGGATGTAGGCGACGCGTCCGTCGGAGCCTTTGCCGCCGAAGGAGGCGAAGTTTCCTGTGGAGTTGATTGTGGCCCCAGAGAAACTACCGCCGTAGCCGCCTTGGACGTCGATGGTGGGGGTGGAGGTGAGGTCGATATCGGGGGCGGCGAGGAGGACGGAACCGGCGGAGCCGCCGCCTGATGAGGGATTGAACAGGTCGAAGCCATTCTGACCGGCGCCTCCGGGGACGGCGATATTGGCGGCGAGGGTGAGGGTGTCTTGAGCGATGAGGCCGATGGCACCGCCGCCTTCTCCGGGGAGGACGCTAGAAGGTTCCGCGCCGCCGGTGCTCCCGCCGAACAGGCCGGCGTTGAGGGAGGGGTAGTTGTAGGCGGAGCCACCCGGTCTGGGGGTGGGGGTAAAGGGGAGACCGCTATTGAAGCCGGTGCCGTACTCGCCCATGCTGGCGTGACCGGCGCCGGCGCCGCCATTGGGGACGCCTTTCTGGATACCGGGATGTCCGAAGCCGGGGGCCATGTTGAGGTTGCCGCCGCCGACCATGCCGGGGGTGATGTCGATGTTTGAGGCGAGGCGGAGATTGGTACGGGAGGAGATGACGAGAGGGTTGTATCCGACCACGTTGATGGAAACATTTTCTCCGATGTTGAGGGATTCAAAGTTGAAGAGGGCGACGGACTGCGGACTGGATTGCGGGGTGACGATGCTGCCGTAACCTGAGAAGGTTGGGCTGCCATAGGGCATGGGGTTGAACTCGACGCGGCCCGTGGTGGTGTTGAAGGTGAGGAAACCGTTGTCGAAGGAAGTGGGAGCACCGCCTCCGAGAGTTGAGAAGTCATCGGGATCGAAGAGGGATGCGTTTCCACCGGGGCTGGTGTAGTTGCCGACCAAGGTGGCACCGCCGTTGGCGTGGGCGGAGGTGAGGAGGGCGGCGATGGCCAGGATCAGAATGGAAAGGCGGTGCATGGTGTGTGGATGGATCGTGATATGCGGAGAGTGGTGCGGACGGAACCGTTCGGATTCGACTCCTGCGTCGAGGGGGAGGGTAGCGATAAAAGTCCTTGAATAGCAACGCTTTTTTCGGAACTGGCGCGCCGGCGTTCTTTTGGTTAAGATTGGTTAAGTATCGGAATGAAATTGGTGTTGAATGAGGGGGTTTACGGGGAAGTGATGCAGGGGCGGGTGCCTTTGGTGGAGAAGTGGCTGTGGATTGCGACGGCAGATGTGAAGGATCTGCACGTGGAGGGGGCGGGCGGGAAGTTCGTGCCGTTTGTGGGGGTGTTGGGTGGGTTGGTGGAGGATGGGGTGGAGGTGCGGTTGATTCATGCGAAGGAGCCCGGGCCGCGGTTTCGGCGGGATTTTGACAAGTATCCGGCCTTGGCGGAGAGCGATTTATTTGAGCGGGTGTTGTGCGTGCGGATGCATATGAAGGTGATTATTGGGGACGGGGCGTGGGCGTATGTGGGGTCGGCGAATTTGACGGGGGCGGGTTTGGGGGCGAAGGGGGCGGACCGTCGGAATTTTGAGGCGGGATTTGTGACGGAGGATGCGGGGGTGGGGGGGGAGTTGATGGAGTTTTTTGACGGGTTTTGGATGGGGGGGTATTGCGAGCGGTGTCAGCGGCGGGAGGTGTGTCCGGATCCGATTGTTTGAACTGGTTTGTTTGAACAGGAGGGAACGGAGAGAAGGGAGGATTGGGGGGAGGCAGCGAGGGAGGCAGCGCGGTCAGGTGCCCGCGTCTCCATTGCCGATGTGGGAAGGGAAACGAAGATGGTTGAGGGCTTGAAAGTTTTTATGGGAGGGGGGAGACTGCGCGGATGTTGAGTATGACCGGGTATGGGCGGGGGGAAGCGACGGCGGGCGATTTGAAGTATACGGTGGAGACTTCGTCTTTGAACCGGAAGCAGATCGAGGTGGTGGTGAATTTGCCGCGGCGGTTGGCGAACTTGGAGGGGCGTGTGCGGGAAGTGGTGGTGGCGCGGATTGCGCGGGGGCGGGTGACGGTGCAGGTGGGGATGGAGTCGACGAAGGGGCGGGGCGGGGCGCTGGAGGTGGATGAGGATTTGGCGGTGCAGTATCGGGATGCGTTGGCGAAATTGGAGGCGCATTTTGGGAAAGATTTGGATATGGATGCGGTGGATTTGCTACGGGCGCCGGGGGTGTTTACGGTGTCGGAGGGGGAAGTGGAGTTGGAGGAGACGTGGCCGGTATTGGAGGAGGCTTTGGGGAAGGCCTTGGATGAGTTGGTGGCGATGGAGGAGCGTGAGGGGGAGCATTTGAAGTCGGATTTGCAGGAGCGGGTGGGGACCTTATCGAAAGAGGTGTCGGCGGTGGAGGCGCGGGCGCCCGGGGTGGTCAAGCATCACCGGGAGGCGTTGATGAAGCGGCTGGAGGAGGCGGGCTTGGAATTGGCTTTGGATGATGAGCGGATCGTGCGGGAGGTGGCTTTGTATGCGGACCGGTGCGATATCACGGAGGAGTGCACGCGTTTGGCGAGTCACTTCAAGCAGTTCGGGTTGTATTTTGAGAGTGCGGAGCCGGTGGGTCGATCGATGGATTTTTTGTGTCAGGAGACCAACCGGGAGCTGAACACGATCGGGTCGAAGGCGAACGATGCGGAGATTGCGCAGCACGTGGTGAATGCGCGAACGGAGTTGGAAAAGATACGGGAGCAGGTGCAGAACGTGCAGTAGCGGAGCTACTGCACGTTGTTATTGGTTATTTGTTAATAGTTGTTAGTTGGGAATGGGGCGGCGAGAGCCGTCCGCTATTTTTTTGAATACAGGAATGAGCGGGAGACTTGGGGTATTGTTGTTGGTGTCGGGGCCTTCGGGATCGGGGAAGACCTCGTTGTGTCAGGCGTTGCGGGATGCGGGGGAGGTGGTGTATTCGATTTCGTGCACGACGCGGCGAAGGCGGGAGGGGGAGTTGGACGGGGAGCATTATCATTTTTTGAGCGAGGAAGATTTTGAGCGACGGGTGTCGGCGGGGGATTTTTTGGAGCATGCGGTGGTGCATGGGAATCGGTATGGGACTTTGAAGGGGTCGGTTTTGGAGCGATTGGAATCGGGGACGGATGTGGCGATGGACATTGATGTGCAGGGGGCGGCTTTGGTGCGTGGGTGTGAGGACGCGGTGATTCAGCGGGTCTTGGTGGATGTGTTTGTGATGCCGCCGTCGATGGAGGAGTTGGAGAAGCGGTTATCGGGCCGGGGGACGGAGAGTGCGGGGGAGATGGAGGTGCGATTGGCGAATGCGGCGGCGGAGATGGCGCATGCGGAGGAGTATGGGCATCGGATTGTGAGTGGGACGAGGGAGGAGGATTATGAGCGGTTGTTGGGGGTGTTGGAGGAAGCGCGGGTAGGCTAGCGAGTGAAGGAGGACGGGAAAGTTGCCCACAGATTACGCAGATTGGCGCAGATTGATTTATAGCCGGGAATGCTGTTTGGTTGATATGGCTGGAACGAGATTGTGAGTGAGTTTCAACAAAAGAAGGTGATCCTTGGGGTGAGCGGGTCGATTGCGGCGTTTAAGGCGGCGGATTTGGCGAGTCAGTTGGTGAAGTTGGGGCACGAGGTGACGGTGGTGATGACGAAGGATGCGCTGGAGTTTATTCAGCCTTTGACTTTGCAGGTGCTTTCGAAGAATCCGGTGGTGACGGATTTGTATGATGAGAAGGAGAGTTGGCGACCGGGGCATATTGAGTTGGCGGACAGTGCGGATTTGATTTTGTTGGCGCCGGCGACGGCGAATTTGATCAATGGATTGGCGCATGGATTGGCGGGAGATGTGTTGGGCGCGATTTGTTTAGCGACGCGGGCGAAGTTTTTGGTGGCGCCGGCGATGAACGGGAAGATGTGGTTGCATCCGGCGACGCAGGAGAGCGTGGAGAAGCTGAAGGGTTGGGGGCACGAGTTTATTGGGCCGGATGAGGGGATGTTGTCGTGTGGGTATGAGGGGCTGGGGCGTTTATGGCCGGTGGAAGGGATCGTGGAGCGGGCGGTGGAAATCCTTGCGGAGTGAAAGGTAAAAGGTGGGAACCGTTCTTCGCTCTTTGAGCTACGAAGGTCATGAGGTAAAAGGTAGAGTGGTGGGATGAAGATTCTGGTGACAGCGGGGCCGACGCGGGAGGAAATAGATCCGGTGCGCTATATCAGCAATCGATCGAGCGGGAAGATGGGATTTGCGATTGCGGGTGCGGGGGTGAGTGCGGGGCACGAGGTGGTTTTGATTTCGGGTCCGTGCGGATTGGAAACGCCGGCGGGGGTGCGACGGGTGGAAGTGGTGTCGGCGGCGGATATGTATGAGGCGGTTGCGGCGGAGATTGGGGGGATGGATGCGGCGATTTTTGCGGCGGCGGTGGCGGATTACCGGCCGGTATCGGTATCGGAGGAGAAGATCAAGAAGACGGGGGAGCGGATGGTATTGGAGATGGAGCGGACGCGGGACATATTGGGGAGTGCGCGTGGGGAGATGGGATTTGAGGGGGTGTTGGTGGGGTTTGCGGCGGAGACGGAGGATGTGGAGGCGAATGCGAGGGGTAAGCTGGAGCGGAAGGGGTGTGATTTCCTGGTGGCGAACGATGTGAGTCGTGGGGATATCGGGTTTGATGCGGAGGCGAACGAGGTGACGGTTTATTTTTCGGATGGTCGGGAGAAGCGGCCGGGGAAGATGGGGAAGGGGGATTTGGCGGGGGTGTTGGTGGGGTATGTGGAGGAGGCGGTTGGCGGGTAGCGATTCGCTTTTAGCTGAATTAGATCGGAGACGGTGTTAGAGAGGGACAAGTTTTATTTATGAGTGAGTATTTGGAATTGGCGAAGGAGGCGGCTCGGGCGGCGGGGGCGTTGCAGCGGGAGAATTTTGAGGCGGACTTGAACGTGAATGAGTTTACGCGGCACGATATCAAGCTGGAGTTGGATGTGCGGTGTCAGGATTTGATTACGGAGAAGATTTTAGCGTCGTTTCCGGATCATGCGATATATGGGGAGGAGGGGTTAGCGGGGAATCAGGATTCTGAGTTTCAATGGATCGTGGATCCGATTGATGGGACGGTGAATTTCTTTTACGGGATTCCGCATTTTTGTGTGTCGATCGCGATGCGTCGGGGTGACGAGTTGCAGGTGGGGGTGATCTATGATCCGATGATGGATGAGATGTATGAGGTGGATCGGGGCGGGGTGCCCTTGCGGAACGGGAGAGAGATCGGGGTGAGTCCACGGGGGGAGATGGGGGATGCGGTGGTGACGGTGGGATTTTCGAAGACGGAAGAGGGGATGAAGCGGGGGATGGCAAAATTTGAGCGTTATGCGACGAGGGTGCGCAAGACGCGGATGATGGGGAGTGCGGCCTTGGGGATGGCGTATGTGGCGTGTGGGCGTTTGGATGCGTATATTGAGGAGCAGATCAGTTTGTGGGATATCGCCGCGGGGCAGTTACTGGTGGAGGCGGCAGGTGGTGACGTTGAGATGAGCCCTGGCAAGGAGAAAGAAGACACGTGGAGTATTGTTGTCACGAACGGCAAAATATCGTTTGATTAGGAGGAAAGAAGCTCTGGTGATATGAATCGTGTGGGGATTGGATATGACGTTCATCGATTTGCGGAGGGGCGTTTGTTTATATTGGGCGGGGTGGAGATCGAGCATGAGAAGGGTTTGCTAGGGCATTCGGACGCGGATGTGTTGTGTCATGCGATTGCGGACGCGGTATTGGGAGCGATCGGGGCGCCGGACATCGGGCATTATTTTCCACCGGATGACGAGGGGATTGAGGGGATCAGCAGCCTGGAGATTTTGCGAAAGGTGGCGACTTTAGTGGAGGGGAAGGGGGGATGGATTACGAATGTGGATGCGACGGTGGTGGCGGAGGCGCCGAAGATTTTGCCTTATGCAGAGCAGATGAAGTTGCGGATTGGGGAGGCACTGGGGATTGAGGCGGCCCGGGTGGGGGTCAAGGCGACGACGAATGAGAAGATGGGGTTTATCGGGCGGGGCGAGGGGATTGCGGCGATGGCGGTGGCGGGAGTGGAAGTCTCTCCGGAGGCAAGCTGACAAGCGTGCCGCTTGACCCAGATGCGGCCGATTGGCCGCGCGCTCATGTTATTCGCGCCTGACGGACGGGAGTGTTTTTGTGAGGTCAATGGCCTTCGATGGCGGGAGTGGGATAGGGTTGGGGCGCTACGAAGCGGACGTGCTTGAAAAAAGTTTGGGATGGTCGGGTCTTGCGCTAAGGATTTGGTTTGAACGAGTCGTGGGGGTTAGCGGCGGATGTGGCGGAGGAGTCACGGAGGGAGTCGTTGCATTGATTTAACCGATCTGCTAACTACAGCGCATGTCGTTCTCTCAATTGCGGGGAGGCCGCGGGTGCGTGGCCTTTGTTGTTGGTTTGTTCTGTTTTTGTAGCCTTTGGGTTTCGCGGTCCGAGGCGCTTAACGTATTGAATGTGAACACGGACACGGGGGTTTGGAGTTGGGTGGTTGATGAAACTATTTTCGCGGACGACGATCTTTTGGATTTTGGGGCGTTTTGGGCGAATGGCACGCCACCGGCGGGATTTGAGACCGTGGGTTTTTCTTACACGGGTTTCCTTGATGGATCGCCTATTTCGGGAACGAATGGTGAGTTTACGTTAGCAACGAGTTCGGCGGGTGGATTTCGATCAGTCCTTTTTGTGTTTCCTGATGAGATGGGATCCGGGGCGCTGACAGGTCTGAATATTTTTCCGGACGGCCCCTTGGTTTCCTTGGATTTGAGTGGGGTGAGTCAGGCAAATTTGCCTGATGCCGATCCGCAGCCACCTGTGAATCCAGATTTATTCGTAGTGATTCCCGAGCCGAGCCGGGCGTTTTTGGTGGGTTTGGCCTTTGGGGCCTGCGCGTTGCGGCGGCGGCGAGGATAGCGTGTGCTTATTTTTGCGGCCTAAGGATGCCGAGAATCGATGGGTGACTTTTGAAAGAAAAGGGCTTCCGGTGAGGGAAGCCCTTTTGTTCTCGGTTTTGGGAAGTGGGAGGAATTCATAAAGGAGCCGGTCAGCCGCGTTCGGCGATGGGGACGAGTTCGCGGGGTGGTTCGGGTCCGATGTAATTTGTCAGGGGCCGGTAGAGGCGATTATCTTCGAGTTGTTCGAGGACTTGGGCGGTCCAACCGGCGGCGCGGGAGATGGCGAAGATGGGGGTGAAGAGGTCGGTGGGGATGCCGAGGCTGTAGTAGACGGTGGCGGAGTAGAAGTCCACGTTGGCTTCGAGGCCTTTTTGTTCGCGCATGATTTCGGCGATGCGTTCGGACATTTTGATCCACTTGGGTTCGCCGAGTTCATCGGTGAGTTTGATGGCCATGCGGCGGAGGTGGGGGGCCCTGGGGTCGAGGACCTTATAGATGCGGTGCCCGATGCCCATGATCTTTTCTTTGCGCTCGAGTTTTCCGGCGACGTATTCATCGACTTTTTCTTCGTCGCCGATTTCGAGGAGCATATCGATCACGCCTTCATTGGCGCCGCCGTGGAGGGGGCCTTTGAGGGTGCCGATGGCGGAAGTGATGGCGGAGTAGAGATCGGAGAGTGTCGCGATGGTGACGCGAGCGGAGAAGGTGGAGGCATTCATGCCGTGGTCGGCGTGGATGACGTAGGCGACGTCGAGTGTTTTGGTGGCGTCGGGTCCGGGTTCTTCTCCCGTGGTGAGCCAGAGGAAGTGGGCGGCTTCGGAAAGGTCTTTGCGGATTTCGGGGAGGTCTTTACCTTGGCGGGCGCGGTGGTAGTAGGCGATGATGAGAGGAATTTTCGCGCAGATAGACATGGCGCGTTCCTGATTGAGTTCCGCATTTTGGTCTTCGCCGCGTTGGTCGTAGGTGCCGAGCATGGAGACGGCGGTGCGAAGGACGTTCATGGGGGCACCGTCTTTTGGAGCGATATCGGTTAGGTATCGGATGACGCCTTCGGGGAGATCACGTTGTTGGCGGAGAATCTTGGTGAACTCGTCGAGTTGGGCCTGGGTGGGCAGCTCGCGCCGGTGGAGGAGATACATGGTTTCCTCGAAGGAGCAGTTCTCGACGAGTTGATCGATGGAGTATCCGAGGTAGAAGAGTTTACCTTCCGCGCCTCGGACATCTGAGAGGGTTGATTCGTTGGCGACGACGCCTTCGAGGCCTTTTGTGACAAGGGTCATGTTGTGATTCTATGATTCGACAGGGTGAAGATACGGGTATTGAGACAGGTCGCAAAGATTACCCGGATTTCAAGGCTTTGATCAAGGCTTCGCCCATTTCCGCTGGGGTTTCGGCGACCTCGACGCCGGCATCCCGGAGGGCTTGTTTCTTGGCTTCCGCGGTTCCTTTTCCGCCGGAGATGATGGCGCCGGCGTGGCCCATGCGGCGTCCCGGGGGGGCGGTGGCCCCTGCGATGAAGGCGGCGACGGGTTTGTGGCAGTGATCTTTGATCCATTCGGCGGCTTCTTCTTCCTCGGTGCCGCCGATTTCGCCGATGAGGATGAAGGCTTCGGTATCCGGGTCGTTGGCGAAGAGTTGGGCGGCTTGTTTGTGGGTAAGGCCGTGGATGGGATCGCCGCCGATGCCGATGCAGGTGGATTGGCCGTATCCGGCTTCGGAGAGTTGCCAGACGGCTTCGTAAGTGAGAGTGCCTGAGCGGGAGATGACGCCAATGGTTCCGGGTTTGTGGATGTAGCCGGGCATGATACCGATTTTGCATCCTTTACCGTCGTCGCCGGGGGTGATGATACCGGGGCAATTGGGGCCGATGAGGGTGGAGCCGGGGTGTGCGGCCATGAAGGCTTTGACGCGCATCATGTCGGTGACGGGGATTCCTTCGGTGATGGCGACGACGACTTCGATACCGGCGTCGACGGCTTCGCAGATCGAGTCGGCGGCGAAGGGTGGGGGGACGAAGATCATGGTGGCGTTGCAGCCGGTTTCATTTCGAGCCTCGAAGACCGTGTCGAAGATGGGGATGTTCGTGTCTTCGAAAGTTTGGCCGCCTTTTTTTGGGACGACGCCGGAGACAATGTGGGTGCCGTATTCGAGGCATTGGCGGGAGTGGAAGGCTCCGGAGGCGCCGGTGATGCCTTGGACGAGGAGGCGGGTGGATGTTCCGACAAGGACAGACATGTTGTTACGTAGCGGTTACCGGGTTCTGTGGTTGGTAGAATTCATGAGTTGCCGACTGCGGCGACGGCTTTTTGGGCGGCGTCGGAGAGGTCGGTGGCGGTGATGAGGTCGATGCCGGAGTCTTCGAGGAGTTTTCGGCCTTTGTCGACGTTTGTGCCTTCAAGACGGACGATGAGGGGGAGCTTGAGTTGGATGGATTGGGCGGCGTTGATGATGCCTTGAGCGATGACATCGCATTTCATGATTCCGCCGAAGATATTGACGAGGATGGCTTTGACATTTTTGTCGCCGAGGAGGAGGCGGAAGGCGTTGGTGACCTGTTCTTCGGTGGCGCCACCGCCGACGTCGAGGAAGTTGGCGGGTTCGCCGCCATAGTGTTTGATAATGTCCATGGTGGACATGGCGAGTCCGGCGCCGTTTACCATGCAGGCGATATCGCCATCGAGGCCGATGTAGTTGAGGTCGTGTTTGGAGGCTTCGACTTCACGCGGGTCTTCTTCGGCGACGTCGCGAAGTTCGACGATATTTGGGTGGCGGTAGAGGGCGTTGCTGTCGAAATTAAATTTGGCGTCGAGGGCGAGAATGGATTGGTCTTTGGTGATGACGAGGGGATTGATTTCGACAAGGGAACAATCGGAGTCGACGAAGAGGCGATGGAGGGCGTGGAGGAGCCGGCCGAAGTCGCGCATTTGCTCGGGTTTGAATCCGAGAAGTTTGGAAAGTTTGCGGGTTTGGAAGGGTTGGAAGCCGAGGGCGGGGTGGATGGGTTCGCGGATGATTTTATCCGGGGTTTCGGCGGCAACTTTTTCGATGTCCATCCCGCCTTCGGTGGAAGCGACGATGACGGGGCATTCGTTTTCGCGATCCATGAGGACGGCGAGATAGAGTTCGTTCTCGATGTCGACGGACTCGGCGACCATGACTTTGGAGACGAGTTTGCCTTCGGGACCGGTCTGGTGGGTTACGAGGGTTTGGCCGAGCATTTTTGCGGCTATTTCGAAGGCGTCTGCGGGGGAGTTCGCGAGGTGGACGCCGCCTTGGAAGCCGTTGGTGAAGGTGCCTTTACCGCGGCCGCCTGCGTGGATTTGCGCTTTGACGACCACCTGGCCCGGGCCGAGTTCTTGGGCTGCTTTCTCTGCTTCCTCGGGGGAGTGGGCGACGGTGCCTTTCGGGGTGGGGACGCCGAAGGAATCGAAGAGATCTTTGGCCTGATATTCGTGGATATTCATGAGACGGGTGCGACGGTAGTCCGGGAATCGCGGACAAAGTAGGGAGGGGGGTTGGGGGCGTCAAGGTGAATGGGAGGATGAAGGAGAATCGATCCAGGACTGCAGGTCCGGAGGGAGTGGTGCGGACCAGTCTTCGGAGGGTGATGCGTCGGAGGAGTCTATGCGCAGGCGGGAGGAGTGGAGGGCTTGGTGGGGGAAGAGGAGTTTTTGGGCGAGGTGGTCGGTCCAGCCGGTTTCGATGAATTCGAGGTAGGCGTTTTCGTCGGCGCCGTAGATTTTGTCACCAACAACGGGATGACCGGCGTGGGCGAGGTGGACGCGGATTTGGTGCATGCGGCCGGTCTGTGGCAGGGCTTGGACAAGCGCGAATGGGGCTTGTGAGTTTGCGGGGGTGGGATGTTGGAAGCGGGAGAGGACGTTGAAGGTGGTGTGGGCGGGTTGGCCGTGGGGATGGGTGATTTGTTTGACCCAGATGGGTGAGGGGGTGATTTCGCCCTTTCGCCGGAGGGCTTGGTTGACGGAGAAGGAGTTTTCTTTGGGGTGGCCGTGGACGATGGCGAGGTATTCTTTGTGGATTTGGCGGCTTTGCATGGCGAGGGAGAAACGGCGGGCGGTCTCGGGATTCTTGGCGACGAGGACGAGGCCACTGGTTTCGCGATCGAGGCGGTTGATGATGGAGAGGGGGGTATTGGAACTGGCGAGGTCGTAGGCGAGGAGTTGTTGGAGGCCGTCGAGGAGTGTGGGGGGGTTATTTGGTTTGCTGGGGTGAACGAGGAGGTGGGCGGGTTTATGGACGACGATATAGTCGTCGGACTCGTCGATGATGGTGAAATTCGGGTTATGGAGGGTGTGTTTGATATCGGTGGTGAGTTTGAAGTTATCAGGAGTCAGTATTTGGTATTCGGATGGGGGGTGGCGAGGGCATCATGGGCGAAATTTTGGCTGGTGAGATTATAGTCGATGAGGGTGGACGCGATCGGGGTGTGAGGCGTAATGAAGAGATGTGAGCGAAGATCGGATGATTGAGTTAAGGGAGGTGGGACGGGATTATGGTGGGGAGGAGCGGATGGTGCATGCTGTGAGCGGGGTGAGTATAACGGTGGGGAAGGGGGAATTCTTGGCGATTACGGGTCCGAGTGGTTGTGGGAAGAGCACGCTGTTGCATTTGTTAGGTGGATTGGACACGCCAACCCGTGGGGAGGTATGGGTGGATGGAGCGCCGGTACATTCGATGGGCGAGCGAGAGCGAACTTTGTATCGGCGGGAGGTGGTGGGGATGGTGTTTCAATTTTTCCACCTGATGCCGACGATGACGGTGGCTGAGAATATTGCGTTGCCCTTGTTATTGCGTGGTGATGGACGGGAGAGGGCGATGACGAGAGCGGGGGAGTTGGCGGAGATGGTGGGGGCTGGGGAGCGGGCGAAGCACTTCATGCATGAATTGAGCGGGGGGGAGATGCAGCGGGTGGCGGTGGCGCGGGCGTTGGCGCATGAGCCGAAGGTGTTGTTGGCCGATGAGCCGACCGGAAACTTGGATTCGGCAAATGCGGCGCGGATATTGGATTTGTTTCGGGACATTCATGAGCGTGGTTTGGCGACGCTTGTGGTAGTGACGCACAGTGATGTGGTGGCGGGGGCGGCTTCGATGAGGCTGAGAATGCGGGATGGAGCTGTAGAAGCTTAGCTGGGCGAACGGGAACGGGTTGGTGGGGAGCTGAGGAACAAGGTGTTGTGTTAGCGCGGTCTGAAGGGGAGGAAGGGCGCATTTTGTTGGACTAATCGGGGTTTGGGGTTAAGAGAGTAGGCTCCACAAATCCAACTATGAGCGGCAGTATTGAAAAGCAGACGACCTTGGCGAAGGCGGCGAGTATCGCGGGGACGTCTTTGCATACCGGAGAGAAGGTGACTTTGACCTTGAAACCGGCGCCGGCGAATCACGGTCTAAAGTTTCGACGGGTTGATTTGGATGATCAGCCTTTTATTGCGGCGGACGTGTCCAAAGTGGAGCGGGTGGAGCGAGCGACGACGTTGGCGGATGGCAGCGTGAAAGTGTACACGGTTGAGCATGTGATCTCGGCGTTGACGGGGATGGGGGTAGACAACGCGATCATTGAGATGGACGCGAACGAGCCGCCCATTGGGGATGGGAGTGCGCTGCCCTATGTGGAGTGTATCAAGAAGGCGGGGATTGAGGAATTGGAGGAGTTGCGGGGGGTGTATGAGTTGCGGGAGCCGCTGCATTTGGAGAATGGGAACGGTTCGATTGTAACGATCGTTCCTTACAAGGGGTTTAAGGTCTCGTGCACGCAGGTGGGACCGGACGGGCGGATGACGCAATATTACAGCACGGAAGTTACGCCTGAGATTTACGAGAAGGAGATTGCTCCGGCGCGGACGTTTGTTTTTTACGAGGATGTGGAGCCGCTCTTGGAGAAGGGATTAATCAAAGGGGGCAGTTTGGAGAACGCGGTTGTGATTCGGGACGAAGCGGTGATGAGCAAAGAACCGCTGCGTTTTTCCGACGAGTTTGCCAGGCACAAGATTTTGGACATCATCGGCGACCTGATGTTGTCGGGGAAGCGGATCATGGGGCATGTGATTGCGGTGAAACCGGGGCACGGGCCGAACACTGAGATGGCTCGATTGTTGCAGAAGAATTACAGCCAGATGATGGCGATGGTTCCTCCGCCGGTGAAAATTCCGACCGGCAAAGGGGTATTGGATGTCAATGAGGTCCAGAAGATTCTGCCGCATCGTTATCCGTTTTTGATGGTGGACCGAATTGTAGATTTTGAGGGGGAGAACAAGTGTACCGGGGTGAAGCAGGTAACGATCAACGAGCCCTATTTTCAGGGGCATTTCCCGGGTCATCCCATCATGCCGGGGGTGTTACAAGTGGAAGCGATGGCGCAGATTGCGAGCATCATTATTCTGCGGCGTGAGGAGCATCAGGGGAAGCTGGGGTATTTTGTGAGTGCGGACAATGTGAAGTTTCGGAAGCCGGTGTTTCCAGGCGACACCTTGTTTATTGAGGCGGAGATGGTGAAAACGCGGGGGAATATTGGTTTCGCGGAATGCCGCTGCATTGTGAACGAAGAGACGGTTTCCGAGGCATCGTGTAAGTTTGTGTTGTTACCGCGCGATGCGACCTAAAGGGTTTGTCAGAGTCATAGTGGGATGAGTGAGACGAGAATACATCCGACGGCGGTGGTGGATTCGTCGGCGGAGCTTGGGGAGGGGGTTGAGATTGGACCTTATTGCGTTGTTCATGCGGGAGTGGAGTTGGGTGATGGTTGTTGGCTGCAGAATCATGTGACGATTGCGGGTCCGTCAAAGATCGGGCGGTGGAACAAGTTTTTTGCATATGGATCGATTGGGCAGCAGACACAAGATTTGAAGTATGGTGGTGAGCCCACGTATCTGGAGGTGGGGGAGGGGAATGTGTTTCGCGAGCTTGTGACCATTAATCGGAGCACGGGGGCGGACACGAAGACGGTGATTGGGAACGGGGGCAATTTTTTGGCATACAGTCATGTGGCGCATGACTGTGTGGTGGGGGACCGGGTGATTTTGTCGAACAATGGGACGCTGGCGGGGCATGTGGTTTTGGAAGAGGGGGCGATTCTGGGAGGGTTGACGGCGATTCATCAGTTCTGTCGGATGGGGAAAATGGCGATCACGGGAGGATGTTCCAAAATCGTGCAGGATATTCCGCCGTATATGATTGCGGACGGGAATCCTGCTGAAGTTCGAGGAGTGAATACGGTGGGATTGCAGCGTGCGGGGGCCCCTGAGGGAGTGGTTCGCCAGTTGAAGGAGGCGTTCAAGATTGTATATCGGCGGAACTTGAATGTGGCCCAAGCGGTGGAGGCTTTAAAGGAGCTGGAGGGAGGCGAGGAACTCGCTCATTTGATTCGATTCATTGAGGAGAGCGAGCGCGGAATCATTCGGTAGGGTCGGCTGTGGGGTTGTCCCCGCTGGGCGATGCATCCTGGCATGCCGAATTCGGGGATGTCGGTTGTGGAGATGCCGAATGTGGCGTGATTGTGGAAGCAAGGAGGTTTTCCAAGTGAAGCCGAACAGGCCCTAGGGGCCGCATTTCGCCATCCTGGAGCAAGGGCAGGCGCGCGTCTTTTCCAGCACTCCCGGCGAGAGGGGAGAACTTGTCTGGGAGACCACCCAAGCCGGCAGGTGATGGAGCCCGGTACCTGCTTGGTCTTACGAACGGAAAGAAGTTGATCGTTTTTCGCGAGGCGGACGGGGTGTAGGGCGAGGTGGCGTGGACGAGCCACTGAGGGGGGGGAAGGGTTTACCGAGCAGCCTGGTCGATGCGCTCTTGTAGCCGAGCGTTTAGTTCATTTATTTTGCCGGCGTATTCCGGATGCAGTGCCAGATTGGTGAATTGCTTCGGGTCCTTTTCCATATCGTAGAGCATGAACGCTTCGGGGTCCTTTTTCTTTTCTGGAAACCACATGAAGGCCCACTTGCCCGAACGCAGGCCGAAACCCGTCGAAACCTTGATCAAGGCGTCCGGTTTCTCGGTTCGTTCGGAGCCGGGATTTTTCATCAGACCGGTCAAGCTTAGGCCCTGGCAGTCGGGATCGGCGGGCAGGCCAGCCAGTTCGGCGAGCGTGGGGTAGAGATCGATCAACTCGACAAACTCGTCGCACGTGGTGCCCCCGGCCATTCCTGGAACGGAGATCATTAGGGGGACGTGAATGGCTTCTTCCCAGAGCTTGGCCTTCTTGTGCATCGAGTGTTCCCCGATCATGTAGCCGTGGTCTGAGACGAATACGACGATGGTGTTATCGCGCAATTCGAGGCGCTCGAGTTCGGCCATGAGACGACCAAACTGCTCGTCCATGTAGGTGATGGAACCATAATACCCGCGTCGGAGCTCCCGGATGGCTTCCTCGGAGAATTCCATTTTCGAATTGATCGCCTGCGGCGGTATATCGTCGAAATCGTCTTCGGGAAATGCGGGGTATTCGATTTTCTCCGCGTCGTAGGGCGCGATGGTGCTTTCGGTGGCGATAAAGGGGAAGTGGGGTCGCACGAATCCGACTGCGAGAAAGAAAGGCTTCTTATCTTCAGCGCGTTGCTGGAGTAGTTCCATGGCCTTATCGGCCGCCATGGTGTCGGCGAGGAGCCCGGTGTCTTCGTCGGCGACCTCGGTGACGGTGAACTGGCTTCGGGACTGGGGAATCATCTTGTAGGGAGTTCCCTCGGCAAAGGCTTTCTTCCAGACTTTGCGTTCTTTTGGGAAAACGTCGGGATCGTCGGGATTGAGGTAATCCACGATCTTTCCGGGAGTCATTGATTCCAATGCGGGCGTATTGAAACGTTCGTTCCACGATTGCTCGTGGTCGCCACCGTTGGTTCCCTGGAGGATATCTACGGGGATACCCATGTGATAGATCTTGCTGACCCGGCCTGCCCAGTATCCGTGGTTTTGAAAGTGCTTCGGCAAGGTGACACGGCTTGGATCAATGTTTCCTCCGTTTCCCGTGACACCGTTTACGTCCGGATATTGACCGGACATGATTGAGGCTCTCGATGGGGCGCAGAGGGGGAACTGGCAGTAGGCGCGTGTGAAAGACACCGCCGACTTGGCGAATTCGTCGAGGTTTGGAGTTATGCATTCGGGATGTCCCTGTCCGCCGAGAGCGTAGCTAAGATCGTCCGAGATGATGAAGAGGACGTTGGGTTCGTCCGCCGCTTTAAGGTCAGCGGTGGTTCCGATCGCAAGGAGGAGGACCAGAAGGACCTGAATGACTTTATGTTTGTTCATTGATTCTTCTCTCCCAGCACAACTTGAATTTTGTCCCGCAGTCGCTCGACTTTTTCGGGCATGGAATCCGCCAAATTGTTCTCTTCGGAGAGATCCTTTTGGAGGTTGTAGAGTTCGATACCGTATTGGACACCTTTTTCAGCGTTGAATCCGCGGCTACCTTTCGTGGCGATCAGTTTCCAGTTGCCGTCGCGGATGGTTCGTTCGCCGTGCAGGATGGGCGGTCGTGATTGATTGGCCGAGTCAGGAGCGACGAGGGCGGAAAGGAAGCTGACGCTATCTTCGGCCGCGTCGTCGCCGATGTCTGCTGCTCCTGAGGCTTCTGCCAAGGTCGCGTAGACGTCGGCGAAGGCGAGGAGGTGGTCACTTGTTTCTCCGGCCTGGACTTGGCTTGGCCATCTGACGATGAAGGGGACACGGTGCCCGCCTTCCCAGACGCTGGCTTTGCAGCCGCGCAGGGGGCCGACGGAGCGGTGATCGAAGCGATCGACGTCTTTTTCATACCAAACGGGTCCATTGTCGCTGGAGAACAGAATCACCGTGTTCTCTCTCATGCCTGCTTCATCGAGGCTCTCTACGACTTGACCGACCACGGCATCGACCTGCATCACGAAGTCGCCGTACATGCCGGCACCGCTCTTTCCGATGAACTCTTTAGTGGGAAGCCAGGGGGTGTGGGGAGAGGGGAGCGCAAGGTATAGAAAGAGTGGTTTTTTCCCGTCGTGAGATTCGATCACCTTGCTCGCTTCATCGGCGAAGCGTGGGGTTACCTCTTCGAATACAAAGTCGGGGGCAATATCTCCGGCGCGCCAGAAGGCGCCTTGGATGTGATTCCAGTCTTCTTCGCCGCCGACACTGTCGTTTGCGTCGGCGGTGTCTGTCGGCGCCATCGTCGGGGCGCGGTCGCGCATATAGAAGTATGGTTGGATATCGAGGGAGGCATGCATTCCGAAAAAGGAATCGAAGCCTCGATCGACGGGTCCGCCGTTGATGGGTTGGTCGTAGTCGAAGGCCTTTCCTTTTCCCTCCTTTGCATCCAGCGTTCGGTCGAAGCCGAGGTGCCATTTGCCGACCATGGCGGTATGGTATCCGCTATCGCGAAGCATGGTCGCGATCGTAGAGCGACCTTCCGGAATGATCGGTTGATCATCGTTCATGCTGTCGCGGCGAACGGCGAATTGTCCCGTCAGCAATGCATACCGGGAAGGCTTGCACGTGGAGCCACCAGAGTGAGCATCGGTGAACGTCATTCCTGCGGCAGAGAGGGCATCGAGATGGGGGGTGGAAATTTTGCAGTCCGGGTTGTAGGCCTTCAGGTCGCCGTATCCCATGTCGTCGGCGAGGATGATGACGATGTTTGGTTGATTGGGCGCTGGATTCTCGGCGAAAGCTTTCCAGGGGAGCTGACAGCAGAAGGCTGCCAGTAGAAGGGAGTATGGCAGGGATTTCATTTTCCGGTTTTGGTCTTGTTTTGTTTTTTCGCGGGAGCGAGCGCCCAGCCGTGACCTTTGGGAATGCTCGTTTCCGCGTTGGCAGTTTTCGGGATCTCTCCCAGAGGCGCCAAAGTTTTCTCCCAAGCCGCGTGTTTCCTGGCCAACTGTCGAACGACTTCGGGATGGGCGGCGGCGACGTTGTTTTCCTCTAGAGGATCGGTCTTGAGATTGAAAAGTTGCCATTCGTCGTCGGTGTATTTCTTGTAAAGGCGCCAGTCTTTCCAGCGGGCGGCGATGAGGTGGCGGCGTTCTGCGTCGCCGGGTTCGTTGTTGAGCCAATAAAAATATTCGTGTGGCAGGTCCTTGTTTCTGCCCGTGAGGTAAGGGATCAGATTCACACCGTCGCAATGACTTGGGGCATCGAGGCCGGCGACGGCTGCGATGGTGGAATAGAAATCGAAGTTGGCGATCATGGGATCGTAGTCCATGTCCTGTGGAACGACGCCCGGCATCGAAAAGATGGTGGGCACGCGCACCCAGCCTTCTTTTTGGGTTCCGCCGCCTTTGCCGCCTGTGTAAGGGGTGGAGGTTCCGCCTTCGCTTCCGTTGGCTCCATTGTCACTCGAGAAGATTATAAATGTATTCTCTCGGAGTCCGCGCTCTTCCAAGGCGGCCACTAGTTTTCCCACATTGTCGTCCACCGCCACGATGGCCCCTGCAAGCGCCTTGCGATTTTCCTTCGCAGTCGTTCGATTCTTCAAACGATCGGGCGCTTCTTTATTCGAGGAGTGCACCGCTTCAGGCGACCAGTAGAGAAAAAAGGGTTCGTCTTTGTGGCGCTCGACGAAGTCGACCATTAGGTCCCCGTCGTAATCGGTCAGCCACATTGTTTCCCCATTTTCGTTCACGCAGAAGTACTTTGACTCTCCTCCCTTCTTCTTGTTGCCACCCTCCTTGTTGGGCTTTGGCGGTGTTCGCGAAACCTCCATGAACCCCACCTGCAGCGGGCCCTGCGCTTTCGATCCAATGTCCCACTTGCCGATCTGGCCGGTGACATAACCGTTGTCCGCCATGAACTTCGCGAGAGTTGGTCGATCTTCTGGAATCGGGAGGCCCCGGGACATTCCGTATTTTCCGAAGCGCTGTCCGTACTGTCCCATTATCAAGGCACAACGGCTTGGGCAGCAGGGGGGATTGGTGATGTAGGAGGTCGTGAAGCGCACGCCCTCGGTGGCCAATTGATCGATGTTTGGCGTAGGGATGTCGGTCGCGCCATAGCATGCGAGGTCTCCGTAGCCCAGGTCATCGATATAAATCAGAACGACGTTTGGTTTTGAAGCCTGCGCGACGACGATGGATGAAAGGAGAATGAGAGTGATAAGTACGGGTTGTTTCATTGTTTCGAGTTCTTGGTTCTTTCCTTCAGCGCGCCGATAGGCGCTTGCACCTCACAGGCATCGAGGGTCGTTTCCAGTTTCTTGCGATGCTCTTTTAAGGTAAGCGCCTGATGCGGATATCCTTAAAGTAAAAGGTGCTATCGGGATCGTGTGCTTGCAAGGCGATCGCGCCGCCATCGGGACTGAGGACTCTGCCTCGTCTTTTTTCCGAACGTTTGGGGTTCTCCGGCTCGGTGTAATCGATGACTTGTTCGCCATCGATCTTCACGATGATGCGCTTTCCATTGACGACGATATTGACGCGGAACCAATTGGTCTCATCGACAACCGATTCATCCAAATCAACGACATCGTAAAGGCTTCCGGTTTTACGCTTTTCTTTTTCTGTGCTGTTTAGTTGCACTTCGTAGCCCGAGCCGAGGAACATTCGGCTCTTATTGCTGATTGTTTTGTCGGTGTGGAAGAAGATTCCGGAGTTGGAATTCGGTTCGCTTCGGGCGAAGAGCTCCAGTTCGAAGTTTTTGAACCGCACCAATTCTTCGCCTTCGTCGCCGGTATAGAAGAGATGATCCAATTTCTCTGACGATGCGTTGGCGCGGATGGTGCCATCTACGACTGAGAATCCCGGTTCATCGCTGATTGAGGTCCAACCGGTGAGGTCCTGTCCGTTGAAGAGAGTGTGCCAATCGTCCTCGGCATGGGATACGATTGGGAGGAGGGTGGCGATGGCGGCGAGCTGGGAGAGCCTGGCGATTTTCATAAGAGGGAGATTTGTCATGGTTATGAACGGGGTTGTGCCGTTGGAGTTTTCAGGCGATGCGCCGGGGTAAGGGTCCTTGTTGTGGGGCAGGGTCGCGGGAGGAATATTTTTGGAAGTCCGTATCGGTGTCGGGGAGTTTGCGGCGCCAGTGTGCGGTGACCTTGGGCTGCCGAGAATCGCAGCATCACTCTAATCTTTCCGCCTTAACAATTCCTTAACAATTTATTTACAAGGCGTTCACGACTATTTGGGCGCTTGGGCCTTTCATCTGTGTGCCTCGTTCAGAAACTTCCCAAATATCCCCACCAAACCCCTAATTTGATGATTGCTTCCCATGCGACCAATGATTCGAGTTCCAGCCGGATTTATAGATTCATTGCTTTGTTGATTTGCCTTTTGGCGGCCTTTAGTGCCGTCGCCGAGGTGCGAGCGCAGAGTTTATCGGGGTTGGATGATCTCACCCTTGATTACTCGATCGATTTCTCTGGTGGAACCGGGGCGTCTATTCACTGTTTTGATATTGAGGATGCGACGAACCGGATGCTGATCCTGCAGGAATCGACGGACAATGTCATCTGGCAAGATGTGGGCTCGTTCAAAGTTACGAACACGGACGCGTTTGTGGAATATCACGGGGTGTTTCCACAGCATCCTCACGTGTTTTATCGGATCAAGGATGATCCCGTGGCGCAGATTCCGAACACGGAGGAAGCGGTTCTCGACCTTCCTGAGACCCCCTTTGAATATGCGAACATTCCGCTTCCGGCGCACCTGACCAACAATCAGGAGCTCAACGACGACAACACTCCGGTGACCAATCCCATCACGAATGCGGGGGCGAGGCTAGGTCGTGTTTTGTTTTACGACAAGCGTCTTTCGATTAACGGTCAAATATCCTGCGCTTCCTGTCACCATCAGGACAAGGGCTTCACGGATGGGCGTCAGTTCAGTGTGGGATTTGAGGGCGGATTGACCGGGCGCAATTCGATGGGTTTGGCGATGGCGCGATTCTATCGGGGGCCGGCCAACGGAGCTTTTTTCTGGGACGAGCGGGCGCCGACCCTTGAGGATCAGACGACGCAGCCGATCCAGGATGCCCTTGAGATGGGGAGTACTTTTCCGGATGTCGCCATTGAAATAGCGGCTGAGCCATTTTATCAGACCTTGTTTGCGGCGGCGTTTCCGGCGGATCCGACGATTAACGAGGCGAACATTCAGCTGGCCCTCGCGCAGTTTGTGCGGTCGATGGTTTCCCACGACTCGAAGTATGACCAAGTGCAGAAAGGTTTGGACACGTTCACGGTGCAGGAGCAGCAGGGACTTGATCTTTTCCAGAACGTGGCGAACGACGCCACGCGAATTGTCTGCAGTGCGTGCCACACGACGGACAACTTTGTGGGGGTGGGCCCCCGGAATATCGGGTTGGATCTCGTGACGGTAGATCCGGGCGCGGGCAACGGGAACTTCAAGATTGGCAGCCTACGCAACGTTGAGTTGACGGGTCCTTACATGCACGATGGGCGGTTCGACACGCTTGAGGAGGTAATCGATCATTACAGCACGGGCATCCAGGCGCATCCGAATTTGCACCCCCGTCTCAGGGTGGATGGCACGCTGGGCGGGATGGGTGGAGGCATGGCGATGGGTGCGCCGGTGCAGCCGAATTACACGCAAGCGGAGAAGGACGCGCTCGTGGCGTTTTTGAGAACGCTTACGGACACCAACTTCACGACCGATCCGCGTTGGTCGGACCCGTTCAATTATACCGGGGTTCCGGGAGTGACGACGCCGAACTTCACGGCGACGTTCCTTATTTCGCCTGCGTTGCCTCTCCAGGGCGAAATAACTGAGATTCGGGTGGGAACGGCATTGGCCACGATTTTTACCTATGACCAGGGAACGGGTGTGGTTGAGCTGCTTTTCGACGGGAGCGGGCTGGCGCCGGGGCATTACAATGCGGTCATTGATTACACGCCTTCAGGCGGGTCGCAGACTTTTGTTTTCTCGACGAATCAATTCGTCGTTCCGGGAGTCGCCACTCCGACCTTTGCGACGACTTTCCCGACTTCACCGGCGCTGCCTTTGTTGAACGAGATCACTTCGGTCACGGTCGGCGGGGTGGTGGCGACCATCCTCAGTTACGACCAGATGACGGGGGCGATCGGGCTCAGTTTTGATCCCTCGTCACTGGCAGCGGGAAATCATGACGTGGTGCTTACTTATGGAGGGGGCACGATGGTGACGGCGAGCGATCAATATGTCGTCAGTCCGCCTGCGACCGACCCGAACATCCTCTTCATGATTTTGGATGACTGGGCGATTGATATGAGTCCGGTTGACAACACTGTGCCTCCGGGGGCGGTCTTGCCGAACATGCCGAATCTCCAGGGGTTGGCAACGGGAGGGCTTCGCTTCACGAGGGGATATGTGACTCCGGTGTGTTCGCCGACCCGGGCGGCGATCATGACTGGACGTCATGCGCATCAGACCGGGGTTTATGCACCCGGAGGCGGTGACAACGTATTGCCTGATGCCGAGTTGGCGCTACCCGAAGCGTTCACTGCGGCGGGTTCGAGTTACTCGATGGCCTCGATGGGTAAATGGCACCTTGCCAACGGCACGGGTGGAAGCAACGACGATGGTTGGTCTGACACCGGTGGATGGGACGAGTTTTATGGGATCACCGGCGGTGGGGTGGGCGATTATTTCAGCTGGAACAAGAACTCCAATGGAACTGTCGCCAATTCGACGACTTACACGACCACGGACCAGGTGAATGAAGCGCTCGCATTCATCGGTCGTGAGGAAACGGCGGGGAATCCGTGGCTCTGCTGGGTGGCATTCAACGCTCCACACTCGCCGTTCCACGATCCGCCGGCCGGCCTCGCGCCCCCTGGGGGATACACGACGGGGACGGCGAACAACACCGACCTTTACATTCGCATGCTTGAGGCTCTCGACACCGAGTTGGGTCGTTTGCTGGGAGGAATACCGGCTGACACCAATATCATTCTGGTTGGCGACAATGGGACGCCCAACCAGGTTGTGCAGGCGCCGTTCGGCAATGGTCATTCCAAGGGCGATATTTATGATGGCGGCACGCATGTTACGTGGATCGTGAATGGGCCGGCTGTGACCGTGCCGGCAGGGAGCACCACCGACAAGCTGGTGAAGGCGATCGACCTTTATGCGACAATGCTCGAGCTAGCCGGGATTGATCCGGCGAGCGTTCCCGGGATGCCGGCGACGACCCTGGCGCAATCCACCAGCATCGTGCCGATTCTCAACGGGACCGACACCGCGGACCGCGTCATGATTGTTGAAGGCGGGAATGCGGGACCGAACCGCGGTCGTGCGATCATCACGGATGATTTCCCGGATTACAAGCTGCTCATATTCAATGATCCGGAGAATCCGGGGACTGCGAACTTGGAATTCTATAACATTACCACGGACGTGAACGAGCAGTCTCCGTTATACAACGGGCCGTTCACGGCGACGCCGGGACTGACGGGGACTGAGTTGGATGCTTGGAACGCTTGTATCGCGGCGGATGCGGCGCTCGGCGGAGGGTATTTGGCACCATAATGGGCAAGGTTTAACACTGAGGGCGCGTCACGGGGTTACTTGTGGGGCGCTCTTTGTGGTTTGGAGTTGATTGGCGAGGGCGTCTATTTCCTCGATTAGCTTCTGCATGCCGGGAGATTGGGCGCGGCCCTCGGCGGGCCCGTATTTTTGCATGAGGAGGGAGACGGTACGGAGGTTCTGTCGGGCGGCAGGGCTGTCGAGCGACTCCGCGCTCAGAACGGCACGCAAGGCGGACCAGACGGTGTTGATGAATTCGGCTTCTTTGCCGGCGAGGGCGGCGGCTTCGCCCCGGAGGGTCATGATGGCTGGGCTTGAGAAGCCGTTGTCGAGGGCGCGATCCAGGAGTGCCAGCGCTTTTTGGGCATTGGCTCGGCGTTGCGCGGCATCCAAGTTCGGATCAGCGTTTTGGAGGAGGGCGCGGGCGCGCTGGGCTGTGAGAAGTCCAAAGATCAGGTTTTTTGGCGTGAGGATTTCTTCTATACGCGCGTCCGCGGCGCGAACTTTGTCCCATTGAGCGGTCGCACAGTAGAAGAGGGTTGAGAGGAGGAGGCGATCGTTCTCGGGCAGCGAGGAGGCAAATTCTTGAAGTTTCTGTTCGGGTTCCGTCAGGTTACTTGACGGCGAAGCGTCGGCGAAGGGATTTTGGCTGGTGGGAGAGAGAGGCATCATTTGAAGCAGGGAGTAGGCGGAGTAGAAGAGGGCGTCGCGATTATCGGGTTCGATTCCCAACACCGTTTTGAAGGTATTGAAAGCGGTGGGGAAATCTCCCGCGGTCACGGCGGTGAAGCCGCGGGCAAGCGCTTGATCCTTGGGGATTAGCTTTTCGAGGATGGCTTCGTATCGATCCGGTGATCCGCTTTGGAAAATTTTCCAAAGGAGGTAGGGGTTGCTCCAGTTGGGATTGGCGGAACCGTTTATAAGGACCGATCCGTGGACGAGGGAATCGTAGTCACGCCACGCGTTGTATCCTTTGTCGCGAAGGCTCTTCTCTTCGAGATTGATCAGTTTCGGGGACTGAGTCGCCATGAGGTTGTTGTTGTCCGTCGTCAGAGGAGCGCCGACGCTGTATCGGGCGACGGCGTTTTCGTCGAGGAGGAGGGTGGCGGCGACATCTTCGGGAAAGGAAAAGGCCGGCCAACCGGAGTAGTGTAGGATGGTGCCGTTCTTGTCGGCGGCGGCCTGGAGGTCTTGCATGGTATCCAAGCGATCGGTGCTGCCGAGGAGCAGGAGATCGTCCTGGACTTTGTAGACGCGCACTGAGGGAAACGCGGTGGAGAAGGTTGCCATGAGCGAGCGGGCGAGTTCGTCGGTGACGAAGGGGGTTCCGATCCATTGGAGGAACACTCCGTTTGGATTTAAGCGGGCGGCGGCTTCCTGGAAGAATTCGAGGGTGTAGAGATGAGACGCGCCAGCGGTCCAAGGATGGGAGGGTTGCGAAACGATGAGGTCGTATTTTTTGTCGGTTAGGGTGAGGGCGCTTCGGGCGTCATTGACGACGATTTCGATACGGGGGTCGGACAAGGGATCGTGGAGTCTGTGCGGGGCCAGCGCTTCGTTTGCCGCGACGACAGCTTCTTCGAGCTCGACGACATCGATGGACTTTATTTTTGGAGGGACGGCGCTGAGGATTTGCCCCCCGCCCAGGCCGATGACGAGCATGGTTTCGGCCGAGAGATTGTTGAGAAGTGGCAGGGTGGCCATGGTCCAGTTTTCGTTGTTTGGATCGATGCGAGCGCCTGGGCGATTGATGGTGGCTTCGGGGAGACCGTTGGTTTTGAGATAGAAGTTCCCCAGGTTCTCGGTGGTGACGACCGTGGCGGAGCGCCCGACATCGTAGAAGCGCAGTTGTGAGGGGTCGTTGCTCCAGGTGCCGGTTGCGAAGCGGTTGGCGTTGAGGATTTCCATGGGGGGGTTGGGGCGGAAGAAGAGGGTGGCGGCGAGGATGATCACGGCGCCGACGGCGAAGACGATGCGATTCGTTTTTTTGGCGAGGCCATAGGCGATGAGGGCGAGGACGAAGTTTGCGGTGGCGGCGAGAGCGATCATTCCGGCGAAGCCGAGACGGGGTATGAGGAAGAAGCCCGCCAAGAAAGCGCCTACAATCGCGCCGACTGTGTTCCAGGAATAGATGCGTGCGGCGGAGGAAGCTGCTGCGGTCGGCATTGTCGCGAGGACGCGGACGGCGAAGGGGAAGGTGGCGCCGATGCAGATGGTGGAGGGTAGGAGAATGACGATGGAGCAAAAGGCCGTGGATGCAGGAGTCGACCAGCCGTGGTTGCGGA
The DNA here is from genome assembly GCA_039028175.1 of Verrucomicrobiota bacterium. GTDB lineage: Bacteria > Verrucomicrobiota > Verrucomicrobiia > Verrucomicrobiales > DEV007 > JBCDBW01. The sequence continues at coordinate 30,920 of JBCCIR010000016.1, forward strand.
AGTAGCTTGCCCAATCGGGGACTTGTGAGAGGAGGTGGAATGCTGCGACGGAGAGGATTGCGGTGCCGACTTGGGCGAGGGCGAGGCCGTGGGCGGACGCGTCTGAAGTACGGGCGAAGCGGGAAGCTGCGGCGGATCCGATGGTGATTCCGAGGAGGAAACTGGCGAGCATAGTGGCGAATGCGGTCATGCTGCCCCCGACGACAATGCCGAGGAGGCGGGACCAGAGCACTTCGTATGCGAAGGCCAGAGCGCCGGAGATCAGCATGAGGGGGAGGAGGATTCGAGCAACGAGCGGTGTGGGGTGAATGTCTGGGGGCGGTTTCTGTGTGGGGGTTTCAGAGGGACGGGTATTGCGGGCGGCGGCGAGGCCGAGGAGGCCAGCGAGGATGTTGAGGGCGATGCCGGTGCAGGCGGTTTTGGTGAGGCCGAGGGCTGGGATGAGGTAGAAGGCGGCGGCGAGGGTGCCGATGATGGCGCCGAGGGTGTTGATGGAATAGAGTAGGCCGACGCGTTTGCCGATTTCTTTGCGGGAATGGATGACGCCTTTTGCGAGGAGGGGCAGGGTGGCGCCCATGAACGCGGTGGGGATCATGAGGATGACGAATCCGGAGGCGAGGAAGAAGAAGCCTTGGCCGAATCCCATGGAGGGTGGGAGCTCGGGGAGTCCGCCGAGGAATGCGATGCGGAGGGAGCGGATTAATTGAAGGGCCGGGGGCACGAGGGCGGCGGAGAGGGCGATGCCGATTTCGAGGAGCGCGTAGAGGAGGATGGGGCGTTGGAGGCGATCGATGATGAGGCCGATGGTGGCAGCGCCGAGGGCGAGGCCGCCCATGTATGCGATGAGGACGGTGACGACGGCGAGTTCGGAGGTCCCGAAGAGGATGGAGAAGTGCCGCATCCAGACGGTTTGGTAGAGGAGGGCGGCGATGCCGGAGAGGAGGAAGCAAACGAGGACGATGGCGAATATGCGGAAGTCTCTCGTCATGTGGGAAGGTATGATCTGACAACGGGAAGGTGGTTGCAAGGGCAGGCGTTGTTCTGATGGGGGGCCGTCTTTTGGTGAGGTGTTCTGGACCGATAGACGCAAAGTAGCTGCATCAATGGCTTGCCCGGAAAGTGCATTTGCAACTTACTCGCGGGTTGCGCGTTGACATCTCCTTTTGGGAGCGGAGTCGGTTGATTTCTCTCAGGGCTTGGACATGTGTTGTGGCCGCTTTTGCGATCCAGCCTTCGAGTTTGGTTTGGGCTGGGGAAATGCTGTCGATGGATACGGCTCGTTTGGCGACGAACGACCATGATCCGCAGCGAGATGGGGCCAACCTTCAAGCCTTTGAGCCAAGCGTGTCGTTGCGATTGGGTGAACATATTCAAGGGTATGCGAGCTATACCGCGGTGACCGATGTTGCGAGGAAGTGGCAAGGCGGGCAGGAGGAGGCGTTTGGAAAGTTTACGAATTTACCGGGTGGCTTTGAGTTTGGTGAGGTCTCTGTGCAGGTTTTGAGACTCAACGAGTTCGACGTGCTCCTTCCGGAAAGTGAGGAATTTGGGGAGGTTGATTTCAGTATTGATCGGTCTCAATAGCTTGAGAATGCGCACCGTCTTGATCACGAGCGCTAGACCGGAAGCTTCGAGTGTCCGCTGGCCGGCGGTTGGTTGAGAACGGGGTTAAGCGAGGATATCCTCAACGACCTTTCCGTGGACATCGGTGAGGCGGAATTGTCTGCCTTGGAAGCGGAAGGTCAATTGTTCATGATCCAAGCCCAGGAGGTGAAGGATCGTGGCTTGGAGGTCGTGAACGTGGACGGGGTTTTCGGTGACCGACAGTCCGAGTTCGTCCGTGGCACCGTAGACCGTACCCGGTTTCACACCGGCGCCGGCCAGCCACATGGTGTAGGCATCGATAAAGTGATCGCGTCCTCCGATTTTGTTTTCCCGGGTTTCGCCCATGGGAGTGCGTCCAAACTCGCCGCCCCAGATCACCAGCGTTTCGTCGAGTAAGCCTCGTGTTTTCAGGTCCTTCACCAATGCTGCGGATGCTTTATCGATTTCCTGGCATCGTGCGGTGAGGTCTTTATCCAGAGTCATCCCGGGACCGCCGTGGTGGTCCCAGTCGGTGTGGTAGAGTTGGACGAAGCGGACGCCGCGTTCCACCATTCGCCGTGCGAGCAGGCAGTTATTGGCATACGATGAGGCTCCCGGCTCCGCGCCGTACATCTCGAGCACGTGTTTCGGTTCTTTTTCGATTTCCATTAATTCGGGTGCGCTTGATTGCATCCGATAAGCCATTTCGTAGGCGGCGATTCGAGTTTCGATTTCCGGGTCGCCGACGGCTTGGAGGCGTTTTTGGTTCAAGGCTGACACCGCGTCGTAAAACTGTCGTTGTTGTTTATTTTTGATACCTGAGGGACTTGTCAGGTTGACGATGGGGTCTCCGGAACTCCGGAAGGGGACGCCTTGGTGGGTGGTGGGGAGGAATCCGCTCGACCAGAGAGACGAGCCGGCCCGAGGTCCGCGTGGTCCCGATTGGAGCACGACAAAGCCGGGGAGGTCCGTGGCTTCGCTCCCGATTCCGTAGGTCGTCCAGGCGCCCATGCTTGGCCGCCCGGGTTGAGGTGAACCGGTGTTGAGGAAAATTTTTGCCGGTCCGTGATTGAAGACATCCGTCTTCATGCTTCGGATAAAGCAAACGTCGTCGACGATTTCGCGATGGTAGGGGAGGAGTTCGCTCAGGGTGGCTCCGCTTTGTCCGTAGCGATTGAATTTACGTGTGCCACCGAGGAGTTTTGCTTCGGGACCGAGGAAGGAAAAGCGTTTGCCTTTCATGAACTGGTCCGGCGGCGCTTGACCGTTGAACTTGGTCAACTCCGGTTTGTCTTCGAAGAGTTCAAGTTGGCTTGGTCCTCCCGCCATGAACATGAAAATGACGTTCTTGGCTTTCGCTTCGAAGTGCGGTCGACGGGGGGCGAGAGGGTTGCGGGATGCGGCCCACCCTTCCTTGGCGAAGATTCCGCCTAGGGCGATGGAGCCCAAGCCCACTCTACAATCGGAGAAGAAATGTCTCCGTGTAATATGCCTCAAGTCGCCCATACCTATTCTCTTGTGATAAATTCGTCGAGGTTCATCAATACCCTTGCGGTGGCCGTCCACGCGTTCAGTTCATCGGCCTCCTGACGTTGCTTTTCCAGGAATTTCATCAGAAACTCCAGCTCTTGGTGCTCTGGCGTTCGGCAAAGACAGATTTGAAACATTCGCTCAAGTCTTACCTGGTTGCTGCCTTCTGGGAGCTCTTGAATCACTCGAGTGCCGAGGCTCTGGGCCAATTCGTAGAGGCCCGCATCGTTGGCCACCATCAGTGATTGGAGTGGGGTATTCGAGCGAATGCGTTGCGTGCAAGTCGCATTGAAGCGCGGGGTGTCGAAGGTGGTGAGCATGGGATGGGGAGCGCTGCGATAGAAGAAGGTGTAAATTGTTCTTCGGAAGCGATCATCTCCCTCGCTCGTCTCCCAGTTCTTTTTTCTTTGGGTGAAGGCGTATACGCCGTCCGGTTGTGGAGGAAACACGGGCGGTCCCCCTATTTTCTCCGTCAGTTTTCCGCTTGCGCTGAGGGCGAGATCACGCACGATTTCCGCTTCCACGCGCAGTCGTTCCTGGCGTGCGAGGAGCAAGTTCCTTGGATCGATTTCTTGTAGATCGGGTCGTGCCGAGGAAGCCTGGCGGTAGGTCGCCGAGCTGACGATTAGGCGGTGCAGTTTCTTCATCGACCAACCCTCTTCAACAAAGCGTCGGGCGAGCCAGTCGAGCAGTTCGGGGTGAGTGGGCGGGGTTCCTTGCGTGCCGAAATCGTTTTCTGTTTCGACGATGCCGCGGCCGAAGTATTTCTGCCATACTCGGTTTACCACCACGCGTGGTGTGAGGGGATTGGCATGATTGACCAGCCATTGTGCAAGGTCGAGGCGGTTTGGGTGTCCTGATTCGGTCTCGAATTCGTGCAATACCTCGAGAGTCCCCGGTCCGACCCTATCGCCTTTGCGCAGAAAATCGCCGCGAACGTGAACGTGGGTTTCCCTGGGCTCGTCGAGCTCGCGCATGATCATCATCTTGGTACCTTTGCCCTCGATTTGATCTTTTTCGGCGAGCAACGCTTTTAACTGTTTTTGCCGTTTTTGATCTTCCGGGGAACCGCCGGGAAGCGGTTTTTCGGACATGGATACCCGGAACCGGCCGAGTGTGTAGGGTCTTGCTTTGTGCCAGAACTTTAGTCGTAAGTCGACGGCCCCTTGTTCATCGGCAATGACCGGCTCGGTCAGAGAGAATGCCGCCCAGCGAGCGACATTCCCCTTTTGTTTCGTGTTGATCGCCCATCCTGTGAGGGGATCACCGTCGATTGCCCGGGAGACTTCGTGTCCCGGTTGCGAGTAGTCTGCGGCCCCCGCGTCGAGCCAGTCGTACTTGGTTCCATCGGGTTTCGAAATTTCCACTTCCGTGAGGACGAAGTTCCCGTTTGCGGCGCGTCCGGGTCCGCCGCTTGGCAATGATTCATCGGGAATCGCTTCGATCCGCACGGATGAAACGGCGTCGGTCTCGATGCGGATTCTCAGGAGGTATTCATCTTCCTTGACGAGTGTTCCAGAGGCCAGGAGTGAGCCATCCGGTTGCAATTCGAGCAGCGCGCCACTTTCGGCTCTTGATCGTACCGGACGCATGATCTTCCAATCTTCCTCTTTGAGCTGTTCGTTCTTTGCAATCGAGCTGCCTTTGCTCTTCGCGCGCAGGGTCTTGATTTCCTTGTCGATTTCCTTCAGGCGTGCGACATCGGCGGAGGTTGGCTCGGGGGTCAAGAGGTTTGGCCCCACGTTGTTCACATCTTCGTCGCTATTGAAGAAGGCGAACATTTGGAAATACTCGTGGTGTGTGATGGGGTCGAACTTATGGGTATGGCATTGGGCGCAGCCCACGGTCAGGCCGAGCCACACGGCGCCCGTGGTATTCACCCGGTCGACGACGGCTTCGTTGCGGAATTGTTCGTTGTCGGTGCCGCCTTCTCCGTTGATGAGAGAGTTTCGGTGAAAGCCTGTGGCCAGTAATTGGTCGTGGGTTGGATTTGGAAGGAGATCGCCCGCGAGTTGTTCGATGGTGAACTGATCGAACGGCATGTCGGCGTTTATGGCTCTTACGACCCAATCTCGGTAGGGCCATTGAGTTCTGGGGCGGTCGATGGTGTAGCCATCCGAGTCGGCGTAGCGGGCCTGGTCCAGCCAATGCCGGCCCCAACGTTCTCCGTGATGAACGGAGCTCAACAAGTGGGTGACGAGTCGGTCGTAGGCGTCGGGGCGTTTATCGTGGACGAAGGCATGGACCTCCTCTGGGCTGGGAAGCAGTCCGATCAGATCGAGGTATAGTCTGCGGATCAGCACTTCCCGAGGCGCTTGCGGTGACGGCGCGATGCCGGCAGCGTCTTGTCGTGCCAGGATGAAGTGATCGATTTCGTTTCGTGCCCAGGATTCGTCCTTCACTTTGGGGGGGACGGACTTGGCGACCGGCTCGAAGGCCCAATGTTTTTCGAATTTTGCGCCCTCTTCGATCCAGCGCTGCAGTGTTTCCTTCTGTTCCGATGTGAGGCGCTTTTTCGACTTGGGAGGAGGCATGAGCTCATCGTGGTCCTCCGCTAGAATTCGCGCCACCAACTCACTTGTGGACAAGTCCCCGGAGACGACGGCGTGGTATCCGCCGAGATCGGCCTTTGCGCCGGCTTCGGTGTCGAGTCGGAGATCTGCTTTCCGTTCTTCAGCATCCGGTCCGTGGCATTGGTAGCAGTTTTCTGAGAGGATTGGTCGCACATCGCGGTTAAATGACACTTCACCAGCGACGAGCTGTGATCCCAGCCCAGCAATCAGGACCGCCGCTTTGAGCGTTCGCCTGACGTATCGGTGGAGTGCCCAATCGGATTTCACTGCGTTAACCTCATCGACTTCTCTGTGGGCGTGAAAGGATATTGCTATTTTCCAGCTTCATATGGAGAGTGTGCCAACTGACGAGCGGTGGGCTATTCAAATTCCACGGTATGCGGCCAGCCGGAAACTTCAACATTGATAGGTTTTCGCTCTTCATTCATGGGGTGAAACTGCAATTCGATTTCCCGGTTTTCCGTATCGAAGAGGATGATGCCGTATCCGTTGAGGCCATTGCCAGCGCCGAACATGGTGACTTTATTGCCGAAGCGATCGTGGAATTCGCCAGTGTTTTTGGGAGCGCCGGGTTTGCGATTTTCACCGGCTTCGAGGGGTTCCCATTTGCGGCTGGCGCGGGAAGAGAAGGAGGGGAGTGAGTAGGCAACGGGGCCATCATTGAATTCTTTGACGCCGTGGCGCCCGAGGGTGCCGAGGTGGACGTCGCCGTGGAGCATGACAACGGGGGCATCACCGATGGCATTGAGGGCCCGATTGCGGCCGGACTGAGGCCAGGCGTTGGAATCGGTGTCGGCGGAGGTGGGCGAGTACATCGCGACGTGGGCCCAGGGGCTTTGGGAGAGCACCGCCCCAATTTGACCGGACTGCTTCAGGTCTTCGGCCCAATCCTTTAGGAAGGCTTCTTGTTCCTGGCCGAGGAGTTGGAGGTCAGGGCGGTCGAGCTGGGTGCAGTCGTAATCGGGGTCGAGGACGACTTCGATTTTAAAATCGGTTTTGCGAGGGTTGGGCCACTTGAAACCTTCCGGTGCAATCAACTCGGTGATGACTTCGGAGGGCGCGCTTTTGAATTTGCGATCCTCGAGGATGGCAAATTGGACGCCGCCGTATTCGAGGGCGGTGTAGTAGGCGAGCACTCCGTCGCCGTGGGGGCCAGGATTTGCGGGATCGGGAAGATTGCCCGTCTGGGTAAATTCGGCGGCGTTGACCCAGGCGGGATGGGTGGGATAGCCGCCAGTGGTACGGTCGCCGTTCATGCGGATGCCTCCGCGGCCCCAGAGGTCGTTCGCGAAGACGTCGTGATCGTCGGTGATCATGATCGTGGGGCGATCCCGCATCAATTCGCGGAAGGCTTCGCCGAATTTGCGGTATTTCTCGAGGTAGTTTTTCATTCCCTTCGGGACCTCTTCCTCGGTCATGGCGCGGAACATGGGGCTGTTGTAGTCGTTCTCGTAGATTTGGTCGCCGGAGAAGAAGACGAGGTCCGGATCGTGTGCGATGAGTTCTTCGATTGCTTCTTTCCAGGGCCAGCCGATGTCCTTGTGGCAGGAGAGGCCGGCGAGTTTGAGGATGGATCCTTCTTTCGGTTCGGCGCGGAAGGTTCCTTCCGATGTGGAATCGCCGCAGGTGACTTTGAAGAGTTTTTGATTGTGGCGGGGCCAGGAATCGATTCTGAACAGGGCCGTGGCGGTGAGCTGATCGATTGCCGCCGAGCCGGCGGGTTCCCACTGGTCGGCGTCGCCGTCACGAAGGAAGAGTTCTACCGGTTCGCCATCGCCCGCGGCAGGAGCGGTGGGGTCGGTGTCGAGGTGGACGAGCAGTTTCAACGTGCCTTGGTGCTGACAGTACTGGGTCCAGAGGATCTCGGTGGCATTGAGTGGATTGGGGTAGCAAAGCAGGCCCAGTAGAATGCCGAATGGAAGCGATTTGTAGGAGTGTTTCACGGAGGTCGTGATTATTGGGAAAGGTAATGGGCGTGGTAGTCCGCCCGGCGCTGGTTGAGAGTTTCGAGCGACTCCAGGGTTTTTGCTTTCAGCTTCGCCAGGACTTCACTTGCTTCAGGGTTCTCAACGAGGTTTCGCACTTCGCCGGGATCGGAGCTGAGGTCAAAAAGTTGCTCATGGACCGGCGCCTTCTCACGAATCATGATGTCGTTCTCATTGTAGGGATGGGGCGCCTTGTGATAGCGGATATACTTCCAGCCTTCTTCCACATAGGCGGCCTGAACCGGGGTGTCCCGACCGGTGTAAAGATTCTCGAGAAAGAGCCCCGTCCTCCAGCCTTTTACATTTCCGGCACTCTGAACGAGGGGCTTGAAGCTTTTTCCGTCCATAAAGCCGGCCTTCTCTACGCCGGCGTAGTCGAGGATCGTCGCGGAAATATCGAGACTGGAAACGAGTTCGTCGCGGACTTGGCCTCGCGCCGACATTGGCGCCCCCGGGTCGTAGACGAAGCAGGGGAACTTTGCGGTGAGATCGTATACGAGCCCCTTGCCCCCCATCCCGTATTCGCCCATGAGAAGGCCATGATCGCTTCCAAAGATCAGCACGGTGTTGTCGTGGAGTTCGAGGGTTTTCAAAGTCTTCACGATGCGAGCGACCATTCGATCGATCTCGGTGACCATTTGGTAGTAGCGATAGTGATGCTCGCGCGACATGGGCTCGGTGTAGTTGTAACTGTAAGTTCTGTTTCGTCCCTTATCCTGGTCCATGACCGACTTCGGAATGTGTTCGTAGGGATTGGGTCTTTGCTCGAAGGGAATCGAAAAGGTGAGATCGCGATACATTCCCCCGTAGATCGGGTGATCGGTGAGTTGAGGGTTCAAGTGATTGGGTTCATCCAGCACCTGGTGCATGGATTTTACTTTGGAGCCGTGAGGTGTGGCGAAGCAGACCGATAGGAAGAAAGGTTTACCTTGCGACGATTCGAGGAATTCGACCGCTTTGTTTGTGTAGTGATCATTCGTGGTGAGTTGGCTTCCGTCTTCCTGCTCGAAAAAGAAGGGGCCGTGACCGTTGTGGCCCTGGACGTAGTCGAAGAGTTCTTCGAAGATCAGGTCCTTGGTGTTGGTGATGTGCCATTTCCCGACGAAGCCGGTGTGGAAGCCGGCGCCTTGCAGGAGGGCGGGGAAGCTGTCGGCCCATTGGGCAGCATTCATCTTCGCGGGGGAGCTGAAGCCGTGGTGGTTGACGCGCTCGTGGCAACCCAGATAGATTGCGGCCCGGCTCGGCTTGCAGGTTGGTTCAGCGATGTATGCGTTTCGGAAACGGGTGCTCCGCTGAAGGAGTCGGTCGACGTTGGGGGTTTTCACCCAGGGGTGACCCATTCCGGAAAAGGAATTGTCGCGCTGGTCATCGGTGAGGATGAAAACCACGTTGGGAGGTTCCTGAGTTGCGCCGAGGACCGGGCCCGGAAAGGTGATGAGAAGAATGAGGAATGCCAGGGGTTTCATATTGGACGATCTTGCGATCGTGAGAACGGAGAGACGGGAGTCAATTTGTCACGGATGCCTTTTTACAGATGTCCGGTGACCGCTTCCCAGACTGTTTTTTGCGCGGTTTCCATCATTCAACTGCTGGGAGAGGCATTGCCAACAGAGTAGAGGCGCGTTTGGGTGCGTAGATACATGACGCCGTCCGCGACGGCGGGCGTGGCGAAGGTTTTCTCTCCGAGCTCGACACGGGCGAGGATTTCGAAGTTTTTGCGGGCGGCGAGGACGACGACCTGGCCTCGTTTGCTGATGCAGTACAAACGTCCCTCGATCCAGATGGGAGAGCTGTAAAAGTCGCCTCCGACGCGCTCGCGCCAATGCACCTCGCCGCTTGCGGCGTCCACGCAGGTGACGATGCCGCTGTCGGTCCACAGGTAGAGAAGGTCGTCCTTGACGACGAAGGAGGGAACGAGCGGCACGTTCTTGGTGATATCGTAGACGAGTTCGCCTTTTGTGCTGCCGGGTTTCTCGGGACGAACCGCGACGAGGCGCTGGCCGGAGAGGCCCTGGCCGAAACTGGCGAAGACGAGGTCTTCGTAGAGTTGCGGTGAGGCGACGGTGCGGTTATCCCAGAGTCCGTCGATTTCCCAAGTGATGCGCCCACTTTGCAAATCGACGGCGGTGACGCCGTGGGGGGTGCTGGTGAAGACGACTTCAGTGCGATCGCCGACGCGGCGGACGCAGGGCGTGGCGTAGCCCGCGAGTTCCGATTTGCGATCGATCTTCCACCGGGTCTCGCCGGTCTGACGATCGAGCGCGATGAGGAAGCTCTTGCCCGGATCCATGTTCGTTCCTTCGGGGAGATACCAGGAGAAGCGCTTAGGATCCATCTGGTCATTCGCGAGGACCACGAGACCGTCGGCAATGATGGGGGAGTTCGACGAGCCGTGCAGGCCCTTGTAGGGTCCGAGGTCGCGCTGCCAGATTTCTTCTCCGTCCAAGTTGAGAGCTGTCATGAGAAGCTTCTCGGGGTCTGCCCAGACGAGAATGAGGCCGTCCTTGTCCACACAGGGAGTTGCGGAGGCGAAGTCGTTGTCCCGATGCTGGTAGTGGCGTTGGACGGGGTAATCACGGCGCCAGAGAATCTCGCCGCTATCAGCGTTGATACAGAGCACGCTGCGAAGACCCGCGTCGGCATCGGCGCCCATGAGGAAGAGCCGCTTGCCCCACAGGACTGGTGAACTGCTGCCTTGGACGGGCAGGTCGATCTGCCAGTTGTAATCCTCGGCGGTCCATTCGACGGGAATGGTCATTGCCGGGCTGATTCCCGACCCGTTTGGTCCGCGGAAGCGTGTCCATTCTTCGGCCGAGGACTCGATGCAGGGGAGGATCAGGGTGAGAATGACGAGGGAGAGAAGGGGACGCATGGTCTCGGAAACGACACTAATTTGTTGCCCCGCGTGTCCGCGAGGTGGATTCGACTTTGGCGCACTCGCCCTGCTTGATGGCGACGGTGATCATGGCCGCGTCGGAGTAGTGGAAGGGGAGGTGGACGAGGGGGCGTCCGATGGTTCCAGGGATGTCACGTCATCGGGGTTCACCTTTGTTTTGGCCCAGGCGATCAGCCGTTTTGACCGTGCTCCGCTGGTGTAGAGATAGAGTGTATCGCCTTCGAGATAGAATTCTGATCCGCGGTATCGGTTTTCCAGCGGCGGCCCATCGGGAGGATCCATCAGGACGAAGCGTTTGCCGTCGGTTCCGATCGGATTGAGCTCGTGGTCGACCTCGACATACTTGAGTTTCCCGCCGCGCCAGGTGGTCATGTCCTGGTAGGTGATGAAATTGCGTCCTTTCCACCGCAGGAGCGCCGGTCCGTAAAGGTTATCCATCTCACAGTCGATGGGTTCGACCAGGGGGGTGGTGAGTTGGGTCCAGTTTTTCGCGTCCTTGGAATGGGCGAGCCAGACGCATCGGATTCCCGTATCCGGTTCTTGCCCCTCGATGAATCCGGAGTAGAGCATGATGTATCGGCTTCCGAATTTTTTGAGGGGGTATTCGTAGACGCGATTGTAAGTGGCATTGCGTGTGCCGATGTCGGCGGCTTTAATGCTGACGCTGTCGTATTCCCAATTGATACCGTCTTCACTTGTCCAGAGTTCGGTCTGGCTGTTCTTGCGATGGCCCCACATGAAGAATTTTTTGTATTCTTCCATCCAGCGGACCTCGGGAGCCGCGGGCCCCTCTAGGACGGGATTGTTTTTGTATTCGGTCCAGGGGCCGTCCATGCTGTCGGAGTAGGCCATGCTGGTGGCGACGTGTTTGTGTGGGGCGTAATAGAGGTAGAACTTTCCGAGCGGATTCTTGATGCGTCCTTCGGTTTTGACGATGGCGGGGTGAATGAGCTGGTCGGTGGGAGTGTATTCGAGGTCGTCGGGGTGGAGGGCGACGCCTTGGAATTTGAAGTTCGGCAGGGGGCCCTCTTCAGCGTGGACCGGTAGACTGATCACGGCGAGGAGTGTTATCACGAGGATCAAGCTGATAGGAAGGAGACGGAACATGGGGCTAAGCTCGCTATTTAGTGAACGGAAGCGGTATTGCGAGCTTTCAGAATCTCGTCGCGATAGGCGATGGGTTTTATTGCACGTAAATCCGTGCGAAGCGTTGTGGCACGTGGAAGTTCTTATCGTCTGATCCGAGAGGGGAGAAGGATGTTGTTTCGACGGTCTCGGTACCGGCGCGTTTTCGGAAGAGGTTGAAATACCAGGAGAGGCTACTGCCTTTGCCGGAGGCGAGGTCGGCGGCTCTTGATTGGAAGGGGCGGGTGCCGATGACCTGATGCAGTGGGTCTTCATCGGAACCGGTGATAGGGAGGCGAATCTCGACGGACCAATGGTCTTCGTCGAGGTGAGCGGTGACTTCGGCCTGAGAGGACCATTCGTAGGCGCGGCCTTGTCTCATGGTAACGCCGCGATCGAGATCGATAAAGGCACCGGTGGGATTGACGACGATCTGGTAATAGGAGTGCTTATTGGTCTCGATCAGGAGTTCAAGATGTTCGCCCTGCCAGATGGCGGGATCGTTGTCCTTCTCGGTACCGATGACGGGCGGATCGGCGGGATCGAATTCGCAGTGGATTCCGAGAATCAAACTGTCTTCGTGCCAGCGGCCCATGAAGCGGGTTTGAGCCAGGGGCTTTGCCTCAGTGTATGTGTCACGCAGAGGACGGGGATGGTGGTAGGCGGTCCAGAATTCCTCATCGAGTTTACCGTCCATTTTCAGAGAGTCGCGGACATCTCGCCACTTGTCTTTGCTCATGTCGACGAGGCGATACTCCGGGAGGCCCTCGGGTCGTGGCGTGGCAATTTGCTGAGTGCGGCTACGAAAGGTCGGAAGGAAATCATCGACCATGGCGATGCGTTGGCCGAAGGGCGAGTCGGCGGGGGCGGCGGCTTTTGCTTTATCGAAGAGTTCCAATGCCTGCTTCGCGACTTCACCGTCGGTGGCGAGTTGGGCGTATTGAGTTTCGCAGAATTCGATGAAGGCTTTCATTTCGGCGGCGGCGGGTCCGTAGAAGTTATTGTAGTATTCATCGAGCAGGGCATCGACATCTTGATCCACGTCCCACCAGAGACGTGAGATGATCCATGGGTTGAGGTGGGCCATGCCGGGGTAGTGGAGGCCTCCCTTCCCGCTGGAGATCCAGACATCTTCGCGCCAGGTTTCTCCCTGGGTTGCCTTCATGCCGCGGTCGGCCACGTGGGGCCAGTATTGGGGGCGGAAGGCGCCACGGTTGGTAAAGGGGGTATAATTCAGCGTGACGGAGAGGGGATTGTTGGTCATGGATTGCCACTGGTTGCGGAGTTCAGCAGCGGCATCGTGGACTTCGTCGTCGAGCTCGCGGATGGGGCGACCGTTGGTTATTTGGACGAAGACATTGTCGGGCAGTTTATCTATCTTGAGGGGTGGCAGGCGGTAGGAGTTGTAGGCGCCGCAGAAGATTTTCCGGTCTGGATGGGTCTTGGCGAGTTCGTTGGCGACGCGGACAACGAAATCCCAGACGTAATCGGACGAGAGTCCCGAGGGGCCGCGCTCGATGGTGGCCTTTTCTCGGCAGCGGTCGCACTGACAATGGTTAAACCCGTCGTGCGGCATGACCGAGATCATCGGGATGTCGTAGTGGTCGAACATGAGTCGTGCGAATTCGACTGTTTCTTGGAAGAAGCCTTCGGAGGAGAGGCATGCATTGGCGGTTTTACTGGAGTTATCGCGTTTGCCGTTTGCCATCATCGCGTAGTATTCCGGATGGGCGGCGCGTTGCTCGGGATGTTCGGTGAGATGGCGCTGTCCGTGATGCATGATTGCGTATTGCTTGTTGGCGCCGATGCGGAGATACCAAAGGGCGCTTTCGAGTTCGTTCGTCGAAATAAGCGGGCGACTGATGCTGCGAATTTCCCAGTCCGGGGCGATCGTGCGATGGAGGTTTGGGAGGGCGATGTCGGATTGTTTTGGAACGATTTCTCCGAGCGGACCGGGCATATACCAACGAACGCCGAGGCCGCGTAGGAAGGCGTAGACATCGTTGAGGGAGCCGCGATGATCGTAGTTCCAAAAATCGAGCTGTTTGTTGTAGTCGCGGTAGATTGCCCGACCGATGGGATTCATCCAGGGTTTACCGGCGAGTGTCTCCCACTCGGCTTGTTTTTCACTTGCCCACTGGTTGTGATGGCGCGCCCAAGGCTCGCGCGGTTCGAACTCGAGGTCATTTCCAATAAGCGCCAGCCAGTTGTCTCCGGAGACAGTGCGGAAAGCGTCTCGGACGAGTCCTTTCGAGGTGACGCCGGCCTCGGCTGCGTGTCCGCTGTCGCCGACAAAGATTTTTACGGGGACGTCGGCTGAGGGGGTTGCGACGATTGGCAAGCGGGCACCAGTGATTTTCTCGACATACATTTGGAGCTCCTCGGCTCCGAATTCGGCCGCTCTAGCCGGTTCTTTGGCGATGACAATTTCCGCCTGGGGCGATTCCTTCTCGACGATAAAGGTTTGGGGAAATGCCGAGTGGGGTGAGGCGAAAAGCCCAAGAGAAAGGAAAAGACAGGCGAAGTAGAATCTGAGTTTCATCGGATCGTTAGCGTCTGTGACTTCATTGCAAACTCTTGTCTCCGATCATCTTCATTTGATCTCTTATGGACGTGTCGAATTCGGCGATCACTTGTTTTAGTCTCTCGTCGGTTGTGTCGATCAAGTTTGTTGTTTCGTCGGGATCGTTCTTCAGATCGTAGAACTCGTCACGCTCCGGGTTTTTGAAGTCGCGGACGAGTTTGTAGTCGTTCGTGCGCCAGCAGCGCATGTGTGTTTGGGATTGATGCAGGGTGCTGTACTCACCGTAGAAGGTGTTGTCCCAGTCGGTGATCTTTTCTCCTTTTAGGAGGGGGCTGAGGTCGCGGCCGCGGATGGTGGCGTTCCCGGGAATGGGGATGCCGGTCATGGCGCAGATGGTGGGGAACCAGTCGAGGTTGGTGGTGGTTTTTTTGATGACTGTTCCCGGCTTGATGACACCCGGCCAGCGGATGGCGGTTGGCACTTGGATCGATGTGTCATACATATTGGGACGCTGTCCGTTTGGGATGTTGGGATTTGTCGATTCCGGCAGCGGTTTCACCGCCCAATGTCCGTTGCCTTTGTGCCAAATTCCGTTGTGTCCCATGTTGTAGCCATGGTCGGAGGAGAAGATGACGATCGTATTATCTTCCAGCCCCTGCTTTTTGAGTGTTTCCATGACTCGGCCGAGATTGCGATCGACGCTGCGCACCGAGGAAAAGTATTCGCGGGTCATCCGCTTTACACGCTCGGTTTCGAGGTTGGGGTAATCGGGATGCGGCACTGGGGTATCGGCATCGGAGAGGTTTGCGTAGGGCGCGGCATCCTCTTCGCTGACAGGTAGCCAACGGGTGTGGGGCGCCCGGGTGAACCAACAACAGAGGAAGGGCTTGTTACGTTTCTTTTCGAGGAAGGCGATGACCTCGTCGGCAAGGATGTCAGCCGTGAGGCCGGTGAAGCCTTGATCTTTTTTTCCTTTTTCCATGACCGGGTCGACGGTCAGCCAGCCGCCGTGTCGATGGCCCATGAAAGATTTAAAGCCGAACTTTGTGGGGTGGTAGAAGTTGGGTTGGCCGAGGTGCCATTTCCCGATGAGCGTCGTGTCGTAGCCCGCTTCCTGCAGGAGACGAGGCCAAACGATGCTTTCGGGGTCGAGGCCCCATTTTGTTCCTCCGAGTTCGTTCTCGGGATCCCACAGCTGATAGGGCTTGATCCAGTCGGTGATTCCCAGTTCTGTTCCGTAGCGGCTTGTCATCGTGCTGGCTCGCGACGGGCTGCATACGGGGGTTACCGTAAAACTGTTTGGCAAGTAGGCGCCGCTTTTGAAGAGAGCGTCCGTGTGCGGGGTTTTTGCAAGGGGATGTCCGGCCACCCCGACCGCCCATGGTGCTTGGTCGTCGGTGAGAATGAAGAGGATATTTGGGCGATCGGCGGCGTAGAGAGTGCTTGGTGCGAGCGCGAGGAAGAAGATTAGGAGGAGGAGTGGCTTCACATCGGAAAAATAGTATGGATTTGAGACGGGATCGCAGCGGTTTCAGCGGGGTTCTTCGATGGGGAGGCGTTCGTCGTAGTAGGTGGCGCTGGGGCCGCTCCACATGGGGGAGGAACCCCAGAGGGGATGAGTGGGGAGGGTGGCCTCCCAGTAGCCGAGTTGCTGGAAGAGCTCGAGGAAGCGGGCGTTGCCCGGGGTGGCGAGGTCGGATAGTTCGCCGGGATCGGTGACGGGATTGAAGAGCTGGGCGGGACGGTGCGAAAGCCGAATCAACTTGTCGTCGCCATCGAGAACGACGGCCTGACCTTGGAGGCGCCAGAAGAGGGTGCGGTGAGGTGGTTCTTTCTTGCCCTTGAGCGAGGGCAGAAGGTTGATGCCTTCGTAGTCGCCGTATTGTTTTGAGTAGCGGGCGTAGTTGGCTTTGTCTTCGTGGCTAAAATGTTTGCGTGGCGGGAGTGGTTTGGTTTTGGCGGCGGCGAGGAATGTGGGAAGCAGGTCGAGGGCGGAAGCGGGAGCGTCGTAGCGGGTGTTTTCGGGCAGGGTGCCGGGCCAGGACCAGATCATGGGGACGCGGATGCCGCCTTCTTTGAGACAGCCTTTGCCACCGGAGAGAGGGCCGTTCCAGCTGCCGTTATTCGGCGGGCCTCCGTTGTCGGAGAAGAAGACGATGAGGGTGTTTTCGAGTTCGCCGCTTTCGACCAGCCAGTCGTGGATGCGGCCGACACCGCGGTCGAGCGCCCAGACCATGGCGGCGTAGATGCGGCGCGTTTCATCTTGGATGTGTTTGAAGAGAGCGAGGTCCTCTTCGGTTGCGTGCATGGGGCCGTGGGGAGCGTTGTAAGACATGAAAACGAACCATGGCGTATCGGCGGCCGATTGTTCCTGCATCCAGGCGAGGCCCTCGTCGGTGAAAAAGTCCGTGAGGTAGGCGTTGGAGAATTCGGTGACGGGAGTGCCATTGCGTTCGATGCTGTTTTTGTCCCGGTTGGGAAAGTAGCTGTGGCTGCCGCGGAGCATGCCGCAGAAGTATTCGAAGCCGCGTTCATTGGGATGAAAGCCTTCGCCCATGCCCTGATGCCATTTACCGATGAGGGCGGTGGCGTATCCGGCGTTGCGGAGATGATCGCCGAGGGTGAGTTCGCCGGGAGGGAGGCCGAGGAGTTCGGGGCGTGTGGGATAGGCGCTGTCGCCCTTGTTGAGATTGCCTTGATAACCGAAGCGTCGCGGGTCGCGCCCAGTGAGGAGCCCGGCGCGAGACGGGGAGCAGACCGGGCTGGTGACGTAGCCCTGTTCGCAGAGAACGCCGGATTGGGCGAGGGCGTCGAGGTGAGGGGTGCGGAGGTGCTCGGAGCCAGTGCAGCCGAGGTCGCCGTAGCCCATATCGTCGGCGAGGATGAGGATGATGTTGGGCGGCGGAGCCGCCATTGATTGGTTGGTCGGCTGGTCGGTTGCGTGGTTCACCGCGGCGGAGGCACAAAGAAAAGTGGAGAAGGACAGAGTGAGGAGAGGGAGGAGGGATTTCATCGGATGCAAGGGTCTGATGGAATTGTGGGTGGGGTCAAGATTGGTTAGGGTTGGGCTTCTTGGCGAAGTTGACCGGGGTTTTGCCCCATTATAAACTTTGGTGAAAGTGTGCCTCACTTTCGCTCGTGACTATGAAACTTAGCATACTTTTGTTCCTGACGGTGACCTTGTTGGTCGTGGACGGCGCCTTTGCCGAGATTCGGGAGAAGTATAGCAAGCCGCAGCGTGGCGGCTCTCCGATTTAAGGTTCAACGATTTCTATTTTGTCCTAAATTTTGCCGACCTATGAAATGCGCTCTGCCGATATTGACTCTACTCGTTCTCTTTGCCGTCACTCTCTCGGCACAGGATAAGCCGGATGCGAAACGTGGAATCAATGTCCTCGTCTGGGACGAACGTCAGGACAAGCAGGCGGAGGCGTACGATGATTTTCTTGGAAATGAAATCGCCGAACGCTTAGGAGCTTTGGGCGACGATTTGGAAATTCGTTCGGTCGGAATCGATGATCCAGAGCAGGGCCTTTCCGCCGCGAATCTCGATTGGGCGGACGTGATGATTTGGTGGGGGCATGTTCGGCATTGGGAGATTTCCCCGGAGACCGCCCAGCGGAAGATCATCAAGCGACTGAAAGCGGGGACACTGGACTTGATCTTTCTGCACTCGGCCCATTGGGCAACGCCATTTATGGAGGCGATGAATGAGAAGACGGCAATTGAAGCGAGGGCGAAGTATCCCGACACAGAAGGGTTTCCGCCGATCGAGTTTGAATACGTGCCGGTTGTGGACCGATTGCCGCCCTCCGGAGACTCCATCGTGACCCCCGCATACCTAGCGTTGAAAAAGCGGGGGGAGGTAATCAAGGTGAGGGTCGATTTGCCGAACTGTTGTTTTCCTGCGTTCCGACCCGACGGCGAACCGAGCGAGCTCTCGGTTGTGAAGCCGGAGCACCCCATTGCGAAAGGGTTGCCCTAGACAGTCACGATTCCGATGACTGAGATGTATGACGAGCCGTTTCATATTCCCGCCCCGGACGAGGTGGTATTCCGGGAAGATTGGGAGCAGGGCGAGCATTTTCGCAGCGGTATGGTTTGGAATGTCGGCAAGGGGCAGGTATTTTATTTCCGACCCGGCCACGAAACGTATCCGGTGTTCAAACAGCCGGAAATGATCCAGATTCTTGGCAACGCTTGCCGCTGGATGGCCGAGTGAAGCGGAACTCTGGAGAATGAGACAAATAGACGCATGAAAATCCTCTTCGCGCTGACAGCGGTATTTCTGTTCTCACCATGGGCGCATGCTGCCGACGCACCGAACATTGTCTTCATTTTCGCCGATGATCTTGGGATAGGTGATGTGAATTGTTACGGGGGCGATCACTGTCTGATTGATACGCCGAACATCGACAGACTGGCGGCCGAGGGGATGCGGTTTACCGATGCTTACGCAAACGCCTCGACCTGCGTGCCGACCCGCCGGGCCTTGATGACGGGACGGTACAGTTGGCGATATGGACCGCCGATTAACAGTGGGCCCTGGGGTTTTATGGGGCCGTGTGCGGGATTGGAGAAGCATACGATTGGGAAGTTGCTGAAACGGGCCGGGTATCACACGGGATACGTCGGCAAGTGGCACCTTGGCACCCGCATGGCGCGCACGGACGATGCGGAACAGCAGACTCCGGATAATGTCGATTTCACCAAGCCGCTGGAGTATGGGCCGATCCAATTCGGTTTTGATGAGAGCTTCATTTTGCCCGGATCACTGGACATGTTCCCGTATGCTTATGCGCGGAATCACGTCTGGCAGGGAGAGATCACGGCGCAGAAGGGTTGGAGCGCCTTCAACCGCGTGGGGCCTGCGGAGAAGGACTTCGAGGACCATGAAGTGTTGGAGACATTTTACAGAGAGGCAGAAGCATTCATCGACGCGCAAAGTGGCGACCAGCCCTTCTTTCTTTACCTGGCGCTGACCGCTCCCCATACGCCCACGAGTCCGGGGGTCGCCTGGCGGGGCAAGAGTGATCTCGGTGTTTACGGAGATTTCGTCATGGAAGTTGATCACTCGGTCGCGCGGGTGACGAACGCGCTTCGGGCGAAGGGGCTGGAGGAAAACACGCTGGTCATGTTTTCTTCCGATCATGGTGCGGCTCCCTATGCGGGTAATATCCTGGAGGCGACGCCGAAGCAGATCAAAGATCTCGAGGCGAAGGGACATTTTCCAAGCGGTCCCCACCGGGGGTATAAGTTTTCGATATACGAAGGCGGTATTCGCGTTCCGTTTATCGCCAGATGGCCCGGTGTGATTCCGGCGGGATCCACTTGTGAATCCGTGATCGGGCTCTGCGATTTCATGGCGACCTTTGCGGATATCACCGGTCAGGAATTGGGTGAGTCAGAGGGGCCGGACTCGATCAGTTTCGCTCCTTTGTTGAAGGACCCGCAAGTAGCTCCCATGCGCTCGAGCTTGATCATGGCAGCTGTGGTGGCCTACACGATTCGGGAAGGAGATTGGAAACTGATCCTGTCTCCCTCCAGTGGCGTCAAGGCAGGGGAGGGGAACTTCGAAGGAAATGACCCGATGCCGACGGTGGCCTGGAAGGCCGCGTTGGAGAAATTCGGTGGGCATCCCACCGAAGCCGATCTGCTCAAGGCGCCGTTTGTTCAGCTGTACGATTTATCTGTGGACCCGCATGAAGACAACAACGTGGCGGAAGAACACCCCGAGCGGGTTGAAGCGATGGTGAAGCTTTTGCAGGAACA